>JAKQKF010000435.1 GCA_029560815.1 bacterium
GGCCTGGCCCTGACTCCGCCGATGGGCTGGAACAGCTGGAACAAGATCGGCTGCGAGGTCAACGAAGAGGTCATCCGCGCGGCTGCCGATGCCATGGTGGCCAGCGGCATGCAGGCGGCCGGATACCGCTACATCGTCATCGACGACTGCTGGCATGGCCAGCGCGATGGTGACGGCTTTATCCAGGCCGATCCCGTCCATTTTCCTTCCGGCATGAAGGCCCTTGCCGACTATGTCCATGCCAGGGGACTCAAATTCGGCATCTACTCGGATGCGGGCTGGACGACCTGCGCCGGGCGGCCCGGCAGCCGCGGTTACGAATACCAGGATGCGCTCCAGTACAGCCGCTGGGGTGTGGACTATCTCAAATACGACTGGTGCGCCACCGGCGATCTCAACGCCAGGGAGGCCTATACGACCATGCGGGAGGCTCTCCGTAAGGCGGGCCGGCCAGTCGTCTTCAGCCTCTGCGAATGGGGCAACCATCAGCCCTGGCTGTGGGCCAAGGAGGTCGGCCACCTCTGGCGCACCACCGGCGATATCGCGGTCATCTTTGACGGGGTCGTCGACCACGGCAGCTGGAAATCGTGGGGAGTGATGCAGATTCTCGATATGCAGGAAGGGCTGCGCGTCCATGCCGGTCCGGACCACTGGAACGACCCCGACATGATGGAGGTGGGCAACGGCATGTCGGTCGCGGAGGACCGCGCCCATTTTTCAATGTGGTGCATGCTCGCCGCGCCCCTGATGGCCGGCAACGACCTCGGCGCCATGACTCCCGAGACGCGCGAGATCCTGACCAATGCGGAAGCCATTGCGGTTGACCAGGATGCTCTCGGCATTCAGGGGCTCAAGTATCTGGCCCTTGACAGTCTTGAGGTCTGGTTCAAGCCACTCGTCGACGGGGAGTGGGCGGTCTGTTTTCTCAACCGCAGCAAGCTGCCGAAAAAAGTCGCGTTTGACTGGAAGAGCCACCAGGTCCGGGATGATTTTTCAGGGCGCGCCATCGATTTCAGCGCATCGCAGTGGAAGATACGCGATCTCTGGGCCCACCGGGAGATCGGCACAACGCGCAAGCCCTTCACAGCGGTCATCCCGTCTCATGATGTGCGGATGCTGAGGCTGCTCCCGGTGAAAAAGTAGTCAGTTTACAGGGCGGCTCCACTTTTCGCGCCACCGGGGATACTCCTTCTCGAGCAGCTCCTGCGGCCAGTAGCCGAGCCAGCCATAGTCGTTGCGGCGCTCGGCGGAGATTTCCGCCAGATCGTAGTAAATTTTGCCGTCGCGGTCGCTGAAAAAAGGCCGGTTCGAACCGATCAGATAGAAACGGGCCCACATCGGCGGCGCAGCGGGATCGGGCACCACCACCTTGTTGAATCCACCGGGCAGAGAGGCATCAGCGGCGTAATCGACGCGGATGCCTTTTATTTTGACCTTTTCCAGCCAATCGGCCGCGCCCTGCACTGCGGCGATAATCTCCGGCGATGGCTTCTGCAGGCGCATCAGAAAGCGGACGATGCCGACGCTCTCATCGCCGCTGAGCGAGACCAGTTCGTAGCTTCGCGCCGGGGCCGGTTCCAGACTCTTTTCATCATACTGGGCGCACCAGGCCGTCCGCTTCTCCCCCTCTTTCAGCTGAGTTGCCAGAATGCAGCGGATCCCGCTTTCGACCGCAGCGGCGGATTTCTCCCGCCTCCCGTCATCGACAAAGCGGGTGTGGGCCTCTCCCGCCGCGATCTCGTGCAGCAGAGTGAGCACCCCGGTCATGGCGTCGTCATTGAAAGTGATGTGCGAAAAATAACCCGGGTGGAGGGGAAAGAACTGCGGCCAGCCGCCGTTGCTATACTGCGCGGCGAAGAGATAGTCGAGACCGCGGTTGAAGGCCTGAATGAAGCGCGGCTCGGGACGGGCGGAAATTACGCGGGCGAGGAAGGCGAGCTGGGTCCAGGTGGCGCCATTGTCGATGGTGGCCTCGGAGTCGGGCGGAGGCGTGGTGAGCCGCTCTTTCTCAGCAGGCGTCAAGGTCCGGGCCATATCGATATTCTTGGGCCAGCCGCCGATGGCGCACTGATAGAGGAGCACATTTTCAGCGGCCGCGGCCGCCCCGGACTTGCCGAACCAGGCGGAATCGTGATGCATCAGCGACCGCCAGATCGCGGAGGGATAAGCGGCGCTCGTTTCCATATAGCCCGCGCCATCGATGGAGATGCCGCGGCAGCGTTTGAACTCAAAAAGCCCACCCCGCTCCGGCTTGACCACCACCTGTTCGAGGGCAAGATCGCGGACATCCTGCAGCTGCACGCCGGTGCCGGCGGTGATGTGAGCGTCGCGGATGCGGATATTCTGAATCGGCATCTCCGGCAGGCCGGTCATGACGATGGCCTGGGCGGCGCCGGCGCAGTAGAGACTGTCAATGGTGATATCGCGGAAAACGGGGGTTTCGCGGGTGACCGGCCTGGGCAGGGAGTCGGGCTGACCGCTCTCGTAAAAAGTGTCGAAACTGATCGCCTCGCCGACGATATCCTTCATGCGGATGTTGCGGATGCGGATATTTTCAACGACCCCGCCGCGGCCGCGCGCGCTCTTGAAGCGCAGGCCGACATCGGTGCCGATGAATGTGCAGTTCTCGACGCGGATATTGCGCATGCCACCGTCGGTATTGCTGCCGACGACAAAACCGCCATGGCCGTGGTAGACGATGCAGTCGCGGATGAGGACGTTCTCCAGAGCGGGACCCGTTCGTCCCGAACGGTCGCTGGACTTCATGCAAATGCCGTCATCTCCGGCAGTTACGGTACACCTCTCAACCAGCACGTTGCGGCAGGCGCTGATATCGATGCCGTCCCCGTTTTGCGCCCACCATTCATTATTCACTTTAACGTCTCTGATGATCAGCTGATCGCACCAGGCGGGACAGAGAGCGAACTTGGGCGAATTCTTGATGGTCACGCCCTCGAAAAGCACCCGCTTGCAATCGATGAACGAGATCATGTAGGGCCGCAGGTAATCGCGCGCCGGAAGATGATCTTCGGCGGTGATCTCCTTTTTGGGTTTGCTTTTCTTAAGCTTTTCAAGATAGTCTTCCCCCTCCATCGCTTCACGGGAGGGCCACCACATCTCCCCCTTTTCGTCAACGACTCCGCCGGAGTTGATCAGCTCTTTCCACTGCCGGGAGGTGGTTTTGAATTTCTTCACCGGCCGCCAGCTCTCCCCCGCCCCGTCAATGATCCCAATGCCCGTAATGGCGACATCCTCGAGACCATAGCCGTAGAGGGGTGAAGCGACCAGCCACCCTTTGGTCGGGGCCTGGATGACCGGATAGAGACGATGATCGCCGGAGAAGAGGAGCAGGGCGCCGCTTTCGAGGTGCAGTTCGATCCGGCTCTCGAGGCGGACCGGGCCGGTGAGCCAGATCCCGGAGGGAATGACCACCCTGCCGCCGCCCGCGGCCGCGCAGGCGGAGATAGCCTGCTGGATGGCTGCAGTGCAGAGGGTATGGCCGTCGCCTGCCGCGCCGAAATCGCGGATCGAGACCGTCCGGTCCGGAATGACGGGCGGCTGGAGAGCCTCCGGGAAAGTTCCGGCGCCGGCAGCGGGAGAAGAGGGTTGGGGGAGGCTCATGGCCAGCAGGAAGCCCCATGCGGTGAGGCGTAAAAACCTGATCACAGCGGTACTCCTTATCGGTTGAACGGGCGGCGGCCGAGCTGCTCATCGAGCCAGGCGAAGGCGGCCTCCTGCATTTCAAGGGAAAACTGGTGGCCGCCGGGCCAGAAGCGGGTCTCCAGCCTGTTGCCGGCGCCCTGCTCCTCCCAGATCCGCCTCATCTTGTCAAAGGCGGCCCGGGCGGCGAGCCGGGGAAAAAGATGGTCATCTTCACCGTTGTAAAAGAGCAGCGCCCGCGGGCAGGCGAGGCTGGCGACATCGGGATAGTCGAGCAGCCGGGTCAGGCCGGGGTGCAGGGTGGTGTAGGAGGATTGCCCTTTGGTGAGGTTGTTGCCGGGCACGAGCAGCTCGCTGCGGCCGGCCATCCAGCAGATGCAGACCGCCGCCCGGATCTGCTCCGAGAGGGCAGCCAGCTGCCAGGCGCGGTAGGAGCCGAAGGAGTGGCCGATGGCGGCCATGCGCGTGGTGTCCGCCTCCGGCCGTGTCGCGAGAAAACGCAAGGCGGCGAGGTCCTCCCAGGCCGTCAGTCCGGCCAGTGACACGCCCATATTGAGCAGATTGGAGGCGAGGGCTTGCTGTCCCTCCTTGCCGGCACCGCCGCGGTCGCCCCAGTTGAGGGCATCGGTGGCAAAACAGAGATAGCCGCGCCGGGCCAGTTCGTCGCCGACAAATCGGCCGCCATACCCGCTGGCAACCCACTGCTGCGCTGATGCGATCCGCGCTGGGGATTCGCCGAAAGGCCGGACCATCTTTTCCTTGCCAATATCGAATTTCGCGCCGTGGTCATGGAGCAGCAGTACGGCCGGGAAAGGACCCTCTCCTTTGGGCACCAGCAGATATCCCAGAACCCGGCTCCAGCCATTGAGATTGAAAACGACCTTGCGGGCGGTGTAGCTGCCCCGGTCCTCTACAGCGAGAGTTACCGGCTGGAAGGATGCCCGCGGCGGTTCGGTGAGCAGATGGTCGAACACCAGCTGCCGGGTCTGGCTGCGCCAGCCTGTAAAATCGCTATAAGCGCCGGAGAGCCAGGAACAGGGAAAATTGAGTCCGCGCTTGATCTCGGCGTAAAAGACCGGCAGATCGGCGGTTACGCCAATACGCTGAAAACTGGTGTCCGGGAGGATAACCGGCTGGGCGAGCGCCGCTCCGGCGATCAGGATGGCGCCCGACAGGATCATGGCATATTTTG
>JAKQKF010000442.1 GCA_029560815.1 bacterium
TTCTTCATGTCCGCAGCAAAAAAACTGGTCGATTCGATCTCGCGCAAACATCTTTTACGGGACTATATCGCCATCATCATCGGCGCTTTCATCATGGCTTCCGGCATCGCCATCTTTCTGGTCGATGCCAAGGTGGTCCCCGGCGGCGTGAGCGGGCTCGCCATGGCTTTTCACTACCTCTCGGCCGGAAAAATCCCGGTCGGCATGATGATGTGGGTGTTCAACATCCCCCTCTATATCTGGGGCGTCCGGGAGCTGGGCAAACAGTTCGGCGCCCGCACCTTTGTCGGTTTCACCGCCAACTCTTTCTTCATCGATCTGCTGCGCGGCCAGCTGCCTTTTATTTCGGGCCTGCGCCTGCAGGAGCATCCGGCCATCGTCGCCCTGCGCCAGAACGACTTTCTCTTCCTCATCCTCATCGGCAGTGTGCTGCTCGGGGTCGGACTGGGCATCATCTTTAAATTCCGCGGCAGCACCGCGGGCTCCGATGTCCTCGCCGCCGTCGGCCAGAAACGCTGGGGCCTCAAGCCCGGCATGGTCTTTATGGTCGTCGACTCGCTGGTGATCGCATTCGCCGGGCTGGTCATCCACTACCGCCATCTCGCCGCCGACCGGCCGGCCCTGACCCTGACCCTTTACGCCTTTTTCCTCCTCTTCGTCTCCAGCCGCCTCGTGGATGTGATCATCGACGGCTTTGATTATGCCCGTTCAGTGATGATCGTCTCCTCCAGGTCAGAGGAGATCTCCAAACATATCGTCCAGGATATGGGACGGGGCGCCACTGCCATCGCCGCCCGGGGGGTCTATACCGATGAGCAGCGCGAGGTGCTCTATACTGTCGTCAGCCCCAAGGAGATCGGCACCCTGATCGAGGTGGTCAAGCAGATCGATCCCCGGGCCTTCGTCATCGTCAACAACGTCCACGAGGTGCTGGGCGAGGGCTTCCGCGGCAGGATCTAGACGGCGCAGCACCGCAGGCCGGAAGCCTCAGCCACAGGAACGGACCATTTCAGCGGGAATACCATGCGCGTACTCCTCCTCAATCCGCCCTTCCTTCCCCGTTACAGCCGCAGCCACCGGCTGCCGGCGGTGGCCAAATCGGGCAATCTCTTCTATCCCCACTGGCTGGCCCTCGCCGGAGCCGTGCTGGACCAGCGCGGCCACACGATCGAACTCTTCGACTGCCCGGCCGAGGGGGTCGAGTTGCCGTTCCTCCTCAAGCTGGCCGCCCGGTTCGATCCCGGCCTGATTGTGATGGACTCTTCCACCCCAAGCTGGTACACCGACTGCGAGACCGCCCAGGCCCTGCGGGAGACGCTGCACCACTGCCGGATCTGCATGACCGGCAACCACGCCACTTTCTTCTGGCGGCAGACCTTCGAGCGCGCCCCGGCCGTCGACCACGTCGCCCTCGGCGAATATGAAGAGACCGTGGCCGATCTCGCCGATGCGATTGACAAGGGCGGCGACATCAACGCCATCCCCGGCCTGGCGTCCCGCGCCCATCTGCAGAGCGGCCGCCCGCTGCTCCGCCCCCTCAACGACAACCTCGACCGGCTGCCCATGGTCTCGCCCATCTACCAGCGCTTCCTCGAGCCCGAACTCTACACCTTCAACCTCTCCGCCCATCCCTTCGTCCAGATCATGGCCGGCCGCGGCTGCCCCGCCAGCTGCTTCTTCTGCTCCTATCCCCAGATCTCGCAGGGCACACCCTACCGCCATCGCACCGCAGAGAATATCGTCAACGAAATGAACTGGATCAAGAAAAACATGCCGCAGATCAAACAGGTCAATTTCGAAGACGACAACTTTGGCGCCGACCGGGCCTTCGCCCGCCGCCTCGGTGAGGTCGCCCGCGTCAGCAAGGTCGATCTTCCCTTTTTTGCCAATATCAGCGCCTCCCTCGACCCCGGCAGTCTCGAATCCCTCAAGGCCGCCGGCCTCCATATCTGCTCCGTCGGCTTTGATACCATCCGCTACTCCCTGCTCGAAAAAATGGGCAAGCTCCAGACCGAGAAGAGCATCCACGATTTCATGGCCGCAACGCGCCGGCTCGGCATCCTCGTCCATGGCTGCTTCATGGTCGGCTTTCCCGGCGAAAGCCGCGGCAGCATGCGCGAACTGTACGACTGGGCCTGCCGGATCAGGCCCGACAGCGCCCAATTCTATCCGGTCATGCCCTATCCGGGCACCGGCGCCTGGCACTTTTACAACGATAAGGGCTGCCTGGCGACGACCAGTTTCAGGGATTGGCTGACCCGCGCGGGCTGGCCGCGCTGCGTCCTCAACCTGCCCGGGCTGACACTCCACGAGATCGATGAATTTTGCGACCGCGCCTTCGTCCGCTTCCATCTCCGCCCCCGTTACCTGGCCCAGAAGCTCTGGCAGGCCCTGAATAATCCGCGGGAGGGGCTGCGCTCCATCCGCGCTGCCCTGCTTTTCACCCGCTATCTGAGAGACAAGCGGGAACAGCGGCCGGCGCCCCTGCCGGCGCAAAAAATGGGCGTCACGGAGACCTGGCGGATGATGCCCGTCATCCCCGCGGGGCGTATGCAGCTCATCGAACGCCACTCACAGGCGCACTCTCCGGATACCGGCCATCCCGATCAGCAGCGATAGGAGCAGCCCCGGATACATCGGCTCGAGTCCCCACCAGTAGCTCCCCCCGTGGGCCATGCCCCACATCAGCCAGCTCATCGAGAGCAGCCATCCCCCCAGCATAGCCGCCAGAGCGAAACGCGGCCGCAGAACGATCCCCGGCCAGTAGCTGGCCATCAGCGGCAGCAGCAGCCCGGGGATGCAGGCGCTGCCGACCGCATACCAGATCCGCACC
>JAKQKF010000462.1 GCA_029560815.1 bacterium
GCTTCTCGATCGAGCCTTTCCTGGCCGTGGACGATACGCTCTACAGCTGGCACCAGGCCCGCAGCAGCGCCAGCCTGGCCGGCGGCTGCCTGCCCCTCCCCCGCGTGGAGTGGGAGGGCCTCCCCCTGCAGCTCACCGTTAAAGCCTTCGCCGACGGCCCGGAGCGGGACGACCTCACCGCCGCCGGCAGCGGCAGCCTCTATCTGACCTATACCGTGAGCAATCCCACGCCCCATCCCCGCACTGCTGCCCTCTATCTTGCTCTGCGCCCCTTCCAGGTCAATCCCCCCTGGCAGTTTCTCAACTGGCCGGGCGGCACCGCCCCGGTCAGAAAAATCGAATTCCATGGCGACCGCGCCATGGTCAATGACGAAAAGATCATCCGCTTCATCACCGCGCCGGAGGCTTTCGGAGCGGCCGCTTTTGCGCAGGGGGATATCAGCAGTTTTATGCGCAGGGGCATCCTGCCGGAGGCGCAGTCGGTCGCGGATGATCGCTCCCTCGCCTCCGCGGCGGCGCGCTACACCTGGCGCCTGGCTCCGGGCGAAAGCCGGGAGGTGAGCCTGATCATCCCCTTTGGCGCCGGCGCCCCGGGGGAGGAGGCGGTCGACATCCCCCGCCTGCGCGCTCGTGTGGAGGAGTTCTGGCGCACCAAGGTCCGCACCGTCTCCATCCAGCTGCCGGCCTCCGCCCGGGAAGTGATGGAGACCGTGCATGCCAACCTCGCCTGGATCCTCATCAACCGCGACAGCGCCGGCATCCAGCCCGGTTCGCGCTCCTACGAGCGCTCATGGATCCGCGACGGCGCCCTCACCTCCGCCGCCCTGCTCCGGTTCAATATCCGCCGCGAAGTCAGGGACTATCTGGAGTGGTATTCGCGCCACCTCTACCCCAGCGGCAAGGTGCCCTGCGTGGTCGACCGCCGCGGCGCCGATCCGGTGCCGGAAAATGACAGCAACGGCGAGTATCTTTTCGCGATGCGCCAGTATTTTCTCTTCAGCGCCGACACCGCCTTCATTCGCGCCCACTATCCGCACATCCGCGCCGCCGCGGCCTGGCTCGATTCCCTCACGGCGCAGCGCAGGAGCGCCCGTTACCTGCCCACCGGAGAGGACTCGAGCGACGCCTTTTTCGGCCTGGTGCCCGAATCGATCTCCCACGAGGGCTACTCCGCCAAACCCATGCACTCCTACTGGGACAACTTTTTCACCCTGCGCGGCTACAACGATGCCCTCGAACTCGCCCGCCTCCTCGGCCGGTCCGGAGACGAAAACTGGCTGCGCCGCTCACGGGACCGCTTCCGGCAGGATCTGCTCGCTTCGCTCGAGCGCGCCATGCGCTATAAAAAGATCGACTACCTGCCCGGCTGCGTCGAACTCGGCGATTTCGACGCCACCTCCACCGCCATCGCCCTCTACCCCGGCAACCTCGCCCCCCTGCTGCCGCAGCCCCAGCTGCAGAACACCTTCGACCGCTACTGGGATTTTTTCACCCGCCGCCGCGACGGCCTCATCCAGTGGCGCGATTATACGCCCTACGAAGTGCGCACCATCGGCGCTTTCATCCGCCTCGACCAGCCGGAACGCGCCCATGCCCTGCTCGATTTCTTCATGCAAGACCGGCGCCCGCCGGGCTGGCGCCACTGGGCCGAGGTGGTCTGGCCCGATCCCCGCACTCCCCGCTTCATCGGCGATATGCCCCACACCTGGGTCGGCTCCGATTTCATCAACTCGGTGCGGACCATGTTTCTCTATGAGGACGAGTTTCATGATGCTTTGGTGATCGGCGCAGGATTGAGCCGCGACTGGATAAGAACTGAAGAGGGAGTACGCGTTGAGGGGCTGCCAAGCTATTACGGAGCGGTCAGCTACTCCTATCGCTGGCAGGCGAAAGGCTGCCGCATCGAGATCCCGGTCAGCCTCCGCACACCGTCCGGGGGGATCCGGGTGGTCCATCACGCGGCGGGCCGGCCGGTAAAAGTAACGGTGAACGGCCGCAGCTGGAAAGAGTTCGACGACCGCGCCGTCTATCTGCGCTCCCTGCCCGCGGTGATTGAAGTGACTGCCGGATATTAAAAGGTCGAATAAAAGAGCGCGGTGAATACAAGATCGGCGAGGATAATTAAAAAGATCGAACTGACGACCGAGGAGGTGGTCGATTTGCCGACCCCCTCCGCGCCACCTTGTACGTTGAAACCCTGATAGGCGCCGATCATGACGATGATGAAACCGAACACCAGGCTCTTGAAGAGACCGGTGAGGATATCGGCCATCACCAGGGCGGTCACGGTCTCGTTATAGTAGGCGATGAAAGGGAGTTTAAGCGTGGTCACGGCCAGGAGGCCCCCCCCGAGGATGCCGAGGAAATCGCTCATCACTGTCAGGCAGGGGAGCATGATCATCATGGCCAGGGTGCGGGGCACCACCAGAAACGAGACCGGATTGAGCGCCATCGTCGCAAGAGCGTCGAGCTCTTCGGAGACCTTCATGCTGCCGATCTCGGCGGTGATGGCCGAGCCGCAGCGGCCGGCGACGAGAATGGCGGTGAGCAGCGGCCCCAGCTCGCGCGTAATCGCAACCCCGACCAGATCGGCGACGTAAATGACCGCCCCGAAGGGCTCGAGCTGCTGCGCAGACTGCATGGCGAGGATGAGGCCGGTGAAAAAGGAGATGGTGCCGACGACGGGGAGGGAGCCTACTCCCATCCTCGCCATCTGGACAAAGGCTGAGCCCCAGCGGATGCGATGGCCGCGAAAGGGAGCCACCAGGAGCCAGTAGAGCGCGAGGGAGACGAAGCGGCCGAAACGCGCCAGCTGGACGAGGGCGCCGGCAATAGGGTGCCAGAAACGGTTGGAGGTATCGGCGCTGGAGGTCAGTTGCGCCTCCCGTCCGCCATGCCTCTGGTCGCCGGTGATGCCATCACGAAGCCACCCATTCCAGTGCGGTTTCGGTGTCAGGATAGATGCTGAAGACGGTATCGAGACGGGTGAGCTCAAAAATCTCCTTGACCGCATCGCGCAGCCCGGTCACGGCAATACGTCCGTTGTTGCGGTTGGTATGCTGCAAACCCTCGATCAGGGTGGCCAGACCCGAACTGTCCATGTAGGTCACCTTGTCCAGATCGACCAGCAGTCTGGCATCGTTGATGCTGGTCAATTTGAGTATCTCCTTGCGCAACTGTGGCGAGGAGTATAAATCGACATCGCCGGCGATGCGGACGACGGCCACCCTCCCCCGCTGCTCTGTGCTAAGCTGCAGACTCATAATGCCCCCTCCTCCCTGGGCAGAAACTTTGCCATGATCAAACGGTTGCCGATTTTGGCCAGATTCTCATAGTGCACCTCATCCATCACCGTGCGGATGATGTGCACCCCCAAACCGCCCGGACGCAGCTCATCGAGAGGCCGCGGTTTGATCGATTTGATGTCGGCCGGCTCGCCCAGATCGACAATGACGATCTCCAGCTTGATCGGGGTTATCCGGCAGGTGACGTAGATGGGCTGGCCCTCCACATTGTGATAGGCGTGCCGGATAACGTTGGAACAGGCCTCGTCCACGGCCAGAATGATCTTGGCGCACTCTTTGCGCGAAAAGCCGGCCAGATCGGCGATTTCATCCATCGCCGCCCGCAGCACCTTGAGATAGACCGGATCACTGTTGATCGAGATCCGGATGCTCTTGCCAGGCAGCCAGCGGGGTTTGAGCTGCGTGAGCGTGAAGAAGAGTCTGGCGATTTTACGTTCTAGTTCCATACGAGCTTCCATGCTGTGGATCGGTTCATTACAGACCGCCTTGCCCAGCCCTCATCCCGCCCTGCACTCGGAAGCATATTCTCCTCTGATGAAACCCGAAGCCCTAATGGGCTTCGAGCCAGTTGCCGGCCACCCCGGTCTCGACCCGGACCGGTACATCGAGCCGGATCGCCCCCTCCATCTCGCTGCGCACCAGTTCGCGCGCCGCCTCGGCCTCGGCGCGGGGCACCTCAAAAACCAGCTCATCGTGCACCTGCATGATCATTCGGGCCGCGCTTTTCTCCTCCTCGAGCCGCTTCTGGATCCGGATCATCGCCACCTTGATCAGGTCGGCCGCGCTGCCCTGGATCGGCGTGTTGATCGCCGTGCGCTCGGCGAACTCGCGCACCCGGCGGTTGTCGCTGGCGATCTCCGGGACCATCCGCCGCCGCCCGAGCAGGGTGGTGACATAGCCATTCTGCCGCGCCTCGCGCACCGTGCGCAGCATATACTCCTGCACGCCGGGATAGCTGACGAAATAGGCCTGGATGAACTGCTCCGCCTCGTCGTTGGCCAGGCCGAGCCGGCTCGCCAGGCCATAGGCCCCCATTCCGTACATGATGCCGAAATTGACCTCCTTGGCCCGGCGCCGCTGCTCCGGAGTGACCTCCGCCTGCGGCACCTTGAAGACCAGCGCAGCAGTGCGGACATGCACATCCTCACCGGCGACGAAAGATTCGCGCAGGGTCTTGTCACCGGAGAGATGGGCCATGATGCGCAGCTCGATCTGGGAGTAATCGGCGTCCAGAATGACATGACCCTCATCACCCGGTATGAAGGCGCGGCGGATGCGCCGCCCCACCTCGGTGCGGATCGGGATATTCTGCAGATTGGGCTCGGTCGAGGAGAGCCGGCCCGTGGCCGCCACCGTCTGGTTGTATGAGGTGTGCACGCGCCCGGTGGCGGGATTGACTAGCCTCGGCAGCGCGTCCACATAGGTCGATTTCAGCTTGGCGAGCTGACGATAGTCGAGGATACGCTGCGGCAGGGGATGGGCCCCCGCCAGCTCCTCGAGCACCCCGACATCAGTCGAAAAACCGGTCTTGGTCCTGCGCGCGGAAGGAAGCTTGAGCTCATTGAAGAGGATCTCCCCCAGCTGCTTCGGCGAGTTGATGTTGAATTTATGGCCCGCCAGCTCGTAGATCGATTTTTCGATCACCCGCAGCTCCTGCTCAAGCTCCCCCGACATGGCGGCCAGATAGAGCTCGTCCAGGGCGACGCCATGGCGCTCCATGACCATCAGGACATGGATCAGCGGCACCTCGACCTCCTCGAGCAGGGGGCGCAGCCCCAGGCTTTCGAGCTTGGGCATCAGCACCTGCTGCAGCCGCCAGGTATAGTCGGCATCCTCGCAGGCGTACTCCGCCACCTGTGCGATCGGCACCTGGTCCATGGTGCGCTGGTTCCTGCCGGTGCCGAGAAGCTGCGAAGTCGGGATCTTTTTCAGGCCGAGGTGCTCCAGCGAGACCGCGTCGAGATTGTGCTGAAAGCCCGAGGGATTGAGCAGATAGTCGGCGACCATCGTATCGCAGAACAGACCGGCCACCTCAACGCCGTGGCGCGAAAGCACAAGAAGGTCATATTTGGCGTTGTGGCCGCATTTTTTGATGGCCGGATCCGCCAGCAGCGGAGCCAGGGCTGTCAGCACTTCCCCGGCCGGAAGGGGCTGCTGATCCGCCGTGAGATCCGCCGGCCCCTTGACCGGGACGTACCAGGCCTCCCCCTCGGCGCAGGAGAAGGAGAGGCCGACCAGCTCCGCCCGTGTGGGATCGACCGAGGTGGTCTCGGTGTCGAGGGCGAAGGCGCCGCAGCCGCGGAGACGCTCCACCAGCGCGGCGAGGGCCTCCCGGTCGCTGACCAGCTCGTAGCGGTGCACGGCGGCGGTTCGGGTGCTGAAGCGCTCGACCAGGGAGGGGAGATCCATCTCCCGGAAGAAATCAGCGGCCTTGTCCGGCGGAATCGGGCGGAGATGCAGATTTTCAATCCCGGTATCGAGAGGCACGTTGCAACTGATGGTGGCGAGGGTTTTGGAGAGGCGCGCCAGATCGGCGTGTTCCTGCAGGGCGGCGCGGTGTTTTTTTGATTCGACCGAATCGGCCTGCTCGAGCAGGGCTTCGAGCGAGCCGTACTTTTTCAGCAGGGCGAGGGCGCCGACCGGGCCGATGCCGGGCACGCCGGGAATATTGTCCGATGAATCGCCGCAGAGGGCGAGATAATCGATGATCTGTGCGGGCGGAACGCCCATCTTTTCGGTGACCCCGGCGGCGTCGAGCCATTCGATCTTTTCGCCGGCGCGGTGGGGATAATAGACCACAGTGTCGTCGTCGACCAGCTGCATGAGATCCTTGTCACCGGTGACAAGCACGGTCTGATAGCCCCGGGCTGCCGCGTCTCTGGCCAGAGTGCCCATGATGTCGTCGGCTTCATAGCCCGGTTTGCGGATGAACGGAAGATCGAGGGCGTTCATAAGCTGCTCCAGCCGGGGCAGCTGTTCGGCCATATCCTCGGGCATGCGCTGCCGCTGCGCCTTGTACTCCGCATAGATCTCGTGACGGAAGGTGGGTTCGGGAGAGTCAAAGATCACAGCGAAGAGATCGGGTTTCTCCTGGTCGAGCAGGTTGAGCAGGATGCGGCTGAAGCCGAAGATGACGCTGACCTGTTCGCCGCGCGAATTGATGAGTGGATTGCGGGCGAAGGCGAAATAGGTGCGATAGGCGAGGGCGGCGCCATCGATGAGAAAGAGACGTTTCTTGTCAGCGGACTGCGGCATAGATGTTCCTGGATTATAAGATCATGACACCAAAGGTGGATGCGGGGCCGGCTGGAGCGAGAGGAAACCTTTTCTCAAACCATTCGTTTCACTATAAGTGAATGTAAATAAAATGGGCATAGCATGCAACGCAAAAATTGGCGCGTATATTTTTATTGAGAATAATCCCGAATTTGGTTATATTAATGATTAATCTCATTTTGCATATAAATGAAGGAGAAACACGATGTCGCAGGTCCCCCCGCAGCAGCTGAACATTGAACTGGGCGAGAAGGAAGCCGAGGGTATCTATTCCAATCTCGCAGTGATCTCCCATTCGCCGGCGGAATTCGTCATCGATTTTACGCGCATGGTGCCGGGCCTGCCAAAAACCCGGGTCTACGCCCGCATCATCATGACCCCGCAGCACGCCAAATCCCTGCTCGGCGCCCTCAAGGAGAATATCGCCAAGTATGAGGGCCAGTTCGGCGAGATCAAGATCTACGCCGAAGCCGCCAGAGAGAGCACCCCCATGGGCTTCCACGCCGATACGGCCTCGAACCCGCCGGGAAGCAAGAACAAAGGCTGATGCGCCTGCGTACGGTCTGCATACCGGCCCTCCTACTTCTGCTCGCGGGGGCCGTCTCCGCCGCCCCACCGGTGAACCGGGGTTCCCTCTCCCTGCAAACCGGCATCTGGAAGCCGAACGCCCTCGATTCCGAACCGGGCAAACCTTTCAAGCCGGTCGAGGGCACCGGATTGTGCTGGGGCGTGGGCCTCTCTACCCCCCAGGCGGCCAGCTATGCCCTAGAGGTGAACCTCTGGCAGTGGGAACAGGAGGTGCTCCGCAGCGGCATCGAACCGGCCAGGAGCCGGCTGCTCAACCTCGCCTTCGATATCAAGTACCAGCTCCTGGGCGCCACCGCGATCCGCCCCTTCGTTCTCTATGGCGGCACCGCCCTCTATGGCCGGGAAGAGCCCGCTCTGCCCCCGCCGGGGATCGGCACCAAGCTGGAATTTGTCGGCTACGCCCTCAATTTCGGCGCCGGCATCGACTTTATCCTGCACCGCCATCTGGGCCTCTCCGCCGGCTACCAGTATCTCTATGTCGACCTGAGAAAAGAGATCAGCGCAGCCAGCCGCCTCAGCGGCCCCAAGGTCACCTTCAAGCTCCTCTACCTCTTCTGATTCTGCGGGCGCCCGTCCGCTCTGTTCAATCCTGATTCAGGAGTGTCTACGCCTGAAACAAACCGGTCCGGTTTACCCGCCACGCCGCCATGCCGCCTTTTTCTGCCCCTGCGGAGCTATACCGTCTTTCAGTTTTTATATTGATTTTATGTAATTTAAGGTTCCTGTACCCCGCCAAAATATTATCCGGCAGCGGAAAAATTCCCCTCTTTTACAGCCAAAGGGTATAAAATTTGCGTGCAGTCTGGTGTCCCCGCTCTCCGTGCGGGGCGGAAACCGGTTTCTGTCTACAGTTGCGCCCGGCTTGCCCGGGCAGCTTATATCGGGAGGATGTGCATTGACAGCAAGCAAGAATTGGCCGCTTCGCGCCTGGCTGGTGGGGATTGGCATCATTATCGCAGGATGGGCTCCAGGGCTCTCCGCTCAGTGGAAGATCATGCCCATCGGCGATTCGATCACCGAAGGTGTCGGCAGCAGCGGCACGGGATATCGCTCCTTCCTTTATGACAAACTGCAGGGGGTGAACTTTACCCTGGTCGGTCCCAACGGAGCAGCGCCCTACAACGGCCATTTCACCCGCGGCGCCAAGATCGAAGAGTTCTACACGGGCGGCTATGGCACCGGCACCCGTGACATCGCCTCCTCCATGAGCACCTATCAACCCGACATCCTCCTGATCCATCTTGGCACCAATAATATGAACAATGACACGGCCGCCCCCTACTCGGAGAACGCTGGCATATCGATGCTGCCGACCTCTTCGGGCAAGCTGGCCCAGCTGCTCGCCTACGCCTCCCAGTGGGCCAATGGCACCCGGGGTGATTTCGTCAAACGCATCATCATCTGCAAGATCATCCCCCGTCTGGTGAATGGCTCACCCGATCCCAAAATTGCTGATTTCAACGCCGAGGTCGACCGGATGTTCTTCGAGAACGCCCCTGGCATCGTCGTCAGCAAGATCACTCTGGCCGACATGAACAGCGTCGTGCTGATCTCCGATCTCGGCGATGGCACCCATCCCACCGACATCGGCTACAACCGGATGGCGACCGAATTCAACCGCATCATCCGCGGCGTCGTCGCCGGCGACCGCAGTGCGCCGGCGACCATCTCCTGGCTCGGAGCCGATGCCATCAGCGGCAGCACCGCCAGCCTCAAATGGCAGTCGACCGGCGACGACGGCACCAACGGGCAGGCCAACCTCTACGAGATGCGTTATTCCACCTTCGGTCTCGATGTGGCCAATTTCAATCAGGGCATCCTCGTCTCCCTGCCGCGGCCCCAGAGCTCCGGCAACATCGAGGCCACTACGGTCTCGGGTCTGGTCCCGGGCATCAGCTACTTTTTCGGCATCCGCGCCTATGACGAGATGAACAACCGCGGCCCCGTCTCCATCGGCCCCTCTGTGGATATGGCCGACACCGCCAGCACCGAATACTGCGACGACTTTGACGATCCCCTCGCGGCCGACTGGGACCTGCATCCCGCCTACCGGATCGACGTCACCCGCGGCGAACTGGTCAACAGCAGCACCTCGCCGGGATGGCAGTACCTGGCCGCCTTCAAGGCTGCGCGCTATGCCCCTGCCGTGCGCGGCGTCCGCGCCGCCATGCAGTGGTCGGAGCTGGCGGACGGCGCCGGCATCAACGCCGGCGGCCTCGCCATGATGCTCAACGGCGCGAGCTCCCAGGCCAGCGGCTACCTGGTCCGCGTCCGCGACCGCGTGGTCTACCTCAACGAGATTGTCAACGGCAGCGTCCCCACGGGCAGCCTCGCCACCGCAGGCTTTCCCAGCACCGCGCCGGATCCCAAGCCGGGTGATATCCTCGAGGTCCGTTACAATCCCGCCACCACCGGCCATGCCTTCAATGTCTATCTCAACAATCTCTTCCTCAACACTGTATCCGACGCCGCCAAGCGCCAGGGCAATTTCGGCCAGCTCTATTCGGGCATCGTCCTCTACGGCGGGCTGAACAACGCGGTCGATAATTTCTGCCTCGAGGTCCCGCCCCTCTCCCCCGATTCGATGTACGCAACTGCGGGCGAAAACAAGCACGGCACCGTCACCCAGCGTCTGGCCGAACCCCTCGCCGTCCGCATCGTCGACGCCAACGGCGTGCCGGTCAGCGATGTCCAGGTCCAGTTCAGCGTCATCTCCGGCCAGGCCGCGCTCAGCACCGACTCGCTGGATGTCAACTTCAACGGCAACATCTGGATCGAGGCCGAAGCGGGCGACGTCGGGGCCCCCTATGTCAGCGGCGGCAGCGCCGAGGCCTCGGGCAATGAATACATTTACGCCCCTTATCTGCCGGCTAACAACCGCGTCGGTCTGGCCACCTATCAGATCTACATCCCCAAGGCCGGCAGCTACAAACTCTGGCTGCGCGGCTATGCCGCCGACGGCCTGCAGAACTCCTGCTTCTACACCTTCGGCACCTCCGACACCGTCACCTTCTCTTTCTCCACCTATGGCAGCTGGATATGGGAACCCTCCAGGGTCTCCCACAGCCTGCCGAAGGGATTCGTCCAACTCACCATTAAAAACCGCGAGGCGGGACTGCAGCTGGACAAGCTGCTGCTGACCAGCAATGCCGGCATTAACCCCGCCGGCACCGGCTCAAAGACCCAGCGCTTTTCCAACATCACCGACGTCTCGGGCTCGGCCTATACTTTCATCTCCTTCGGCTCCGCTGCCGGCCAGGTGGTGGTTCAGGCTTCCGCCCCCTCGGTGCCCAACGGCTCCACTCTCGATTTCAACCTCTACGCCGATGCCCTCCCGCCCCTGGCGCTGCAGTACGCCTCGGAGACCATCCTCACCGGCGTCGCGGGGCAGCCGCTCGAAAAAGAGTTCGCGGTTCTGCTCAAGGACACCTACAACAACTTTTGCGTCGGCGTGCCGGTGGAATTTGAGGTCACCGAGGGCGACGGCAATTTCTCACGCCAAAGTACCATCCGGGTCTCCTCGAACAGCGAAGGTGTTGCCAGCGCCCGTTTCACCCTGGGCTACGGCACTACCAACATCATCACCGCCTCCCTGCCCGACCACCCCGCTCTGGCGCCCATCACCTTCCAGGCCATTGCCGGCGAGGGCATCCCGGTCTCCATCAGTATCATCTCGGGCGATGCCCAGGCCGACACCGTCGGGCAGACCCTGGCCGAGCCCCTGGTCGTGCAGGTCCTGGACGAGAGGAGCCGGCCGGTCCTCAGCTATCCGGTCACCTTTAAAATCATCCGCGGCAGCGGCCTTCTCAACAACAGCTCGGATGCGGTGACCGACTCGACCGACAGCAACGGCAAGGCCAGCGTCACCTGGACCCTGGGCGATTCGGCCGGCACCGGCAACAACAGCGTCCGGATCGACGCTCCGCTCACCGGGGCCCCCATCCTCTTCACCGCCGCCGCCCTGCCGGAGGTGCCGACGCTCATGACCACCGTCTCCGGGGACAACCAGACCGGCTACGCGGGTGAGGAACTCGCCGCCCCTCTGGTCGTCAAGATCAGCGACCTCTATGGCAACGGCCGCGCGGATCAGCGCGTCGTCTTCACCATTGTGGCCGGCAGCGGCACCTTCTCAGGAGCAGCGGCAGATACGGTGATGACCGATGAGGCCGGCGAAGCCTCGGTCATTTTCAAGGCGACCAGCCGCACGGGCGATCATCAGATCCGGGCGCAGGCCGCCCCCGGATCGGGGATCCAGGACAGAATTTTCTATGCGTACATCCAGCCCCCGCGGGCGACTATCCTTGAACCGGTCTCCGGAAACGGCCAGGAGGAGATCATCCTCATGACCCTGCCCAAGCCCTTCCTGGTCAGGGTGACCAATCCCTTCGGGGATCCTGTGCCGAACACCACGGTGCGTTTCAAGATCGCGGGCGGCGGAGGCACCTTCGGCGGCAGGGACTCGGTCGATGTCATCTCCAACACCAC
>JAKQKF010000466.1 GCA_029560815.1 bacterium
AATAAAAAGGCCAGTTAGAATTTGATCTAACTGGCCTTTTTATTATACTTACGAGTAGCGGCGGAGGGATTTGAACCCCCGACCTATGGATTATGATTCCACTGCTCTACCAGCTGAGCTACACCGCCATGTTTCAAGTCAAATAATATACTAAAATTTGTTTTTCAAATCAATACTTTTGTGGACATCGCGCCATTTCTTTTCCCCCGGGCAGGCCGCGGGAGGGAAATCGGGTGGAAACATGCTGCGAACGGGGTGGGAACGAGATGGGTGGGGGTCACGAAGCCGCAACAGCGGCGGGACGGCAGCGGGTGCGGCGGCACTCCACCCCGATATAAACAGCAGTCGCCAGCCAGACCATCCCGAATCCGGTCAACTTGACCGCCGAGAGCGGCTCGCGGTAGAGAAACGCCCCGAGCAGAAACTGCAGTGTGGGCGAGAGGTACTGGATGAAAGCGAGCTGGCTGTATGGGATGCGCCGGGCGCCGGCGGCGAAAAAGAGCAGCGGCAGGGCCGTGACCGGTCCGGCCAGAATCAGCAGCAGGGTGGTCCAGGTGCCGCCGTGGAGGAAAGAACCGGTGCCGCCGGACTCGAGAAAAAGGATATAAGCAAGGGCGAAGGGGAGCAGCAGCACCGTCTCAACCGCCAGCCCCTCCAGGCTGTTGAGCGGCGCGATCTTGCGCAGCAGGCCGTAGGTGCTGAAACTGAGGGCGAGCACCAGGGCGATCCAGGGCAGTCCGCCGCTCTGCAGGGCGAGGTAGAGCACCCCGGCCGCGGCCAGTCCGACCGCCGCCCTGTGTGCGGGCCGGAGGCGTTCATCCAGAAAAAAGACCCCGAAAACGACATTGACCAGGGGATTGATGAAATAGCCGAGGCTGGCGTCGACAACGCGGTTGTTCTGCACGGCCCAGATGTAGAGCCCCCAGTTGACCGACAGGATGGCCGCGGTGGCCAGAAAAATGGCCGCCTGACGGGGATTGCGGCGCAGGGCGGAGAACAGCCGGCTCTTTTTCAGCACCAGCAGCAGGGCGACAAAGACCAGCGACCAGGCCATGCGATGGCTGAGGATCTCGAGGGCGGGCACGACGCCGAGCCATTTCCAGTAGACGGGAAAAAAACCCCACATGGTATAGGCGATGAGGGAGTAAATTACGCCCTTTTTCATTCGTCCGTTTCCGGCTCCTCGCCGGCGCGCACCCACTGGAATTTGCGCTGCAGCGTGCTGGAGTAGTATTTCCGCAGCACATCATACTCGACCTCGCGTCCCCAGTTGTAAAAGGTGCGCGGATCGATGTAGGATTTCTGACTGGTGCCGAGGTTCCAGGTGCGATTTTTGGAGGCGATGGCGATCTGGGTCTTGAGCTTGCCGAGGGCGGCCTGCTTTTTCTCCTCCCTGAGCTTGAGCACGCCGATCCTGCGGCTCTGGGCATCGATGCGGCGCTGAAAAGCGGCAGCGACCCGGGCGCGCTGGTCCGTTTTTGCGGTCTCGGCCTTGCGCGCTTTCATCTGCTGGCGCAGCTGGACGAGCGCGGCATTCTCTTTTTTGATCAGGCCGGCGAGCGCCTCCATCTCCGCCTGCAGCGCCTTTTCGCGCTGTTTAAAGGTCTCCTTGCGCTGAGCCCAGTTGGCCGGTGCCTTTTTAATGTGGTTGCAGAGCATCGCCGCCTCGAGATTGGCGTTGACCACCGCTTCCCACTTGACGTATTCGGGATCCTCCACCACCACGCCCGATTGATCGAGGCTCTCGCGCACCACCGCCGAAGCGTGATGAGTTCGAAAGACCTTGGCGGTGAGGCCGGGGAGCACCTCGGAGAGAAAGGCGTTGACATTGCGGCTGGAGATGTCGGGAAAAAGCTGGGGCTTGTTGTAGGCGGGGTTCTTTTTCTTGCCGTTCCCGGCCGAGGGGCGCGCCTCGCGCATGAGCTCTTCGAGGTTCCGGCGCACATGGTCGGGCAGAACGATCTTTTTGTGCCAGAGCACAGAATCCTTGCCGAGGAAGCGGAACTCGGCCACGCCGGCCGGGAGCAGTTTGATGTGCTCGGGCCGCAGGGTGGTGGCACCGACGGTATCGGCCTCATCGGGATCCTTTTCGTCGCCGACGCGCAGACAGAGGGCGTCGATGAGATAGCAGGCGGTGGCGATCTTGCGGCGGCGCGGCTGCTCCGATTCCAGCGCCTGCGCGATATACTCGCGCACCTTGACGATCTGCTCTTCCAGCTCGATCGCCTTGCTGAATTTCTGCTCTTCGCGTGCCTGCTTGATCGGCGCGCTGTCGTGCAGCCAGACGTACTTGATCTTGCCGGTCAACTTGTCCGGCCAGCGCGCCACCCAGAGGCTCTCCGGCTGCCAGACGATTTCGGCCCACTCACCAGCCGGCACCGGGGCGTCGGGACTGAGGTTGAGGGTGATATCCCTCTCTCCCGCCCCATCCTTCCAGCGTCCGCGCAGAGGGTGTTTGCCCCGCCCCATAAAGATCCCGCTCGGCTCGACGATATAGTTGGCCAGTTCGATGCGCTCGCCGTCGGCCGTGGCGTGGGCGTAAATCTCCTTCAACTCTTCGCGTTTGGCCTTGCGCTGCGCCGCCAGCTGCTTGCGCTCCTCCTTGGTCATCGATTCCCGCGCCATGCGCTCGCGGGCGACCACCTCGATGACCGCCTGAAAATCGACCTCATCGACCTTGAGCGCGGGTTCAACCCCCAGGGCCTGACTGAAATCGGTGAAGAAGTTGCGCGCGAAGACCGCGTCCTCGGCATACTCGGTGCCCAGTTTTTTGACCCAGGCGAGGGCCATCTCTTCCTGCCGGGGCGTCAGTTTGTGACTTTTATCGCGGAAATGGATGACCAGCCCCTGATAAAGCGGGGGGTCGGGCACGATGACACCTTTATGAATGAGCTGCTGCAGCAATTTTCTTTTCCCTGTTATTGGACAAGCGCAAACGGAGCAGAAGGATACGGTGAGGCTGCCCCGTTTGGAATTTAGCTTATAAAATAATGTATTCTTTTTATTATAGCAACAGAAAAAGAGAAGCAGGCCCGCTGTACATAAAAAGGGATTGACACTCTGCTTGAAATTGATTACTTTTCTATTTATACATCATAGGAGGCGCTGTGGCGGATGACAAAGGGCTGATTCTGTGGGTCGATGACGAGATCGACCTGCTGCGGCCGCATGTTCTGTTCCTGGAAGAGAAGGGCTATACCGTCACTACGGTCACCAATGCCGAGGACGCGCTCGAACTGGTGCGCAATGCGAACTTTGACCTGGTCCTCCTCGACGAAATGCTCAACGGCATGGACGGCCTCTCCGCGCTCAACGAATTCAAGAATATCCGCCCCGGCCTGCCGGTCATCATGGTGACCAAGAACGAGGAGGAGTCGCTGATGGAACAGGCCATCGGCGGCAAGATCGACGACTATCTCACCAAGCCGGTCAACCCCAGCCAGATCCTCCTCGTCTGCAAAAAAATCCTGCAGAAACGCAAGATCGCCGGCGAACGCATCTCGCGCGACTATACTTCCGAATTCAACCAGATCGCCATGCGCCTGATGGGCGGGATGAAATGGCAGGACTGGATCGATGTCCACCTCCGCCTGTGCGAATATGACATCGAGCTTGACCAGCATCCGGACCTCGGCCTCAAGCAGATCCTTTACGACCAGAAGCGCGAATGCAACTCGGAATTCGGGCGTTTTATCGAAAAAAATTACCTCTCCTGGCTTAGCTCCAAAGAGGCCCCTCCCCTATCGGTGAACATCGTGCCGGACTATGTTCTGCCCCACGTGCGCGCCGGCAGGCGCACCCTGCTGATGGTCCTCGACAATCTCCGCCTCGACCAGTGGCTGGTCGTCGAGACCCTGCTGCGCGAATTCTTCAACATCCGGCGGGAATACTATTTCTCGATTCTGCCCACGGCCACGCCCTATGCGCGCAACGCCATTTTCAGCGGCCTCTTCCCGAGCGAGATCGAAAAGCAGCTGCCAGAACTCTGGACACAGGGAGACGAAAACGACGACGTCAGCTGCAACCGTTTCGAGAGCCAGCTGCTCGATGAGCAGCTGCGCCGCGCCGGCATCGAGCTCAAGCCGAGCCCCAAATATGCCAAGGTCCTCGATATGCAGGAGCACCGCCTCATCGCGCGCAAGATCCAGGAATTCGGCGATCTACCCCTCTCCTCGATCGTGATCAATTTTGTCGATATCCTCGCCCATACGCGCAGCTCCTCGGAGCTGATCAAGGAGATGATCCCCAACGAATCGGCCTTCCGCGCCCTGACCAAGAGCTGGTTCGAGCACTCGCACATGTTCCTGGCACTGCAACAGCTCGCCCAGACCGGGAGCACGATCATCATCACCTCCGACCACGGCAGCATCCGCGGCCTGCGCGGCGCCAAGGTGATCGGCGACCGTGAAACCTCCACCAGCCTGCGCTACAAATACGGCCGCAACATCAAGGCCGACGCCAAGAACGCCATGATGATCAAGGATCCCCGTCAGTACAAGCTGCCGGTGCGCGGCGTCAACACCAACTATCTGATCGCCAAGGAAGACTTTTATTTTGTCTACCCGACCAATTACCACTATTACCTGAACTATTACGCGGACAGCTTTCAGCACGGCGGCATCTCGATGGAGGAGATGATCCTGCCGGTGATCACGATGGAACCGAAATAGCGCCGGAGGCGTGTGCAGGAATCCCGATATCAGCTCCAGGAGTGGTGGATCACCCTGAGCGCGGCCGAAACCCTCGCGCGCGGCGCCCAAATCGGCGGGCGTCTGACACCCGGGGCGGTGCTCATCTTCACCGGCAATCTCGGTTCAGGCAAGACCACGCTCATCCAGGGGATCTGCCGGGGGCTTGATGTTAAAGAGACCGCAACCAGTCCGACTTTCACCCTGATCAACGAATATCATGGCCGGCTGCCGGTGTACCATTTTGACTTTTATCGTCTCCACTCGGCCGGCGAACTCGCCGATCTCGGCCTCGAGGAGTATCTTTACGGCGACGGAGTCTCCCTGGTCGAGTGGCCCGAGCTGATCGCCGGCTGGCTGCCGGCGCGTCATACCCGGTTTCAGCTCTCACACGGGGTGCATGCCGCCGGGCGCATCGCCGCCCTGCGGGAAGCCCGGCACGAAGACCCTTTGCTGATCACCGCTGATGTCCGATTGATTGAGGCATACCGCCATGAAACTGCTCGCGATTGAGACCGCCACCCCCATTTGCGGCGCCGCCCTGACCAGCGGGGAGACCCTGGTGGTGGAGTACCGCGCGGCAATCCGCAACGCCCACGGCCGTCTGCTAACCCAGGCCATCGACCGGATCCTCGCCGATGCCGGCTGGCAGCCGGACGATATCGAGGCGCTGGCGGTTTCGATCGGTCCTGGCTCTTTCACCGGGCTGCGTATCGGCCTCGCTCTGGCCAAGGGAATCGCTCTGGCCCGCGGAATCCCGATTGCGGCGGTGCCGACGCTCGAGGTGCTGGCAACCCAGGCGCCGGTGGATAAGGGATTGATCGCCCCGCTCATACGTTCGCGGGCGGACGAGTATTACACCGCTCTTTACGAGCGCAGCGCCACCGGGCTGGCCGCGGTGCAGGAGGTGCGCATTCTTCCCTGGGGTGAGATCGCGCAGGCCATCCCCCCCGAAGCCGTACTGATCGGCGGCGCAGTGGACCATCCTCCGCTCCCCGGCTATCGCATCGCGCCCGCCTCCTCCGCCCTGCTCAGCGCCTTCACCGTCGCCCGTCTGGGCTGGCGGCGTCTGCAGCAGGGCCGGAGGGAGAATCCGGATCTGCTCGAGCCGCTCTATCTGCAGGAATTCATCGTCGGCAAGCCGAAACAGCCGGTCTTTTCCGCGGAGGGGCATGCTCGCTGACCACTTTGCCGCCGGAACACTCGAAATCCCCGCACTGGGCAGGGCGCTGCACTACCGCAAGATGCGCGCCGGGGATCTGCCGGCGATCACAGCCATCGAAAAAGAGCTCTTCAGCTCGCCCTGGAGCGAGGAGATGTTCCGCGAGGATCTGGATCAGGAGTACGCTCTTTCGCTGGTCGTGTTGGACGGCGAGACCATTGCCGCCTACGTGGTCACCTTTCTCGTCCTGGATGAGATGCACATCGCCAACGTCGCGGTGA
>JAKQKF010000480.1 GCA_029560815.1 bacterium
GCACCTTTTTGGTCGCAAAGCCATAGTCGAAATCATCGAACTCCCTGCTCCCGAGGTGGTAATAGCGGGAGGTTGCGCAGCCTGAGAGAATCATGGCAGTCACCGTTAATAAGAGGACAAGATGTTTTATTTTCATTTCACGCTCCTAGAACATGATCCATTTCAGCGTGGCGAAGACGGTCCAGGGGTTCTGTGGACGTCCATTCGCGCTGCCGTACATTTCCGGTGAATCGAAGAAATCACCCGGCTTCATATAGGCCGCGTGCAGCTCCAGGTCCATAAAAACACTGGGCGTATAGCAGAGGTTGAGATTGGCCTCGGCGCCGGTAATATTGCCGCCCTGGCTGGGCGCGAACCGGCACACCCGTCGGATGGATGCAAGAAGATTTCAGCGTCATTCTTTTTCGAAAACTGCTTGTATATCGGCCTGCATTTGGTTAATTTTTCTGATATGTATGCGGCAAAGAAACTGCAAGTTCTCGATACCGGAAAGGAGTCAATAATGATCCAGGAGATCAAAGCCCGCAACCTCAATACCGAGAAAATTATCGCGGAAAAGACGGCGGAAATCCAGGCGGCCGTCGGCAAGGGGATGGCCATCAACGCCCTCTCCGGCGGAGTCGATTCATCGGTTGTGACCATGCTCGGCCATATGGCGCTGGGCAAGCAGCTGCGCACGGTCATTATCGATAACGGCATCATGCGCGAAGGGGAGCCGGAACAGGTCGCCGCCTGGTTTAAAAAACTGGGCGTCAAGGTCGAGATCATCGACGCCCGCAAGGAGTTCTTTGCAGCCCTCAAGGGGCTCACCGATCCCGAGGAGAAGCGCGAAGCCATCACCCAGACTTTTTACAAAAAGGTCTTCGGCCGCATCGTCCGGGAGAGCCGGGATGCGCGCACCGCCCGGCCGACACGGCTGCCCTGGGCCCTGCTGGAAGGGCTGGCTGCGGAGATTCTCAAAAAGGTGCCCGGGGTTGTCAGCGTCACCTACAACATCGCCACCAAGCCGCCCTCGACTATCGAAGCCGTCTGAGTGCCAATATCCACCGCTGCCCTTGCAGCGGGATGAAACCGGCAGGAACAATTTGCTTGCAGTTTTGCGTTATAATGTACAACACTGGGCACGGTCTCCGCAGGGAGGCCGGCCGGAATTCCCTGATGCACTAACACAAGGAGCTACCCATGAGCATCGCCAAAGTGACCGAGATCATCTCCGCTTCTCCCAAAAGTTTTCAGGATGCCATCGAAAGCGGCATCGAGCGGGCCAATAAAACGCTCGAGAACGTCAGCGGCGCCTGGATCAGCGACCAGAAGGTCGATATAAAAAATGGCAAGATCGTTCAGTATCGCGTCACCATGCGCATCACCTTCATCCTCAAGGATTAAATTTCACCATTTCCCGCGCAGGCGCAGCCTTTCAGGATGTGCCTGCAGCGGGCTCATGCGGGCGGTCGCGGTTTGGCCGCCCTTTTTTTGAAAGGATGCTCCAATGCGTTCTCCGGTCTTGTTGATGCTCCTCATGTGCAGTGCTTTGTGGGCGCAGCAAGTGCAGGTGGAGGTCCAGGTCCCTCTGGATTCCGCTGGTGTTCTGGTGGAGATCTCGCCCGAGCTGCAGACACGAACCCAGCTCTTTCCCGAGGTGGAGGATTTTCTCTCCGCCCGCCTCTTCCAGGGCGGCGACTCCTCCTTTGTTCTGGAGATCGCCTACCGCGAGGCAGGGCGCCTGGCCAGAAGGAGAAGCCTGATGACCGCGGCCCAAGTCCGTACTTTCCGGCAGGAACTGACACATGCTCTTCAATCGCCCGCCCGCACGCAGCGCATGGACCAGGAGGGCCGGCCCGGCCTGATCGTCCGCCAGACATTGATGGGCCTCGGCCTTTACGGCTGGACGGTGCCCCGCATGATGGAGATCGACGGTACGCGCGGAACCATCGCCGCCTACATGCTCACCAGCGCCGCCAGTTTTGCCCTCCCCTACTACCTGACGCGAAACCGCCCGGTCACCACGACCCAGACCATGATGACCACCTATGGTTCGACGCGGGGTCTGCTCTACGGCCTCTTTGTCAGGAACATGGTGGCACCGGACGCCTATTCGGATGCGGCCGAATGGGGGCCGCCGCTGCTGGGGAGCCTCATCGGTTCGGTGGCCGCTTTCCGGCTGGCTGAAAAGAGCGGCCTGACACTGGGCAGTGCGGAACTGATCGGAGTGATGGGTGATTTCGGCTCAGGTTTCGGACTGGGCACAACTCATCTCGCGGAGTTGTGGAACGGGGATGACCGCGAACGGGCGGCTCATTCGCTCATGCTCGGGATGACGGGAGCGGGACTGGCCGGAGGCTACCTGCTTTCACAGCGTGAACACTATACCCGCGGCGACGCCTATGTGCTGAGGATGGAGGGTATTCTTGGTGCGCAGATCATGATGCCCATCGCCGCAGCCATCGCTGACAAGAAAGAAAAGTCCTATACGGTTGGCGCCATGACCGGCGGGG
The DNA here is from genome assembly GCA_029560815.1 of bacterium. The sequence continues at coordinate 2,496 of JAKQKF010000480.1, forward strand.
TCCTGGGTGTCGGGATCGGCAACTGGCTGCTGAAGGACGAGGATTTTGATTTCAACGAAGGGGCGCTGATCTCCTGCGGCCAGATCGCCGGCGGATTACTGGCGGGGGGTCTGACCTATCTGATCGATACCAACGAAAATTTTGACGGCCTGGTCTACCATTCGGCCATCGCTCTGGGCAGCCTCGCCGGCCACGCTTTTCTCTACCATACGTTCAAGCTGAGACGGTGAGGCGGCGCGCCAGCGCTGACGATCCGGCCCATGCGTGTGTTATAGTTTCCGCGTCGGCTCCCCGGGAAGGCGGCTGCACGCCGGCAGGGAGCCATGCGCCTGTGACACTTTTCCGGCCTCAACCACCCTTCCTGCCCGTTTTTTTCCGGGCCACTCCCCCCACAATCCGCTGTTTCTGCCGCTCTTTGGCTGCTCCGTTCTTTTCGACGAAGAGCCTCTCGCCGGTGAAGGGATTTTTCTCCGTATAATACATGACGCTGGCCCAGGTGGATGGCGTCGGCGTAAAGATCTGCACCTGCTCGGGGGTGATCCGCAGCTCGCTGCTGACAAAGCGCTGCATCGCCTGCATGTCGAGGTCGGTGCAGCCGGGATAGGCCGCGATCAGGTAATAGGTCAGGAACTGGTTTTTGCCCGCCTCGGCCGAGAGCCGGTCGAAGCGCCGTTTGAACTCCAGCAGCGAGGCGGCCGCCGGTTTGTTCATCAGGTTGAGCACGTGCGGTTCGGTATGCTCCGGGGCCACCTTGAGCTGTCCGGAGACATGGTGAGCCGTCAACTCCCGCAGATAGGCTTCACCTCCGGTCCGGTCTTCCAAAATCAGATCATAGCGCAGTCCCGAAGCGACAAAGACCTTTTTAACGCCCGGCAGCCGGCGCAATTTTTTGAGCAGTTCGGTCTGGCGCCGGTGATCGGGCCTGAGGGTGGAGCAGACCTGTGCGCCGATGCAGGCTTTGAACTGGCAACTCCCCCTGCTTTTTTTGCGGCCGCATTCGAAACCATACATATTGGCCGTCGGCCCGCCGGCATCGCTGATGATGCCGCGGAAGGCGGGGTGGCGGGTCAGTTCCTCCGCCTCCCTGAGGATTGAGGCTTCGCTGCGGGAGAGGACGGTTCGCCCCTGGTGGACGGCGATGGCGCAAAAATGGCATTCGCCGTAACAGCCGCGGTGGGTGTTGATGGAAAAGCGGATCGTATCGAGAGCGCGCACCGCTCCGAACTGCTGATGCCAGGGATGCTGTTCGCGCTCAAAGGGGAGTTCAGCGGCCTGGTCCAGTTCGGCTTCGCTGAGGTGGAGGGCTGGCGGATTCTGCACCAGCCAGCGGTCGCCGTGCTGCTGATTGAGGCCGCGGGCCGTCACGGGATCGTTGTTGTCGTAAAATAGACGGAACATCCCGGTAAAGGCCTCCTGGTCGGCGGCGACGGTCTCAAAGTCCGGCAGGGTGAGATAGTCCGGACGGGGCGCATGGGCGATATAGCAGAGCCCGCGGATTTCCCGGAAATCACCGCCCTGGGCCAGTGCCTGCGCGAGCTCCAGGACGGCCCGTTCGCCCATGCCGTAGATGAGGGCGTCGGCCTTGGCGTCGAAGAGGATGGAACGGCGGATGGAATCGGACCAATAGTCAAAGTGGGCAATGCGGCGCAGGCTGGCTTCGATGCCGCCGAGGACGATCGGCCGGGTGGCTTTGAACGAGCGCCGGATCAGGTTGGTATAAACGATCACGGCCCGGTCGGGGCGGCGGTTGTTGAGCCCGCCCGGGGAAAAGTCGTCGCTCTTCCGCCGCTTCTTGAGGGCGGTATAGTTGGCGACCATCGAATCGACACAGCCTCCGCTGACGCCCCAGAAGAGCCCGGGCTCGCCGAGGCGGGTGATCTCCTCCGGGTTCTCGACCGATGGCTGGGCGATGATGCCAACACGGAAGCCGTGATGGTGGAGCCATTTGCCGATCTGCGCGGCGCCGTTGAAGGGGCTGTCGATGTAACTGTCACCGGTGACGAGGATAACGTCGCACGCCTCCCAGCCCAGCTCGTTCATCTCCTGCCGTGTTGCGGGTAAAAACATGGTTTCCTCTCCTGGCTGCCGTCCAATATAGTGAAATCGGCGACAGAATGCATGCAAAATTATCGCTTTACCTGCCGCCATTTTCGCTGAGATTATTTTTGCATTGAACACAATTAATTGCTATATTTCCCGAAACGTGAAGAGAACTTCGCCGGGCCCCGCGGGGGCGATCCAGGAGATCAGGTGACAAAACCATAGCAAGCCCCTAATCAACGAGAGAGGAGCAGATCATGTCAGTTATTGCGGGTCTGGATTGGGTCATCATTTTCGCTTACTTTGTTATTATTCTCGGTCTGGCCTGGTGGGTGATCCGGCGCCAGAAGCAGACAACGGACGGCTATTTTCTCGCCGGGCGCTCGCTGGGATGGTTCATCGTCGGCGCCTCGATTTTCGCCTCCAACATCGGCTCCGAGCATCTGGTCGGTCTGGCCGGCTCCGGCGCCACCGACGGTGTGGCTATGGCCCATTATGAGCTGCACGCCTGGTGTCTGCTGGTGCTGGGGTGGGTGATGGTGCCCTTTTATATGCGCTCCAAGGTCTACACCATGCCCGAGTTTCTCGAGCGGCGCTTCTCGCCGTCGGCCCGGACCTTCCTCTCGGTCGTCTCCCTGGTCGCCTATGTACTGACCAAGATTGCGGTCGGCATCTTCGCCGGCGGTGTGGTCTTTAGCGTGCTCCTGCCTGAGTTGAACTGGTTCGGCCTCGACAGCTTCTGGATCGGATCGGTGCTGGTCATCCTGATCACCGGGCTCTATACCATCCTGGGCGGCATGAAAGCCGTCGCCTATACCGAAGCCCTGCAGACGGTCGTCCTCGTCATCGGCTCGGCCCTGGTGACCTACTTCGGTCTCAAGGCCCTCGGCGGCTGGGGAGAGCTTCGTGCCATCGCCGGTTCCGAGATGTTCAACCTCTGGAAGCCCCTGGTGCCGCACGGCGTGCAGGGGACCTGGGCGCCGGTGATGGAGACGGGCCGCATGGCCTGGTATTTCAACAACAACTATCCCTGGATCGGCATGCTCTTTTGCGCCCCGATCGTCGGCCTCTGGTACTGGTGCACCGACCAGTACATTGTCCAGCGCACACTGAGCGCCAGCAGCGAGACCGAAGCCCGTCGCGGTTCGATCGCGGCCGCCTTTTTCAAGCTCCTCCCGGTCTTCATCTTCATCATCCCCGGCATCATTGCCTTCGCCCTGGCCAAGAGCGGCCAGAACGCCACCCTGCAGGCGGCGATGATGGATGCCAATGGCAACCTCATCCGCGACAACGCCCAGAGCGCCTTCCCGCTTCTGGTCGCCAATATCCTTCCCGTCGGCGTGCGTGGCATGGTGGTGGCGGGACTCCTGGCCGCCCTGATGAGCTCCCTGGCGGGGGCTTTCAATGCCAGCTCGACCCTCTTCACCATGGATTTCTACTCCCGGCTGCGGCCCAACGTCAGCCAGGAGCGGCTGGTCTGGATCGGCCGCGTCGCCACCGGCGTCATGGTGCTCATCGGCCTGCTCTGGATCCCGGTCATTCGCGGCGGCCGGGGCCTCTATGATTACCTCCAGGGGGTGCAGGGCTATCTCGCTCCGCCCATCTTTGTCGTCTTTTTCCTCGGCGTCTTTAACAAGCGCATGAACGCCAAAGGGGCAATGGCCGCGCTCATCACCGGTTTCAGCCTCGGCATCATCCGCCTCGCGGTCGATACGCCGCCCAAACTGATTCAGGGCTTCAGCTATGCCACCGGCTCCTTCCTCTGGGTTTTCAACAATATCTTTTTCCAGTACTACAGCATCCTGATCGCGGTGATCTGCGCCGCTGTGATGCTGATCGTGAGTTATCGCACCTCCGAGCCCGATTACGCTCGCATCAGCGGCCTGACTTACGGTACAGTCACCGAGGCGCACCGCAAGGCGACCCGCGCCAGCTGGGGCCGGGGCGACCTTATGGCTTCGATCCTGGTCATCTGCCTGATCCTGGCCGCCTACCTCTACTTCGTCGGCTGAGAGCGGAGAAAAACCATGCCTGAAAGAGAGGCCTGCGTCATCGGACTGGATTACGGCACCGATTCGGTCCGCGCCCTGATCGTACGCGCCGCCGACGGGGCCGAGATCGCAACGGATGTTTTTTATTATCCGCGCTGGAAGCAGGGCCTCTACTGCGATGCGGCCGCGAACCGCTTCCGTCAGCATCCCCTCGATTATGTCGAGGGGCTCGAGGCGGTCATCCGGGGGGCCCTGGACAGGGCCCCGGCCGGCACCGCAGCGCGCGTGCGGGGCATCTCGGTCGATACCACCGGCTCAACCCCCTGCGCCATCGACCGGCAGGGGAGCCCCCTGGCCCTGAAGCCCGAATTCGCCAACAATCCCAACGCGATGTTCGTGCTCTGGAAGGACCATACCGCCATCCGCGAGGCCGGGGAGATCAACACCCTCGCCAAAAGCTGGGGGGGCATCGACTATACCCGCTACGAGGGCGGGGTCTACTCCTCCGAATGGTTCTGGTCCAAAATTCTCCATGTGCTGCGCGAGGATGAGGAGGTGCGCGAGGCGGCTTTTTCGTGGGCCGAGCAGTGCGACTGGATTCCGGCGCTTTTGACCGGCATGAGCGATCCCCGCACCTGGAAGCGCAGCCGCTGCGCCGCGGGCCACAAGGCGATGTGGCATGAATCGTGGGGGGGACTGCCCGCCGAGGAGTTCCTGGTCCGTCTCGACCCCCTGCTGACCGGCTTGCGGGCCCGGCTCTATCGCGACACCTTCACCGGCGACCGGGCCGCCGGCGTGCTCTCGCCCGCATGGGCGCAGCGGCTCGGACTGGCCGACGGTGTCGTCGTCGGGGTCGGCGCCTTCGACGCCCACTTCGGGGCCGTCGGGGCCGGTATCCAGCCCCACATGCTGGTCAAGGTGATGGGGACCTCGACCTGCGACATGATCACCACCCCCCTGACCGGGGGCGAGGAGCATCTTGTGGCCGGCATTTGCGGTCAGGTGGACGGCTCGATCCTTCCCGGCCAGCTCGGCCTCGAGGCCGGACAGTCCGGTTTCGGCGATATCTACGCCTGGTTCAAGGAACTGCTCCTGTGGCCGATGGAGCACCTCGGGGAAACCCTTGTACCGGGCGAAGCGGCGGAGCGGCAGCGGCGGATCGAGGAGGCGGCCGAGGCGCTTATCCCCGCGCTCTCGGAAGCGGCTGCGGCTCTGCCCATTGAAGAGTCGGGGGTTCTTGCCGTGGACTGGATGAACGGCCGGCGCACCCCGGATGCCAATCAGGCCCTCAAGGGGGCCATCGCCGGCCTCAACCTCGGCTCGGATGCGCCCCGCGTCTTCCGCGCCCTCGTCGAGGCTACGGCCTTCGGCGCCAGGGCCATCGTCGACCGCTTCATCGCCGAAGGGGTCGACATCAGAGGCGTCATCGGCATCGGGGGAGTGGCGAAGAAATCCCCCTTCATCATGCAGATCATGGCGGACGTGCTCAACATGCCCATCAGGGTGGCTGCAGCGGAACAGGCCTGCGCTCTGGGTTCCGCCATGGCGGCTGCTGCGGCAGCCGGTCTCCATCCCGATCTGGGCTCCGCCCAGAAAGCGATGGGGAGCGGCTTCGAGACCGTCTATACCCCGGACGCCGGCAACGCGGAGAAGTACCGGGTTCTCTACAGCCGCTACCTGAAGATCTGCCGTTTTATCGAAGAGGAATTCACTGAATAACCCGCCGGCAGGAGGTGTCACCGGAACCATCCGGAGGGCTGCGGTACGGGTCCGGATCCCCTGCGGCCAGAAGGAGTGCCTGGAGATGAAGAATGTCCCCGTGATCAAACTCGGCCTCGTCGCAGTCAGCCGTGACTGCTTCCCCATCGAGCTCTCCCATTCGCGGCGGAGCAAGGTGGCGGCGGCGTGCAAGGCGCTGGAGCTGCCGCTGGTTGAGATCCCGACCATCATCGAGAATGAAAATCATACCCTGCAGGCTCTTGAGGAGCTGAAAAAGAACGGGGTCAACGCTTTGGTGGTCTATCTCGGCAACTTTGGTCCTGAGGGACCCGAGACCATCCTTGCCCAGCGCTTCGACGGCCCGGTGATGTTCGTCGCCGCCGCCGAGGAGAGCGGCAGTGACCTCATCGACGGCCGTGGCGACGCCTACTGCGGCATGCTCAACGCCTCCTACAACATCGGCTTGCGCAAGCTGCGCCCCTGGATCCCCGAGTATCCCGTCGGCACGCCGGAGGAGGTAGCCGCGCTGATCCGGGATTTCCTGCCGGTGGCGCGCATCATCGTCGGCCTGAAGCATCTGAAGATATTCTCTTTCGGGCCGCGGCCGCAGGATTTCCTCGCCTGCAACGCCCCGATCAAGCCCCTCTACGACCTCGGCATCGAGATCATGGAGAACAGCGAGCTGGATCTTTACGATATCTGCCTCGCCGCCAAAGAGGACCCGATGGTGGCGGAGGTCAGCCGGGCCATGGCCGATGAGCTGGGCGTGGGCAACACCTATCCCGGCATGCTTGACAAGCTGGCGCAGTATGAGGTCGCCCTCCGCCGCTTCATGGAGAACAACCTTGGCGCCAGCCGTTACGGCATCTTCGCCAACAAGTGCTGGCCGGCCTTTGAAAAGTATTTCGGCCACGTCCCCTGCTTCATCAATTCACGCCTGGCCGCCGACGGGATCCCGGTCTCCTGCGAGGTTGATATTTACGGCGCTCTGAGCGAGTACATCGCCGCCTGCGCCACGCTTCGCCCGCCGGCCATCCTGGATATCAACAACACTGTGCCCCGGGACATGTATGAGGCCAACCGTGCCGCCATGAAGGATTATGCCCAAAGTGACCTTTTTATGGGCTTCCACTGCGGCAACGTCTCCTCGGCCTGCCTGGTCCGGCCGAAGATGAAGTATCAGCTCATCATGCACCGCCTGCAGGAGCCGGGGCAGGAGCCCAATATCACCCGCGGCACCATCGAGGGGCAGATCAGGGCCGGCGAGGTGACCATTTTCCGCCTCCAGTCCACGGCCGATACCCGCCTCAAGTCTTATATCGCCCAGGGCGAGGTGCTCGATGTCGATCCGCGCTCCTTCGGCAGTATCGGCGTCTTCGCCATCCGGGAGATGGGCCGCTTTTACCGTCATGTCCTGATCGAAAAGCGCTATCCCCACCACACGGCGGTCGCCTTTGCCCACGCGGGCCGCACCCTGTTCGCGGCTGCGCGCATGCTCGGCGTCGAGGATATTGCCTTCAACCAGCCGAGGGGAATCATTTATCCTGCGGAAAATCCTTTTGCCTGAGGGCGGAGAGAACACATAACGAGGAGTGACGATGAAACGCTGCGAGATTTTGATCATTGCCCTGCTGGCGGCAGCCCTTCTGACGCTGACCGCCGCATGCAACAAGTCCGGAGAGGCCAAGGGGCCCTCCATTTCATCCGCCCCCTTTGGTCAGACGGCCGAAGGCCAGGCGGTCGAGCTTTATACCCTGAAGAACAGCCGGGGCACGACCGTCAGGATCACCCCCTGGGGCGGAGTTGTCACCTCCATCATCGTCCCTGACCGCAGCGGCACGATGGGCGATGTCGTACACGGTTTTGACGAGCTGGCCGGCTATACCGACGCGGTCCCCTATTTCGGCGCCCTCATCGGCCGCTACGGCAACCGCATCGCCAAAGGCGCCTTTGAGCTGGATGGCACGGTCTACACCCTGCCGGTCAACAACGGCGCCAACCACCTCCACGGAGGTCCAAAGGGCTTCGACAAGGTGCTCTGGACGGCAGGGCCCATCGAGGCCGGCAAACCGGCCCTCACCCTCACCTACCTGAGCAAGGAGGGGGAGGCGGGCTATCCCGGAAACCTCACCGCCACGGTGATCTACACCCTGACCGAAGAGGATGAGCTGGTGATCGACTATACCGCCGTCACCGATAAAAAGACTGTGGTCAATATGACCAATCACACCTATTTCAACCTGGCCGGCAGCGGCGACATCCTTGGCCATGAGATGCAGATCGATGCGGACCGCTATACCCCGGTCGACGAGGGCCTCATCCCGACCGGAGAGCTGGCGCCGGTCGAAAACACTCCCTTCGATTTCCGCACTCCGACCGCCATCGGCGCGCGCATCAATGAAGACGATGTGCAGCTCAAGTACGGCAACGGCTACGACCACAACTGGGTCCTGAACGGCCCGATGGGAACCATGCGCAAGGTGGCGACCGTTTACGAGCCGGTCAGCGGCCGGGTGCTGGAAGTGCTCACAACCGAACCCGGGCTTCAGTTCTACGCCGGCAATTTCCTCGACGGCACTCTCACCGGCAAGCAGGGCCGGGTTTACGGCTTCCGCTCCGGATTCTGCCTGGAGACCCAGCATTACCCCGATTCACCCAACCAGCCCGCTTTTCCTTCCACCGTACTGAACCCCGGCGAGACCTACAAGACCCGCACGATCTACAAGTTTTCGACCCGATAGACTCGCTGCTGAAGGAGGGCCACCCCTGAGGGCGGTGCCAGGATCAAGGGATCCTGGCGCCGCCCTTAGCGCATCAGGATGAGCTTTCTGCTCTGTGCGGTTCCGCCCGCCTCAAGCCGGCAGATGTAGAGCCCGCCTGCCGCCCCGGCGGCATCCCATTGCACGCTGTGCGCCCCGGCCGGCATGGTGCGCGAGAGCAGGAGAGCGATCTCCCGCCCGAGCAGGTTGTGGATTCTGAGTGAAACCGGTCCGGCCTCGGGCAGGACAAAGGAGATGGTGGTGGAAGGGTTGAAGGGATTGGGATAGTTCTGCAGGAGTTCCATCCTTTGCGGCAAGGCGTTCCCTTGCCTCTCGACCCCGCTGCTGATGGCGGTGAAGGCTGCCGTCAGGCTCGAGTTTCTGCCGACGGTCAGACTCAGCACTGTGTCGGTGGAGGCGGATGAGCCGCTCCAGCCGGCGAATTTCCAGCCGGGATCGGCAAGGGCGGTGAGATGGATGGGATTGCTGGTGAAATAGCTGCCCGTCCAGGGCAGTTTGTCGGCTGTGAAGGTGAGGGAATTGAGCCGCACCCTCCCGCCGGCTGTGGATGTAAGAGTGAGGGTGCCCGGGCTGCCGCACTTGAAAAAATCGCGGACAAAGCCGCGGAGATAGCCCGGCCGCTCCTGGGCGAAGGTGATCATGCGCTTGACGTGGTCGCTGGCGGTTTTTTCGCTGATCCCCCAGCGCTTGCGGTGCCGGGCGATATCCGGGGTGATCGCGCTGGCCATCTCGTTGATGGTATTGACCACCCGGGTGCTCTCGAAGTTGGTATTGAGCAGGTCGGCGAGGAGATTGATGAACTGGTTCCTGATCCTGGGATTCTCGACCAGCTTGCGCGGCAGCAGGGTGGACCAGGGGGGATTGGAGCCGGGGCGGGTCTCGATGCCCGAGAGCAGGTAGTAGAGATGGTTCTCGGACTGTCCGGTGGTCTCGTATAAATTGAAACCGAAATCGAGGTCGAACAGAATCCAGCGCCATTTGCCGTTCTCGCTGCGTTCGCGCCAGTACTTGACGTTGTTGGCAGGCCAGTCCTGGCTGTTGTAATAGACCTCCGCTGCCCAGTAGAGCAGGCATTCGTCGAGATCGATCATGCGGTTGACATACTCCCAGGCCGCGTCTGTCTTCATGTCCTGGGTCGAGAGGTAATCGATCAGTTCCTGATAGTGTTGGGTATCGCCGTGGATCACCTCCATATTGCCCTCAAGCATGTCGATGTTGTCGGGATCGACGCCATGGTGGTTGGCTATGTAATGCTCGTTGACCTTTTCGCGGATGTTGTAGACACCCCAGTATTCGCCGTTGATAAAGGCGTTGGCCGGCCGGTATTCCAGATAGTCGATGTCGAGGTCCTGGACCAGGGTCTGCATCATGGCGTCGCGGAAATGGGTATACTGAAAATCGTTGCCCGAGTTGCGCAGCACAAAGGCCTTGTGCCTGGTCAGCTCCAGGTCCGGGAAGAGGGGATAATCGATGCCGTTGACGCCATAGTCGCTCTTGAATTTCACCGAAATCGATTTCTGGGGAAAGGAGCGGGTGTAGGCGCCATAGATGGCGATGCCGCACTCCTCCGAAATGCCGAGCTTTTTGTCGTCATCGAAGAACTCGACATGGGCCGGCTTCTCCCAGTCCATCCAGTAGTTGGCACCATAGTTGGGGGCCGTCGGTGTCCAGCCGGGGCCGTCGGCGTAGATGCCTGTGTAATAGTCAAAGAGATTGGCGGGGTCGCTCGTGAGCGAGACGACTGGCAGCTTGCTGGTTTCGTTGATGAAATAGGTGGAGTGAGCGCACCGGGAGGGCTGGTGGCCGGCCTCGACGCTCACCGCCTTGAGCACCGAGGTTTTTTGCACCGTCACCGGACCGGTGTAGAGCGCCGATGCGGAGTCCGGATCGCTGCCGTCCAGGGTGTAATAGATACGGTTGCCCGCGGCGGTGAGAGTGACAGTCACGGCCGCGGAATAAAATCCCGCCGCCGGGGAGGCGGTCACCTGATCGGCATAGGGAAGGATGATCCTGCCCGTGTTGGCAGCGCCGGGCGAAGGGGTCTGGAAGGCCCACGCGCCGCCGCCGTCGCTCGTGCGGCCCCAGGCGATGTCGCCGCTCGAGACCGGCACATCGATGCGGTCGGCGACCACACCGGCGGCGTCCGTCAGCACGATGGATTCGCCCGAAGCGCTGATCTTGAAATTGGTATGCCAGTAGGTGCCCTGCTTGTTCTTGTCAGAGGCGAAGACCAGCAAAAACTCTCCCGGCGCCAGCGTGGCCGTTCCGAAATGCCATTTGACGGTTTTGGGATCGTCGCTGAGGCCGTACCCCTCGAGCTGGACCGCTGCAGCGCCGCTGTTATAGAGTTCGATATAGTCGGAGGCGTCTCCGTCTTCATCGTCGATGGTCTTCTGGTTGGAGGCGACGATTTCGTTGATCACCACATTCTGCGCAGTGGCGAAAGCGGGGATGAGCAGGAACAGAAAGAGCCAGTGTCTGTACATGGGGAAACTCCATCGGCTGATCAGGGAGAGTGTGAATGATGCGGGGCACCACTGTGAATAGGGGAAGTTACGCAGATGCGCCTCCTTATGCAATATTTTTCTTCTCCCTCTGCCGGCGCAGCGCAACTCCTTTTTTGCTTGAAATTGGCCGCATGAATGGCTATTTTGGCTGCGAGCGGCCGTCTAGGTTTCGGCCGCCGGGTGTGATTCACTGTGCAGAGAAATTCCGGAGTGTGTATGCAAAAAACGCTGCTGTTTTCTATCATCCTGCTGATCCTGGCGGCTGCCCTGCCTCTTGCCGCTCAGGAGATGCCCCTCGTTTACGATGTTGAGAATACGGGGGTGGAGTGTCCGCCTCCCTTTCTTCCCGCGTTCAGCGATCTGCCCGTGATTGCGGCCCTGCCGGATCCCTTCGCCTGGGCCGACGGGCGTGGCCGCGTCGCCCACAAGTCGGATTGGCGCTGGCGGCGCGCCGAGATCAGCGCCATGCTGCAGCACTATCAGCTCGGGGAGAAGCCGCCTGCACCGGGTAGTCTGAAGGCCTCCCTCTCTGACGGCCGTCTCATTGTTACTGTTGAGGAGAACGGCCAAACGTTGACCCTGACTGCGGTGATCACCCTGCCCGCCTGCGGCAGCGCGCCCTACCCGGCTGTGATCGGCGTCGGCGGCGGCACCGGCAGTCTGCCTGCCGACCTCTTCACCAGCCGCTGCGTCGCCACTATCAGTTACAATTACAGCGAGGTCGCGCCCTGGACCCAGAGCGGCCGCGGCCAGGGGGGATTCTACACCCTCTATCCGGATGCCAAAGTGGGCTACTTCACGGCCTGGGCCTGGGGGATCAGCCGCATCATCGATGGACTGCAGCAGGTGCCGGAGGCCCGGATCGATACCCGCCGCCTCGCAGTCACCGGCTGCTCCTTCGCCGGCAAGATCGCCCTCTATTCCGGCGCGCTCGACGAGCGCATCGCCCTCACCATCGCCCAGGAGCCGGGCGGCGGAGGCGATGCCGCCTGGCGTGTCACCGAAACCCTGAGCGGCAGCCGCGAGACTTTGCGTAACGCCCAGAGCTACGGCTGGTACCATCAGGATCTGACCCTGTTCAACAATGCCGTGACCCGGCTGCCCATCGACCAGCATGAGGTGATGGCCCTGATCGCCCCCCGCGCCTTCCTGCTGCTCGGTAATCCCGACATGGAGTGGCTGGCGGAGGAATCCGGCTACGTCGGCTGCATGGCCGCCCGCGAAGTCTGGCAGGCCCTGGGCGTGCCGGAACGCTTCGGCTTTTCCAAGGTGGGCGGGCACAACCACTGCAATCTTCCGGATACCCAGCGCCCCGAGGTGGGGGCCTTCATCGACCGCTTCCTGCTTGGCAAAGAGGAGACCCCGACCGATTATGCCATCCATCCCGGCTACAACACCAATCTATCCAGCTGGATCAAGTGGAGCACGCCGGAGCTCGGCAGCGGCGCCTCTTTTTTCGGCCGGGCGGAGCTGATTGATCCGCCCGATCAGCAGAAGGAGTTGGGCGCCGAGGTCACCTGCAGATGGAACCGGGTGGAAGGGGCGGCGCGCTACCTCTTCGAGATGTCCGCCGATCCCCTCTTTGCCAGTGTCGCCGTCCGCGACTCCACAGCGGATACCCTCAAAACCCTCACCGGGCTGCCCATGGGAATGCGCTGCTACTGGCGGGTGCGGGTGCAGGACAGCGCTGGATCCGTCGGGCCCTGGAGCGCCGTGTGGAGCTTTACCACCTACATCCCCATGCCGGGAGAGACCCGGCTGGTCGCCGCCACGCCCCTGCCCAACCGCGCCGACTATATCAATCTGAAGTGGAGCCAGGCGATAAACGCCACCGAGTATTGGGTGCAGCTCTCCGCCCAGGCCTCCTTCAACCGGCTGATCTCCTCGGCTGTGACCTCGGACACCAGCCGCAATCTCAACGGCACAACCGAGGGGACGCGCTACTATTGGCGGGTGCAGCCGCGCAATGTCGCCGGCACGGCCTCGTGGAGCGCGACCAGCGAGTTCACCATCCTCATCGCCCCGACTGACCTCGCGGTCAAGCTCAACAGCGCCTATCAGGCTGTACTCACCTGGAAGGACCGTTCGAAGGTGGAGGCGGATTATCTGATCGAGCGGCAGTCCGGCCCGCAGGGGGCGTATGCGGTACTCACAACGCTCGCGAGCGGCGCGACCACCTGGACCGACAGCACTGTGCAGAAGGGGGAGAGCTACACCTGGCGGGTCAGGGCGGGCAAGGATTCGGTCACCTCACTGCCCAGCAACGAAGTCTCGCTGACCCTGACCTCCGTGCGCAGTGAGGGCGCG
>JAKQKF010000495.1 GCA_029560815.1 bacterium
TCCTGATTGATCGCCCGCAGCTGTTCTTTGCGGGCGTCGTCGAGGTTGGCCCCGCCGCGGACGAAATCGCGATAGTACTGCGTGAGCACCATCTCCTGCTCAGGGGTCAGGCCGAGCGCGGCGCGCTGTTCATAAACCGCCTTGATACGCGCAAAGAGGTCGGCGTTAAGGCTGATGTCGTCGCTGTGGCTGGAGAGCAGGGGCGCCGCCTCCTGGGCGATCTTTTGCAGGGGATCGCTGGTCAGGGCGGAGGTCATGTTGAAAAAGACGCTGCTGACCCGGGTGAGCAGCTGCCCGCTCAGCTCGAGGGCGTCGATGGTGTTGGCAAAGGTGGCCGGCTGGGGATTGGAGGCGATGGCCGCTACCTCGAGCTTGTGCTGGCGGATGCCCTCCTGAATGGCCGGGAGGTAATGCTCGTTCCGGATCTTGCTGAAGGGCGGCACGCCGAAGGGGGTTTTGAACTCCTTGAGCAGGGGATTATCCTGGGCCAGGGCAGCGCCAAAGCCTGTGGCCAGGCAGAGCAGGGTGATCATGAATTCTCTCATGGGACTCCTCGATTTGGGGTGACGGATTATTGTCTGAAAAGTAACAAAAATTTGGCAAAGGTTCAAGGACTAATCGCTTGCCATTGCGCTCCAATAATCTTACATTTTATCAATTGCCACCAAAGGAGATTTCACGCGCCAGGCTCTTGCCCTCGTCCCGCGGACAGGCTTTCATCCCTCAACCTCGATATGCAGCGAGTGGTGGAACCCGGCGCCTTCCAGATCAAGATGGGTAAAAATCCTGCGGATTATCTCTCCGCCGCATTGACAGTGCGAGCAGAGTGAAAGGTGTCTGAAATGTTGTGCAAAAGTTATATCCTGGTGCCGATCGTATGGGCAATCATCAATCCGGCACAGGCCCCGGGCGGGGAGATGCGGCCGGCGACGGAGCGCGAAATCGCCTTCTACACCAGTGTGATGACCGCGGTGGAGAAAGCCCTGCCGCAAGGGCCTATGCACTGGCAGATCGAAGAGATGACTCCAACAGCGCCTCCCAAACAGGTCGCCGCTCAAGCCGCCTGGCACCCCTTTCCTATGCACTATTCTGTCACCTGGGTGGACAGACAGCGCAAAAAACTGGCTATACTGGATGATAAACATGCCCTCCATAACCTTGAGAAAGCCGAAGAGGCGCGCGCCAGGGCCGAGGCGCAGCAAAAACTTGACAAGGTGCTCAACGAGCGCGAGGAGGCTTATCAAGGCCGGGATTTGGCCGCGGCGCAGGTACTCGAGCGGGAAATCGAGAATCTGACGGCCGAGATCGAAAGAATGAAGAGTCAACTCGAAGAGGAAGCCGAGAAAGCGGATGAGGAATCACTGCGGGGGATGGCCCTGCAAGTGGCGCTGGACATCAATCTCTTTTCTCTGCCGGTGCCCAAAGCGGTTAGTGAGGAAGGGCTTGTACCTGTTCCGGCAACCGCCTGCCGTCAGGAGGCCGGCTTTGACAGCGACGGCAGATGGCAGGAAGGATCGACCATGGTCTTTCTTGGCCGGGGATGGAAATGGACCGAAGGGGCGCGCGCCCGGATGCAGGCGGAGGAACCCGTGGGGTTGCCCTCGACCCGCGTGTATACCCTGATTGTCCGGGTTCAGGGAGAGCACAGCCGGGTACGGGAATACCTGCGCGGCATCGATTGGCTGTCACTTGAGGGATTGCTTTTTAAATAACGGCATTTTTCAATCAAGCCGGGCGCGGGCGGCTGCGAGCAGCCCGCGCCAGGATTAGTGCCGGTGCGGCCGAAAAGCCGAACGGTTTCGCCCCGGACTTTCATCAACCCTTATTGTTTGAGAACAAGGGCGTTGAAGAGCAGTTTGTAGGTCACCGGAGTGGCAGCGCGATACTGTGGATTAAACGCAAAAAGCACCAGCTGCCCCTTGCCCTTGCGCAGCCAGACCAGATTATTCTTGTTCGAAAGTTTTTCCGCCTTCTCCACATAGCCGCTGAGCAGCAGCTCCTTCTCCGGAAACCAGCCGATCACCCTGCGGTCCATGTCCCATGAAGGAATCGAGGTGGTGAAGATCGGACGCCCGCGATAAAAGACGCCGATTTCCCCCGGCATGCCCTGGGTCAGGGGGTGTTCACTGATCAGACGGGTGCGGATGAGCGAGCCCGGGCAATAGAGCCCCTCTTTGGCTGCTGCTTCGGCAATATTTCGCACCGGCAGCTGAAATTCCTCTTTCTCCGTTTTGCCGCGCGTAATCTCAAGCATCCCCATAAAAAGCTCGGTGGAACGGCCCCACGCGATGATTTCACCACCCTGGTCGAGAAAAGTCATCAGTTTCGCGAAACCGGCTTTACCGATCCCTTTTGCATATTCCGGGGGATAATCAGTGACCCGATACTCTTCCCGGTTTTTGTATTTGCCCTCCATCAGGATGGATTTATCGGCATCCGGGAAAATCACCACATCGAAGAGCCCGGCGAAATTGGTATTTTCAAACTCCCCCGGATGGATGACTGTAAAGGGAATGGCATAGGTATCGAGCAGGTAGCGCGTCCATCCTGCGTCCATATCATGAAACCAGGTCTCGACCAGGGCGATGCGCGGCATCTTGAGCGGATCGGCTTTGATCCCCTCCGTCGTCGATGCATAGAATGGCGAGATCAGGACCTTCTGCAGCAGATCCTTGAATTTTTTCCCGCTCTCATCCGGATAGATCAGAAAACTGCCGGCGGCGAGGTTTTGTCCTCCACTGGCGAATGGTTCGGTCAGGCGCCCGACTTGCAGCCCCTCCTTGAGCGCGAGGAAAGCCGCGCGGAAGCTGGCGTTGTTTTCAACCGGCCAAATCGAGAGGGCAAAACCGGCGGGTGGCCCTGTTCGCGTTGTGAATGGCCGGGTGATCTCCTGCAGTTTGGGCTTGAGGCCGGGCTCCAGGATGGCGACCGCCTCCACACCAAAGTGCAGCGGCAGTGACCACGAGGTGATATCGTAGGGTTTGATGATCTCCCCATCCGGAGTGAAGCGGCGCTCCGGGTATTGCTGTGCTTCCAGCATCTCCTTGATGAAAGACCGGAAGGGCTGCGCCAGGGGGACGGCCAGTGTGCCGGCTGCGTAGGTACGGTTGGCGATGGTGGCGGCTTCCTCGAGACGGTAGATGCGGATGCCGTGTTCGAACAGGAGGTTGATGAGATCGGCCATGGCGCTGGCATCGTGCTGTTTCTGTGGGATCAAATAATAGTAGGGGGCCTGTGTCTTACCCAATTCCACCTCGCGGCGGCAAAGATCGTTGCGAAAGGTGAGGAGCTCCTCGCGATAGCGGGCCGCAGTCTTGAGCAGCGAGTGAAACGAGGCCACCTCGTACTGCACCATATCGCTCAGGCGCCACCATCCGCCCGGCCAGGGGGCGGGCATGTTGATGCTTTTTTTGTATTCGGCGAGTCCTTTGTCGTCTGCGCGCAGTTCATTACGTTCGACGTAGACCGGTTTGGCGATTTTGCAGCTGGCCATTTCGGTCAGCAGGGCGATGACATTTTTCCAGGCGCTGGTTTCGGTGGGGCCCGGCCAGTAAAAGTCAAAGGCATAACTTTGCGAGATGCCGGTGAGTCCTTTCTCGGTCATGTCCGTCACCATGTGGGCGCCAAAAATCTTGCTCCAGTTGTAGAGCCCGGCGTCGAGGTTCTCGGCGATCGGATCGTGTACGGGCGGGACAAAATAGCGTGGCCCATCGGCACTCATCTGGTGCTTATCGACCATCACCTGGGGAAACCAGGAGGTGCTGTAGAGTGCCGAGATGGCACGGGTGTCCTCCTGCGTCAGGGTCACATAGTCGCGATTGTTGTCGTGTCCTACATACTTGTGATAGACGCCGGGCATGGACGCCCCATCATAGGAACTCTCTTTGTATTTACGATAGTGATTCACCACCATATCCATGCCGTCGGGATTGTGAGTGGGCACCAGCATCAGCACCACCGCATCGAGCCAATCCAGAAGTGCGGGCTCCCGGGTTGTCGCGAGTTCGTGGGCGATGAGCGGCGCCGCCTGCGCCGGGGCTACCTCGGTCGAGTGCATCGAGAGAGTGGCGAGGAGGAAAACGCGACCTCGCGCTATCAGAGCGGTGCGCTCCTCTTCAGCAAGATCAGGGTGCAAGGCCAGCTTTTGGTTGATTTCTCGCAGCGCTTCGAGATTCTCAATATTTTTTTCTGCGGAGATAAAGGCGGTATAGATCGGCCGGCCCATGGGTGAACGCCCGACCTCGATCATCCTGATGCGGGACGAGGTCTGGTCGAGTTTCTGTAAATAGGCCGTGAGGGTTTCATAATCGATGAGCGAGCGATCGGCGCCCGGCTCAAAACCAAAAAAGGATCCCGGGGCGGGGATTTCATTTTGAGGCTCAGCGGCCGGCGCCGGGAGAGTCCAAAAGAGGAGGGCGAGAATCCAGATCCGGGTGCTTTTACGCATGGGGCTTGTGCTCCTGAAAGATGAGTTCCTGAGATGATGAATGTACTTTAAAAGTAGAGAATGCATCGGCTCGGGGCAAGTACTTTTTCTCAGGCCCGAAAATATTCAGGAACATTGTGTTGACATTTGCAGGCAAATGCGTTATTTTCAATTCATATTGATGCGGTCCTGATCGGATCCGGACTTGCAGCCCGCTGCTGCCCTTGGCTGGAGGCCAGATTCGGATCGAGCCATGATTGCTTTCTTCGGGCAGCAGCCCCTTATCCTCGTGCTGCTTATATGATTTTTTAAATCATACCGACTTGCAATAAAAGAAAACCCGAGACTCCTTCCGGCCAAACGGCTGTTCTGCAGGCCAAACGCCCGGGAATGGCGGCCGCGCGCAGCGGAGTGATCAAGGTGAAAACAGGAGATCCCCTCGATGGATAACGTGCATCTCATCAGCCACCCGGTATTGCAGCATTCCTTGACCCTCCTGCGCGACAAGCGGACAGGCATTGAGGAGTTCCGGCGTCATGCCGCGATTGTTGCGCAAATCGTTCTGCTCGAAGCCACCCGGGACCTCCCGGTCAGTAAAAAATCTGTGCGAACTCCACTCGCTTCCTGTCCGGGTGAGCAGCTCAAGGAAGATCTGGTGCTGGTGCCGGTACTGCGCGCCGGACTCGCCATGCTCGGCCCGGCCCTGGAGATCCTGCCGCGAACCCCGGTCGGTTTTATCGGCCTCGAACGCGATGAGCGGACGGCTCTTGCGCGCGCCTACTACCAGAAATTCCCCACCGATCTGAAGAACAAACGCGTCATCGTCCTCGATCCCATGCTCGCCACCGGGGGCTCGCTTATCGACACCCTCGCCCGGCTGCGCGACCGGGGCGCGCGGGATATCTGCGCCGCCTGCATCGTCATCGCCCCGGAAGGGGTCAGGGCCCTGCAAAAACACTACCCTGAGGTCGCCATCCATACCGCCGCTCTCGACAGCCATCTCAACGAGGCCAAATACATCGTCCCCGGGCTGGGAGACTTTGGCGACCGCTATTTCGGGACGTGAAAGGCCTGCGCGCGGAATGGTCGGCATGCACCGCCGCGGCCGGCCGAACTCTTCAAGCAACCCGGGCCGGCCAAACGCCGGCCCAGCGAATCCGCACTGGTATAGTTCTTGCAAGTACCTTCCCCGATTCCTCTGGATTATCTCTTCTTGATCGTAAAATTAAAATCTTAGCATCTCAGGATGGCAACGTGAGGACTACTGCATCTGGACGAAATCCGGCCGCACTGTGCTGTTTTGTGCTGGCCCTGGGGATGGTGCTGATACCAGCCTCCCGGCTCCGCTCGCAGCCCAGCCATACCCGCCTGATCTATGCGCATACTCTGCTCAACACCACACCCACCGCCGGCGAAAGCATCGTCAACAGCGGCGGCAGCTTTGTCACCGGTGTGGGCTGGCAGTCCACGACAGAAAACAGTCAGCTGCGCATCACCCTGGCGTCATCCCTCCCTTTTGAAGGCACCTTCATCATCAACGTCACCAACTTCGATCCGGTCTCGCAGAATCTGCCCGATGAGATCAAACAGCACATCATAAACCTCTATTCGCGCATCTACGACAACAACAAGGATATTTTTGAGACCGACGGCTCCTGGTGCAATATCCGCACAGGAGAGGGCTATTCGACCGGCGAGGGCGTAGCGGGATTCAAGTTCCTCGCCGCCGCGCGCGGCATCGGCACCCGCGATGAGGAGCGCTGCATCGAGGACCACACCTGGAGCCTCTCCCGCACCTATGAATTTAAGATCATCTGGACAACCAGCTATATCTATTGCTATTTCGACGGGGAGCTGATGTCCCGGCTGCCTTTTGCCGGTCAAATCGAGGCTTTCCGCTACCTGCTCATCGGCCGGGACAATCTGATCTGGGGTTACGGCGCCCAGCCCGGGGTGATTTTCTCGAATGTGCGGATTTACGGTCCGCAAAGCTCGCCGGTGCAGCTCAGCGGCAGGCTCTATTTGCAGGGCGCCTATGA
>JAKQKF010000498.1 GCA_029560815.1 bacterium
AAAGCCGCCGGGAAACGCGCCCCATCCAGGGCCTTCTCGATGTCCGCTTTCGATTTGATCCGCATCGCCTTGATCTTGCCCTGCCACTCCCTGACCTCGGCATCCTGGGGACTGAAGCGCGCAGCCATCTGCAGTTTTTCCTCGACGGCGGCATAGCGCTTGTCCCGCTCGGTATCCATGATGAAGGATTCGATCAGGTCGAGGTTCTGCAGCACCCGGGTGAGGATGCGCTTGGCCTCCAGCCTGGGGGCCTCCTCCAGATTGGTCAGGCCGTTGCTGAGTTTTTCCCACGCCCGGCCGGGCGACTCGTCGGGGCGCTGGTTTTGGGGATCGTAAAGGCTGAGAGAGAGATCCTTGGGCGTCAGACCATAAATTTTGCTGTCGATTTCGTCCACCGTCCGGCCGTATTTGGCCCCAAAGGCGACGACTCTGGCCTTGACCGCCGGGGCCTCTTGCTGCAGCACTGCGATACGCGCCAGGGCCTCATCGGCATGCTCGCCGTCGTAGATGATGTTCTTGACATGCACCGGGATGACCTCCTCAAGGCGGGGAAGGAAATCCTCCTTGAGGGCCACGATCGCCTCCCAGCCCTTGAGCGCCTCCGCCTTGCCAGCCGCGGAAACAGTGCCCGAACTCGCGCCGCCACCGGTTGAGGATGAAGAGGCTGCGGACGCGCCGGTTTTGACCGCAGGCGCTGAGGGCACAGCAGGCGGCGCGCCGAACAAGCCGGTCAGCCGCTTGTATTTGCTCTCCAGGATGCGCAGCTCGGCGAAATTGGGGTCCGCCGCGCGGATCTGGTCGAGTTTAGCCCTGATCTCCTTCAGCTTTGCCGCCGCAGCCGCGTTGTCCTGCATGTTCTCCACCGCCCGGATGGCGGCAGCGGCCTCCCGGGCCAGGGTTCTGGTATCCGCAGCCGGCACCGGCCGGAACAGACCGCAAAGCAAACTCACCACCAGCACAATGCAAAAGCCTTTCCCTTTCATCACACACCTCACCGGTTGGATTCACTGCAAAAGCCTCCACTACCCTCTTAAAACAAGATATTGAATCTATCCGTTACCTAAAAGCAAATTTGACGAAATGGAGAAAATTTTTGTATTCTCACAGCCCGGCGTAAAAATCGGCTGAACTTTTCTCCCCTTTTGTAGTTGGATAGGTAGAAACTCTTTTTTATC
>JAKQKF010000438.1 GCA_029560815.1 bacterium
AGCGGTTATTTCACCTGCTCGAGTTCCGGCTCGATCGCCGGGGGAATGGTCACCCCCTTCAGCGCCGCACCGACATCTTTCAGCCCATGCCCGGTGATGAGCAGGACGATCTGAGCCGCCGGATCGATGCGGGGATCATCCTGTAGTTTCAGCAGGGCCGCCGCGGTTGCGGCCGCCGCCGGCTCGGCAAAGATGCCTGTGCTCTCCGCAAGTTTTTTCTGCCCCCCCAAGATCTCTTCATCAGAGACCGTGATCGAAAATCCGCCTGAATCCAGCACCGCCTGCCGCGCCATCGACGCATTGCTCGGCGCCGAGACCGAGATCGAATCGGCGATCGTGTCCGGCTTTTCCGCGTTGCGGTAGACGCCGGTCTGGAGGTAGCGGTGGATGGCGTCCGATCCCTCCGCCTGCACGGCCACCAGCCGCGGCAGCCGGTCGATCATTCCCGAGGCCTTCAGATCATGGAACGCCTTGTGCACGCCGCTGATGATCACCCCGTCGCCCGCAGGCACGAGGATCACCTCCGGTACACGGCCGCCGTTCTGCTGATATATCTCCAATCCGGCGCTTTTTTTGCCCTCGATGGTGAGGGGATGGTAGGCGGTGTTGCGGTTGAGTCCGCCGTATTTCTGCGTCCAGGCGATCGAGAGCCGGAAGGCATCGTCATAGCTGCCGTTGACGGGGATAACCCTCGCCCCGTGCAGAAGCATCTGGACCAGTTTTGCTTTCGGAGCGGATGCCGGCACAAAGATGATCGCAGATAGCCCCGCCGCGGCGCAGACGGCCGCCAGCGAACTGGCGGCATTGCCGGTCGAGGCGGTGACGATGGTGCGGGCGCCGGTGCGCAAGGCCTCGGCCGCGACCAGAAAGGAGGCGCGGTCCTTGAGCGAGCCGCTCGGGAGCAGGCCGTCGTTCTTGGCCCAGAGGTTGGCAAAGCCGGCGGATCGGCCGAAGCGGACGATCGGTGTGAAGGGGGTTCCGCCTGCGGCGAAGGAGGGAAAATATTTTTCATCCACCGGATTCCAGAGCGACCAGTCGATGGCTTTCCGGTCGACCTTGCGCCGGATGCTTTCATAATCGTACTCAACCCGGAGGACGCCCCGCAGCGGCATCCCCGGCTGCCAGGCGGCCGAACAGGCCGGACAGAGATAGGTCACGGCATCACGGTCATAGCGGCGGCCGCACTCGCTGCAGCAGTAAACGAACGGCGTGCTCATGGGGTGCGCTTCTCACGGGTAGAGCGGCCGGTCTTTTCATTCAGTACGGCCACCAGGGCGGCGTAAAAGGCCGCGGCACCGCTGAGGTGCTCGACGGGACAGGCTTCATTGGCGGCGTGGGCATGGATCTCATTGCCCGGCCCGAGTCCGAGGCAGGGAATGTTGTTCATCCCGGCGATGGCGATGCCGTTGGTGCTGAAGGTCCATTTGTCGATCAACGGAGCCCTGCCGAAAAGTCCCTCGTAGGCCGCGGCTGCCTGCTGCAGCCAGGGTGAGCTTTCCGCGAGCGCCCAGGTGGGATAGTACTTTTCCGTCGGGTAGATTTTCCCGGTATAGGCCGGCTCGGCGTAGGTCAGCACCGTCACTTTGGCATCGGTCACCCCCGCGCGCAGGGCGGCTTCCCGGACCTCCGCAACCGCGCTCTCTTTGGTCTCGCCCTGGGTGAGCCTGCGGTCGAGGTGGAGGGCCGCGCCATCGGGAACGGCGCAGAGCGACGGGGAGGAGGAGCGCGCCTCGGTGACGGTGATGCTGCCCTTGCCGAGGAAGGGATCGCTGCGCAGCCCTCCGTTGAGCTTTTCAATTTCCAGGGCGATGCGGGCGGCCTTGTAGATGGCGTTGTCGCCGCGCTCCGGGGCGGAGCCGTGACAGCTCACGCCGCGGACCTCCACCTCCATCTCCATGCGGCCGCGATGGCCGCGGTAGATGTTCATGTTGGTCGGCTCGGTGATCACCACCAGCTCGGGCCGGATCTTTTCCTCGGCGATCAGATACTGCCAGCACAGACCGTCGCAGTCCTCTTCCATCACCGTGCCGGTGAAGAAGATGGTGAACTGCTCATTCAGCCCTATCTCCTTGATCATTTTTGCCGCATAGACCATGGCGGCCATCCCGCCTTTCTGGTCGACCGTACCGCGGCCCCAGACCTTGCCCTCCCGGACAAAGGGCGTGAAGGGATCAAATGTCCACTGCGCCAGATCGCCGGGATAGACGGTGTCGATATGGGCGTCGAAGGCGATGAGCCGCGGCCCGCTGCCGATGCGGCCGATGATGCTGCCCAGGCCGTCGATGCGCACCTCGTCAAACCCGGTTCTCTCCATCTCCTTTTTGATCACCTGGATGACCTGCTCCTCTTTTCCCGAGTGGGAGGGGGTGCGCACCAGCTCCATCAGAAAGGCGGTGATTTCGCTTTCCAGCTCTTTGGCCCTGGATCCGATTTTTTGATAAATCGCATTCATCTTTTTATTCTCCCGCACTCTTTACTTGCATGGACCGTACAAATCTGCCGTTGACACGGAAAAGCGGGGATCTTCACCTCCCTGCCAACGATGTCATCGATTTAATATAGCCTTTTGCAGATTGGCGAGCAAACGATTTATCCGCCTTGCTGCCTGGAGAATCACCACTCCGATGGTCTTGCGCAGCTTGATGAAGCGGCTGCTGCGAAATGACCCCTGAGGAACATGAATGGCGTTTACGCGCAGCGGTGTATTAAAAAGATGATATTCAGTGTTTTTCTGTTTATATTAATGCAGGAAATCTGTCGTCATTTCGGAGAGTGCCATGTTGAACATTGTACTGCTTGCTGCAGCCTTGCTCCTCCCGGCCGGTGATGATCTGCCGGTTGACCGCAATGCCACGCCGGAGACCCGGGCGCTCTATCTTAATCTGAAAAAGCTCTCCGGCAATGGGATCCTCTTCGGCCAGCAGGATGCCCTGGCCTATGGGGTCGGGCGCGCCCACCCCGACAGCGATTACTGCGACGTTAAGGATGTCTGCGGCTCCTGCCCCGCCGTCTATGGCTGGGATATCGGCAACATCTCCGCCTCGGCCAATGTCGACAATGTCCATTTCAACAAGATCAAGCGGCTGATAAAGGAGGGCTATGCCCGCGGCGGCATCATCACCATCAGCTGGCACGAGGGCAATCCGGCCACCGGCGGCGGGGTCAACGACACCCGGCCTTCAGGAGCGCGGCTGCTCCCGGGCGGCGACGCCCACGCCGAGCTCGTCCGCCGTCTCACCCTGGTCGGCGGCTTTTTCAGGGAGCTGGTGGATGAAACTGGCAGGCCGATCCCGGTCATCTTCCGCCCCTATCACGAGCATAACGGCGACTGGTTCTGGTGGGGCACCAAAGGCTGCAGCGAGGAGGAGTACCGGGCGCTCTTCCGCTTCACGGTCTCCTTCCTGCGCGATTCGCTCGACATCCATCAGCTGCTCTATGCCATCTCGCCGGACAAGAGTCGCATGAATCCCGCCGCGCTCGAGCGCGACATGCTCTACGCCTGGCCGGGCGATGACTGGGTCGATATTTTCGGCTTTGACAACTACTGGGATGTCGGCAATGTCGCCAACTATGATGCCTCGGTCTCCCGTGCGCGGCAGGACACCCTTTTTGTCGAAAGCCTGCGCACGCTCGTCGATCTCGCCGGCCGCAGAAACAAGATTCCGGCCCTGACCGAGACCGGCTGCAACGCCCTCACCGAAGTGAACTGGTACACGGACCGCATCCTCAAGCCGCTGCGGCTCCATCCGGAGCTGCGCAGGATCGCCTGGATCCTGGTCTGGCGCAATGCCTATCCCGGTCATTTCTATGCGCCCTATCCCGGCCATCCCTCCAGTGAGGATTTCATTCAATTTAAAAATGATGAGCTGATCATCTTTGAAGATGAGATGGAGCCGATGTACAGGCTGTGACAGAAAATGAGGAGACCTCAACCGCGGCCGCACTGTTATTCAACCTGTTGCCGGGAGCAGCTCTCTCGCTCGCGCTGCAGATCGGCCGACGTCAACCACCCGGACCAGGATTATGAGCACTCATTACTCACATTCGCATGACGCCAGTGTCAGCATAGGAACGGCATTCTTCCTGAATCTCGCCTTCACGATCATCGAGGTGATCGGCGGGTTCCTCACCAACAGCCTGGCGATCCTGTCGGACTCGCTGCATGACCTGGGGGACTCGTTTTCGATCGGCCTCTCCTGGTATATGGAGGGCCGCGCCCGCAGGCCCGGCAAGGGCCCCTATTCCTACGGCTACCGGCGTTTGTCGCTTCTGGCCGCGTTGATCAACGCCGTCGTCCTCCTGGCCGGATCCATCTTCATCCTCTCCCGGGCCATCCCCCGGCTGATCGAGCCGGAGCACGCCGACCCCGGCGGTATGCTGGCCCTGGCAATTCTGGGCATTCTTGTCAACGGCGCGGCTGTCCTGCGCCTGCGCGGCGGCAAGACCATGAACGCCCGAATGATCGCGTGGCATCTGCTCGAGGATGTTCTCGGATGGGTCGCAGTTCTGATTGTGAGTATCTCGCTGCTCATCACCGATTTCCACATCCTCGACCCGCTGCTCTCCATTCTAATCACCTGCTACATTCTCTACAACGTGGTCCGTAATCTGCGCAAGACGCTGGCGATCTTTCTGCAGGCCGCCCCGCCGGAGCTCGATCTCCATGCGCTTGACCATGCGCTCGGCTCCATTGACGGTGTGCTCTCAACCCACCATACGCATGCGTGGTCTCTCGATGGCGAGCACCACGTCCTCACCACCCACCTCGTCGTCCCCGCCGGGGCCACCAAGGCGCAGGTGATCAGCGTCAAGAAGGCCGCGCTGGGGCTGCTGGCGCAGGCCGACCTCGAGCATACAACGGTCGAGATCGAATATGAGGATGAGGATTGCCGGATGCGAAAAGGATAACTCCGCACGGCCGGTTTGCCGGCAGGATTTTAAGCGTCAGGCGCAGAGATCAAATCTTTTTCCCGATATAGAAAACATAGCCATAGAATTCTTTATACTTGAGATATAATTCCGCCTCATGCCTTTCGTTGGCCACGAGTTCTTCAGCCGTTTTGTTGCCGGCATGTTTCTTCAGAAAGCTTTCCTGGGCAGGGATTTGCGGTTCATAAAAATGTTCTGTCCAGCAGTTTTCGGGCAGAACAAAAGTGGCGACAGGAATGTAGCCGGCTTTTTGCATTTGTGCGACCTTGACCGGAATGGTATCGATCTCCGGATAGGCATTCTTCCAGAATTGGTCGATTTCAGCCGGCCGCTCGTCGGTGAACCACGAGGCCTCGGAGACAGCGATAAAGCCTCCGGGTTTTAAAAAACCGCGCCATTCATTGAGGCCGCGTTCAAATCCGATATTATAGATCGCTCCCTCCGACCAGATCAGGTCCAGTTCTTCCGCCTCAAAAGCAAGTTTTTCCATCGAACCGACTCTGCCGGTCACTCTTTCCTGAAGATTCAATTTACGAGCATTGCTGTTGAACAGCTCTATGAAAGCGGGAAAGAGATCGATGCCGGTGATGTGCCCGGGCGAGTGACGAGCCATGACCATGGTCTGACCGCCGGATCCACAACCGATATCGGCGATACGGGATGCAGGGGTCAGATGGTCAATAAAACTCAAGGCCTTGATGGTCACTTCCGGGCTGCCGGGCCCCTGGCGTTCAATCGATGAAAAATATTCGCAGATCAGTCCAAAATCGAATTCGTGAATTGATTTGGTTTCTTCACTCATGGTCCTGCTCCATATTTGCGAAAGAGCGCATTAATTATCCAGCGTAAAAGTCATTTTTACTGGCGGATGGATCAGCGTTTGGTTATGAATCCCTGATCGTCTTTATCATGGTGTATGAATCGCCCACGCTGCCCACGATCTCGAAACCGAATCTCTGGTACAACCTCAGGGCAGGATTAGCCATCGAGACACTCAATGAAACCGATGCATACCCGCAGCCGGACTCGAACAGGCGGGCAAGCAGCTGCGTCCCTATGCCTCGTCCGCGGTGCCCCGGCAAGACTGCAATGCACAACTCGGGCGTGGCGTCATTCACATAGCCAAAACCCCGGTTCGTGCCCGTCAACAGTCGCAGCCAGGCGGCACCTACCGCTTGGCCCGTCCCGCTGTCGCCGGCGAGGAATCCATAACCGCCCTCAGTCGCCCACTCCTGGACGTAGCGGGCGATCTCCGGAAGGCGAACGATCTTGCGCGGCGGACGCGGTTCCCCTTCGGGAACATAGACCGCTTCATAGAGCATCTCCCAAAGAAAGGGTTCATCTTCCGGGGTCAAAGGTCGAATAAAACAGTTCATTTCCTGCTTTCAATAAGTGGGGCTTGCGCGATTCAGCGGCTGCCGCATTGCGTGGTCGTTATTAATCCTCTTCGTCTACCTCATCCAAAGTGCAGGGCAAACCGGCCGGCCTGGTTCCCGATGCCGCGGTTGGCCATGCCCTTGCTGTTACTCCTGCATCACGAATTCTTTGAACTCTTCCATGCATGTATCGAACTCGATGCCATAAATCTCTTCGAAGACCTTGTCATGACCGCCGTCGCTGATGAGTCCTTTCATATACGAGATCAATTTATCCCTGCCATAGTGTTCCACAAGGTAATCGACAATGCAGGCAAACTCTGAATAAATGAAAGTGATTCTGCGTCCCACGTCGAGCCTGATCTGATCTTCCTTCCTGGTCTTGTAATATTTTGGGGAGAGAAAATTGCCGTTTCTGATGCAGCTCCAGGTCTCGGCCTTCGAAGGATACCATGATGTGCCCATCTGGTTTGAGCTGTACATGGCGATGCCTTCAAGCAGCCAATGCGGATAGCGAAAAGCCCTTATCAATCCGGTGTGCTGAAAAATCAATGAATGGGACAGCTCATGTTTGAGATAAATTTCCAGCGAGATCTCGCCCTTTTCAGCTTCTTTCAATGCCCATGGCGAGATGACCAGGTCACCGTTATAAAAGGCGCAGAAGCGGGCTTGGGATAATGAACGCTGATGATAGTCCTTATTGTCTTTAAAAATGAATATCCGGGGTTTGTGCAAAAATTTGAGTTCATGAAAAGCTTCGACGTGCGGGGTTAACTGGTCAATTTCTTTCAGACCGGCATAGTCGGTGCCCTTTTGAATATAAACGATCGTGTTCTGCAGTTCATGTTCAACGAAGCCGATGATGACCGGGGAGTAGGGAAACAGCTTGCCGAACAGCAGGCAGTATATCAACAGCCCCGCAATCACCAGTGCGCCTGCTGCAGCCGCATACCTGACTTTTCTAATCACTCTGTTTGGCCCCTTTCCATCCGGTTGTCATCATCGATGTTTCCTGCCCGCTATATCATGCACCTTGTCCAGACAAACAGCCATTTCTTGCTCTGACGGCCCATCACCGCTGATCGGGACTAATCCTCCGCCTTGTCTGCGCATTCCGGCCGCAGCAGGGAGAGCTGCAGAATGACCGCCAGGGCGACGGGTATGGCGAGGAGCGCCATGTCGCGGCCGAGATGGCCGGCGTCACTGGATTTGCCGAGCAGGCTGGTGATCAGGGCGCCGGCGAAGACGCCGGTCATGTTCATCAAACCGTAGCCGGCTGCGCGGTGGCGCGGCGAAATAAACTGGCAGAGAATGGGCATGTTGTTGGCATCGAAAAACCCGTAGCCGATCCCGAACAGGATGGCGCCGGTCATGATGCCGGACAAGCCATGGCTCATGCCGAGGAGAAAGAGCGCCGGAATGGTCAGGCTCAAGCCCATGGCACCGGTGAAGATCCGCCCGCGGAGATTTTTCTGGATCCAGCGGTCCGCCAACAGGCCTCCGCAAATGACCCCGATGAACGACGCTGCGGCGATGGTGATGGTGGATAGGGGGCCCGCCCGGGTGATGTCGATGCCAAGGCTTGAAGCGAAGAGTGTGGGGAGCCAGTTCTTCGTCGCCCAGCCGGGAAAACTGGGCGCCGAGAAGTAGAAGAGGATGACCCAGAAACTCACGGTCCCCAGCAAAAGGCCCAGACTCCGCCGCATGGATGACAAGCCGGCCGCTGCTGTTTTTATGGCCGGGTGCCTCAGCCCGCGATGCGCAGTTTGTACGGACTGGCCGGAAGAGAGTCCGGCCCCGGCATTTTCTGCAGCGGGCAGCGGCGCTCTCTTTTCCCGCAGCAGGAATACGAGCACCAGGCTGTAAAGGACGCCAATGCCGCCGAAAAGCTGGAAGGTCCATTGCCACGACCAGTGATGGGCGACGGTGGCGCCGAATCCCCCCAGCGCCTGACCGAAATAGAGTCCCGTCATATGGATGCCGATGGCCAGAGAACGCGTGGAGCCGCGGTGATAGTCGGCGATCAACGCCAGTCCGGCCGGGATATAGAGCGCCTCGCTCACACCCATGATGGCGCGCAAAACATAGAGCTGATCAAAGCTGGTGGCATGGCCCATGGCCAGGGTCACCCCGGACCAGACGGCTAGGCTGCCGACGATCAGCCATTTGCGGCTGATGCGGTCGGCGATGAGTCCCGCTACAGGACTCATCAATCCGTAAATCCAGAGAAAGACCGCCATGAGGCGGCCGAAATTCTCCGCTGTCTCCAGCTCGCGGATGTCGCCCATCATGGCGATTTTCATGGTCGACAGCATCTGCCGGTCCATGTAATTGAGCAGCGCCACGACCCATAACAGCGCGACGACAAGCCAGGGATAGATTTTTTTCATGTTTTCATCCGTATTGCGTGTTCTGTTACGGCCCGGCGATTCCTGCGGTGTGCTTCAGCCGCTGACTTGATCCGGCTGCCAGGGTTGGGCCGATCAATACCGTTAAGGTCGGCCGGCATCCACATCGAGGTGCTGGTCGATCGTTTTCCACACCTGCAGCAGGCCGCGCGGCACATGAAAACAGCCTTTCCATTTTCCGCCTTTGAGGGGCAGCAGCACCTCGCCGCGGCGGTTCAAATAGCCGAACCACTCGCCATATTGCAGATCCGGGAATCTCGCCCAGGTGTATTCATGCACTCTGGCAAACCATGCCGCACACTCCGGATCGCCGGTCAGAGCCAGGCCTTTGATCAGGCTGATCAGGGTCTCGATATGCACCCACCACAGTTTCTGATCCCACTCGAGCTGCTGCGGCGGGTGACCCTGGCTGTCGAGAAAGTAGTAGATGCCGCCGAACTCGCCATCCCAGCCGAAGTTGAGGGTTCGCAGCATGATCTCGACCGCTCTCTTGGCCAGGGCGGGCTGGCTCAGCCGCACCGACAGGTCCATGATGAACCACATCGCTTCGATAGCGTGGCCCGGATTGAGCAGGCGGCCTTCGAAAGAGTCGCTGCCCGATCCGTCCGGCTGCACATTCTCGCGGATGAGGCCCGTTTCCTGATCGTAAAACACATCCATCACTTCGTGAATACAATCAGAGATCGTTCGCTCCACCAGTTCGCGCTCGAGGAGGTGTTCCAGCTCCAGAGAGAGGTTGCACAGGATCATGGGCAGAGAGAAGCCCTTGAGCGGCCGCGTTCCCGGATAGGCCTTGTTCCAGATCCCTTTGGGGTTGCCAGCCCGCCGGATGATGTTTTCAAAAGTCTTGCGGGCAATGTCCGCCAGCTGCTCATCCCCGGTCGCCGCAAAGAGCTGCCCGAACGCCATGGCGGCAAAGCAGTCGGAAAAAATATTACAGGGCTGAATGAGCGGCCGGCCCTCACGGGTGAGGGAGAAGTACCAGTTAAACCGGCCGTCGTGGCCGTGTTTGTGCAGAAAGCGCGCGCCGTGCCAGGCCATATCCAGCCATTGCGGCCTTTTCTCCACCCGGTTGTAGAGCGTCGCGAACATCCATACCTGGCGCCCCTGCAGCCAGACAAATTTGTCGGTGTCATACACCACCCCCCGGCGATCAAGGCAGGTAAAATAGCCGCCATACGCTTCATCGCGGGAATAGTTCTCCCAGAAGGGGATGACCTGGTCCAGCAGTCCGGTTTTATATTTCTGCGCTGTGCTGCTCCAATCCATGATCAATCCTCTATTCTGAGGCCGGCAACGTGCGGTGTGCGGATTCCCGGCCGCACTTCACCGGAAGGGATGACGATGGTCCTCCCCAGGTAAAATACCGGGGTGGTAACCTGAGCAGCTTCGGGGGTTTCGCCGAGGGTGCTCCAGGTACGCTGAATGGTATCGTAACCCAGGATTTTGCGTGAAAAGCCGGGATGGCCGGTGAGGTGCGCCGTTTTTCTGCGCGACAGCTCCGCACGTTCAGCTTCACTGGCCGCCTGTTCGATTTCGTTGTTGAAGCGTTCGGTTTTGTTGAAGAGATCGCCGCGATCACCGCCAATGAGGAGGATATAGCGCTCCCCGACGGCAATGCCCGTACCGGCTGACAGCGCACAGGTCCGGCCGTCGCAGAGGATGGAACCTTCGCGCTGCCAGGTTCTCTTTGAAGGCGTGTACTTACAGATATCGGAAGAAAAGGTGGATACCTCCCCGTCTCGAAACCGGCCGCCCAGCACATAGACGCACATCTCGACGCCGTCATGCTGGCTGACGATCACCAGGTGCGACAGGGGTTGCGGCAGGGGGGGCAGTATCATCCATCCTTTTTCCGGATGGTTCATCTCCAGGAGGTAAAAGCCGGCGCAGGCGCCGCCGGCATCCATGCCGCCGCCGAGATAGACCTGATTGCCGGCAATCACGGCAGCACCTGCCGCCGAGACCGGCCCGGGCAGGGGGGGCAGCGAGGTGGTTTGCAGGTTCCCTCCGGTAAAAGCGAAGAGAAACACTTCGCCGGTCTGACCTCCCTCGATGTCGCCTCCGGCAGCCAGGACGCCCTGCGGCAGGGAGACGCAGGCCGCATAGGCCGTGGGACGGGGCAGAAC
The DNA here is from genome assembly GCA_029560815.1 of bacterium. The sequence continues at coordinate 10,843 of JAKQKF010000438.1, forward strand.
CTCTTTCAGCTGCCGCCAGCCGTCCTGGCCGGACAAGAGAAAGATGGTGTCGTGGAGGAGCTTGGGGCCTCCTTCCCAGGGCATGCCTTTTTCAAAATTGGCTCCGCCCGCGACCATCATGTACGCTCCGTGAGCGCCTGCAAGGGCGCCGGCCACGCCGGGCTGAACCTCTTTGCCGGCCTCCGGCGGCAGCGGCGGAATGGACTGCCAGTGCAATTTCAGGGTGTTTTCTCCCGGTTTGCTGCACATCAGCGTCAACACGAGCGGCAGCATGCTACAGCTTTGAAAAAAGCGCCTCCATCTCGAGCGCGCGCACATCCGCCGCAAAGTTTTCATAGTTGTCCGCACCCATGTTTTTAACCGGCAGGCGGAACCCGCCGCAGTCAAATCCCACGTAGCGCATATAGGCCTTGCCTGTGGCAATGCCGCCGTACTTGCCCAGCAGCATGATCATGTCGATTGACTGCTGCTGCAGTTTCCGCGCGAGCGGGAGGTCGCCGCGATCAAAGGCCGCGATCAGCTGATAATAGAGCGGCGCTGCATAATTAAAGGTGCTGCCGACCCCGGCGCGCGTGCCCAGCACCAGGGCGGAGAGAAGATTCTCGTCCCGGCCCCAGAGCATGTCGAACTTGCCATCCATAAAATGGATGCAGCTGAGGAAATCCATAAAATCCTCATGGGTGTATTTGATCCCGGTGAGGTTGGGAATGATGGGGGCGGCTTCCTGTAAAAACGGCAGCATCGGGATAAAACAGCCGGTCAGAACCGGGATGTGGTAATAAAAGAGCGGCAGATCGGGCACCGCTTCGGCGATGCGCGCGCAGTATTCCGCCAGCTGCCTGGCCGTGGGTGGTTTGAAATAATAGGGCGCCAGCAGCGCGATGGCATCCACGCCGCTCTCACGGGCATGGAGGGCATTTTCAGCGCATTCGACGTAGGAAGTTCCGGCGATCAAGGTGATGACCTTGACGCCTCCCTGCGTCCTGGCCGCTGCGCACCAGGATTCCACCATTTTCTGCTTCTCTTTTTGAGACAGCGAAACGCCCTCGCCCGAGGAGCCGTTGATGAAGGCCCCCACGACGCCGTTTTTCTGCAGAAAAGCATAGTAAGCCCCGACCTTGTCGTACATCAGATCGCCCCGGTCGTTCATGGGTGCAAAAGGAGCAGCGATAAGTCCGGAAAATTTTTCCATGCAGTATCTCCGCCGTAAGTAATTCTTTGTATTTTTATTGAATTCGAATCAAAGATTGCGTGCAGCTCCCTTAAAGCAGGGCCGAGGCAGCCGCTTCGGAATATCAACTCGATGGTGAAAATAGTATACCGGTTTTGCTAAATATAGCTTTTTACTCAATCGTGGTCAAGCCATTTATGAATGTACCGGCGATCTTGACCTTTGGTGAGCGGGCAGAGCTGCCAAAATGCTATCAGCCGGGTACATTTTTCACGCACAGAATCTGCTTGAATCTCACTTCCAGGTTGGCTATATTGCCGCCATAACTCTTTCATTTACTCATTCCGGATAAACCCGCATGTCACATCAGGACGCTTCAATCAAATCCATTCTCTTCGCCTTGCTGGCCAACCTCGGCATCGCCATCACCAAAACCGTCGCGGCGGTAATGACCGGCTCCGGCGCCATGCTCGCTGAAGCGGTCCACTCCTACGCCGACTGCGGCAACCAGGGGCTGCTCTTCTGGGGGCTGAAGGCGGCGAAGAAAAAACGCGATATCGAACACCCCCTCGGTTATGGCAAGGAGATCTATTTCTGGTCTTTCATCGTCGCCCTGATCCTCTTCAGCATGGGCGGCCTCTTTTCGATCTATGAGGGGGTGCACAAGCTCCACTCCCATGAAGGGCTGAAGAGCCCGATGATCGCCATCCTGGTGCTCTCCGTGAGCATCCTCTTCGAGGCGGCCTCGCTTTATGGGTGCGTCACCCAGATCAACAAGACACGGCGCAAGGTCAGCCTGTGGACGTGGGCGAGAAACAGCCGCCAGAGCGAGCTGGTGGTAGTCCTTGGCGAGGACACCGCCGCCCTGGCGGGCCTGGCCTTTGCGCTCACGGCGATCCTGCTCGCCGTCCTCACCGGCAATCCCGTTTTTGATGCTGTCGGCAGCATCGGCATCGGTATCCTGCTGATCATCATCTCTTTCGCACTCGGGGCAAAGGTCAAAAGTCTGCTGATCGGGCAGAGCACAGACGAGGAGACCCATGCCCACATCGAGGGGATGCTCACCGCCATGCCGGAGATTGAACGCGTTCTCAACCTGATCACCCTGCAGTTGGGTCCGCAGATCATGGTCGCGGTGAAAGCCAGAATGAAACCGGTCGATTCCGTGGATGAGCTGATCAGGAATATCAACCGGTGCGAGGCGGTGCTGAAAAAGGGGAATGGGGATATTCAGTGGGTATTTTTCGAGCCGGATTTCCGGGCATAGCCGGAGAATCAGTTAATTGCGGAGATGAGAGGAATCTAACGACAAGCAGCAAATGTTTTACAGCATCTCCCTGTCCGGCCCCTCGTCCGAGCGAAGTATGGAGCTAAAACACGAACGGGATGAATCTTTTAGTGGTTCCCATGTATTGCCGGTAGGGGTCTCCAAAGTATCGGATGCACTCCTTTTCGTCCGCTCCAGCCGTCGCAAGGAGGCATGCGCTGGCTGAAAGCCCAAGAATGAAGGAGACCCACGAGATATCCTTGAGAAATGCCCCCCAGGTGAGATATAGCAGGGAAGCGTAGAGCGGATGGCGTATGTAGCGGTAAATTCCCGAGGTGACGAGCTCTGACGTGCGCTCGAAGGCGTACAACTCGCTCCCGCTGCGACTGCCGGATCGTTTCGCCCTGCGGAGTTGTGATACTCCCTGCCAAAGCGGGTAGAGCGAGCCGAACAAGAGCAGCCAGGAGAGCAACTGGCGGGCGGAGAAAGGTTCAGTGAACCAGTGCGGCAGATTCCAGAGGATGAGAGCAGCGATTGCGATCCAGGCCAAGAAGCGAAAAAAACCATGGGAACGGAAATTACGCATCGTCCTCCATGAAATGGCTGCAATCCCTGCAGTCGCTGCGATGAACAGCAAGAGGCGTATTTCATCGAAGAATGTCACAGATCCTCCTCATGGCAAACGGGCTATTGACGCAGAATTTTGTCCATCGCCTTTCCCTTTGCGAGTTCATCGATCAGCTTGTCCAGGTGGCGGATTTTCTGCATCAACGGGTCTGCCACTTCTTCCACGCGAACGCCGCACACTACACCCGTGATAAGCGAGCTGTTCGGATGGATGGCCGGGGCTTGTGCAAAAAAAGTCTCAAAATCGTTTTCCAGGTCGATTTGGCTCTGTAACCCGGCCTGGTCGTAGCCCGTCAGCCAGCAGATTATCTGGTCGACCTCTTCCTTCGTGCGGTTTTTGCGCTCCGCTTTCGCAACGTAGAACGGATAAACCTTGGCAAATTTCATCAGGAAAACCGGATGCTTGGGCATAAATCTCTCCAGTTTGTGGGGACCGATTCGCGTACTTTTATCAGCGCACCGACGCGTCGACATCGTCTGACCAGTCGGCTTTCCTGGTTGCAGAATAACCCTTCTGAGGACCGGCTGCCCGGTGCGAAATATAATCACGCATACACAATTTGCAGTGTGGCGCGGCCCATTTCATTCTGTTGAGTATTGCTTCGCGTCGGTGAAAACGGTGTGATCAGGAGCCACCACGTTCGGCCAGAATGACATGAATCCGTTCGATGTGATGGGAAACATGATCTGCCTGCATCTGCACCACAAAACCAACCGGAATCCGCTCCACTTCACCCTTCGGTGTGCGCACCAGGAACGTACGTTCCCACACTTCAGGCGCACTTTCGAGCAGTTGAACAACATGCGCCCTTTCCGCCCTTAAAAGAGACAGGGATACGTCCAGTGAGCGTTTGGCATAGGCCCAGCGCTCTGCCCACGTTTGCTGCGGCAGCGCCCAGTACCATCCCAATGCAAATTCTCCCTCTTCGGTCCCCATCGCCATCTTGATTGCCATCTTCCAGATGTCGTCTCCATCGACGATATGATGGACTATCTGCCGGATGGTCCAGCCGCCCTGTGCTGGCTTGGCGTCCAGGTCAGCATCCGTTAAATTCATCAGCACCTCTTCGAGCTGCTGCGGACCTTCCCTGTAGCGGGAGAGCGTACCTGTGCGATCCTCTGGTGCATTCATATCACTGTCCTCTCATCCACCTGGATGGGCGGAAGTTGAGCTGCCCTCGAACTGCAATCCGGGCCTGACGTTGTTCGTGAGCCAATTGTGATGCATGAATCGTGACTGACCGGATGGTCTGTTCGAAGCGGCTGTTTGGCGAATCATCCGATATATTTTTTGCCAATGACCGAATCGATTTCCATTCGTAATATGGTTACGCCATCGTATGAACGATCATCCTTGATATTCCGTTCAAAGATGGGTCTCGGATCCTTTTCCAGGTGAGTCAGCAATACCTGCAGTCCGTGCTTTTTCTCGGCAAGATCACTGACCACATAGATCTTTCCACGTATAACCAGTGTTTCATAGTCGTGATCACATCTTGTTTCTATATACCCGTTGTCCCTGATTATTGTTGCACACACCAGCGGATTTTTGCGGATGAATTCCAGTTTATCACCCTTGTTTGCGCAATGGAAGTAGAGGCAATTCTTCACTTGGTCAAATCCATAACTCAATGTCACTATATAGGGCAGGTTATTATCGCACAGAGCGATGGTGATATGGTTTCCCTGAACAAGCAATTGAGTTTTTTCGTGATCATCGGTTATTTCATTTCTTTGTCTTCTGGGATGGTATGGTTCCATGGATCTTTACGCTCCTTATCTCCCCGGTCTGGATTCGGCCAGGGTATTGCGATCCATATCTGCTCTTTGCCGTTAATTTACCTGTCGCGCAGATTCCTTCTGAATAACACAGCAAGGGAGATGGCAGCGCCTGGCAGCGTCACAGCCCGCAAAGAAGCGCCCCATATCAAAGAATGATAGAAAGTCTGTAATGCGATATATGGCATAATCAGGCTATTCGCTACTATAAACCATCGCACCGTCTTTCAGTGGCAGTGGCTATCCGATTGCGTACCACTGTACGTCGTCAATGCTGCTCACCACCTGATAGGCGTGGATGGCCACACGTACGAACTCGCAGTCCGGCGAGCTCAGGAATCTCTCAAGGTCAGGGTGCCGCGCGAGGTGTGCCGCGATGTGAGCCTGTTGATCCTCCTCCGGCATCCTGATCGCTTCACCAACCGCTGTGACGACGAGCCGCCGATCTGACTGGCTGTTGTCGCCCACTCTGTCCTCGATGAGAATCGCGACCCGTTGATCCTCCCGGATGCTCGCGTACTTGAGTGTGTCACGATAGGTCGCGAACGCGATGAACCGCAGGCCTTCCAGTGGCGTGAAGGCTATGAGGCTGGCGTGAGGCTGACCGTTACGCTGGGTAGCCAGCACAGCGAACCGGTTCCGCTCAAGCACGGACCGGATGGTCTCCTGAATCTCGCTGGATTCCTGTGTCATGCTATCTATCATGCAATCGCTTGCTCCTCTCCTCCAGACGATGCTGCCACTTTACGGCTTGACTTTCCGGCCCAACGCCTGACTAAAGCCGCGCCGCAGAGCTTCGTCGATTTGAATGAATTGTCAGGCCTGCCTGCGACAGGCTTTTCGGTTGATTGCAAGGATAACTGGAACGTAATAAATGAATTCTGGCGCCATCACATCCCGGTGAATCACAGTCATTGACCATTCGCCGGAGGCCCCAACTCATCACCGCGGCATCAGCGCGAAGATACCCCAGCCCAGGTATTCACGCGTGTAAGCGGTGTAGCGCTCGGGCTCTAAAGTCAGTTTGGCCCGGACTTCTTTTGAAAACTCGTCGCCGGGATTGGCCTCAAGCCATCGGCGCATGGTCAGCCATTTGGCCGCCTCGTATCTGTCCCAGTCGTCCTGGTCAGCCAGCACCATTTCAACGACGTCGCAGCCGAGACGGCCGAACGAGGCGACAAGTTCCGGAAGCAAGAGAAAGTCGGAGATGGGGCCGGCAGCATCATCATGGATGAACCTGACTTGATCGGCGACGCCGAGTTCTACCGCGCGGAGTTTTGCCTGTTCGGTGAACAACGGGCTCATATCGACGCCGATGCCGGTGACGCCGTGATCGCGTGCCCAAGTGCACAGCATCTCCCCGGAACCGCTGCCGAGGTCGAGCACCCGGGCCCCCGATTTCAGGCGCAGCGCCGCGCCGAGGATGGCGAGCTTTTCAGGTGAGATCGGGTCGTGGATGCGGTGAGCACTTTCGCTGATGTTGAAGATCCGCGGAATGTCCACAGTGGAAAATCTCCTTTAGGGTGTAAACAAGTAACAGTCATGGCCCGGACAGCTACCTGTCCTTTTCTCGAATGGTGCCGGGTTCTACCTCACATTGCCTTCAGCACGTTCCTTGATTCCAAACATGCACTTGCACATTTTGGGCTCGACCAGGAGAACCTTCCCCGTTTCGCGCAGCAGATGAAACAACCGGCGAAGAACGGCTGCACTCCTGTGTCAGCCATCACTGCATTGGCTGCCTGATGATGGTTTTCCACTTTGACGGGTCAGCTTTCCGGATATCACTCAGGTAAATTTCATGATGCTTTCCAGTCAGCCGGCCCCTTGAATGTACGAACTGATGCACCTTCTCAATCGTCGGCCCTTCATCAGAGAACGGGCCAATATGCAGGATTTGCGCGCACCTGCCTTCCGAAAAGGCTTCCAGACGCAGCCTGGAGATAGCCGTTGGATTCTTTTTCTTTTTCACCTCGGCAATCGCACTCTCGATGATTTTCGGCGTGACAAAGGAGGGCTGCATAATCATCATTGTCCATTTCCAGCAGGATTTATCATTGGCTGCAAACCTCGACATATCGTCCGCCCACCATAGACCTTCCAGGGGCATAACCCCGCAGTCAATTCCCGGCGTCCCCTTCTTGACCATGAATTTCACCGCGTAGGAGACCATGAACAAGACCTCA
>JAKQKF010000545.1 GCA_029560815.1 bacterium
CAGGGCCGGACAACTGGACCAGAATCGCATTCCTATGACCGATTTTCGCGTGGAAACCGCCTCCCTAAGCGCCCTGGATCGCATCAAACTGCGTGGATTATACCAGATCGCCTCCATCCCGTGCAAATCCGGCCAGGAGGGTGAAAAAGCGGCTGAATTCATCGCGAATCTGACCGATCTCGCCCAGCGCGCCGGCGGAGAGCCGCCCCTGCCGGCCAGACCCGCTGCAGCACACCTCGAGTCGCTGCGCACCCTGGCGGGAAATGAGCAGCTCCAGGGACTGCTGGCCCAGTCGGCTGTATTGGAGCAAAACCTCCGCGATTGGCCGCAACTCGCGGATCTGGCCGAGCAGCGCATGGCTGTCTGGCACGCCATGCAAAAACTCATGCTTCACGGCCGCGATCTGGAGATTGCCGGGATAGAGCAGCAGCTCGAGGCGATCCGGCAAGAGCGCCGGCTGCTGGAAGAGCACAATCCCCTGCAGACCCTGCGTCAGCAGCTGCTCTCTCTGCTGCGCAAGGCGCTAAAAGAGCAGCATGAGGCATACAAAGCGCACTACGAGGAGTCGCTGCAGGCGCTGCAGCGCAATCCGGAATGGGCCAGGTTAACCCCGGCGCAGCAGAAGCAGATCCTCAGTGACCATGGTGTGGCCTGTGTGCCGGATATCGAGACCGGCGATGAGGCCGCTCTGTTGGCCAGCCTTGAAGAGATATCACTGGCCGACTGGCGGACCAGAACCCAGGCCCTGCCGCAGCAATTCGCCGCTGTCCAGCTCGCGGCGGCCCGGCTGCTGGAGCCCAAAACGCAAACCGTCCGTCTTGCCAGCACGACCCTGCACACAGCCGAAGAGGTCAAGACCTGGCTGCAAGAGACGGAGAAGGAATTGATGAAAAAGATCCAGGATGGACCGGTTATGATTTCGTGAAAAATTCGCTGATGCAAATAATCATGCTGCCGTTTTAACTGGAAAGAATTCGATCCGCCATGTCATCGTTATCCTCTGAACAGCGTAAAAAACTGGAAAACACCGTCATCCTGGCGCG
>JAKQKF010000001.1 GCA_029560815.1 bacterium
AGCGCCAGCTTGCCCGTGCGGCCGATCGACTTTTCGAGATACTTGAATTCGGTAAATTTCTCCCTGAGAGCGGCGTCCGGCGTGACGGGCAGGCCATGCTGGCGCAGCAGCAGGATGCCCTTGGCGCGCATCGCCAGCTCAAGGTAAATGCGCAGATAGCAGAGCAGATCCACCACCACGGCCGGCGGGAAATGGTCGCGAAGGGAGAGCATATACTGCCCGAACCGGCTCTCCGTGAAACGGCCGCTGAGGATCATCTCCAGCATGGCCATCTCCTCATCCATACTCAGGGCCAGCCATTTGCGCAGCGAGCGTTCGCTGTTCTCGTAGACGATGACGATGAAAACCGGAAGAATCGCCAGGATAACCAGTGTGGAGAGGAGCGGGGGCAGTATAAAATGGTTGAAAGCCGAGTGGACCATCACCGCAGCAAGCAGGGCGGGACCCCAGCAAGAGATGCCCAGGCGGCTGCTGCGGTCATGAAGCCGCTTGCAGAGAATGGCAAAAAGGGCGGTGCACGAAGCGTGCATCACCGCCGTGCCGAAGCCTCGGATAATCCAGATCATCAGGCCGGATTGGGCCAGACTGTAGAGATAGTAGATGTTCTCGACCACGGCAAATCCCGCTCCGATCGCCGCGCCGTGGATGGCGGTATCGACGAGAAAACCGACCTGTCTTTTACGGATGAGGCTATAGACGAGCAGGGCTTTCGCCCCCTCCTCAATGAAGGGGGCGATATAGCGGGCAAAAAGGGTCACATCGATATGCAGCTTGCGGATGAAGAAGATGTTCAGCAGCATGCAGACCAGGGCCGCTCCGGCGCCCTTGATCAAACTGGCGGCGGCCGCTGCGCCCCGCACCAGTTTGTAGCTGTCCAACATCTGGAGGAGCAGGGCCAGAAGAACGACCGGAGCGAGACTGAGGATGACGTGGAAGAAGATCATAAAATTTTCAGGGAGATCATGAATTCCTGGTTTCTCCTTTCGCCCTCAAGGGCAACAGCGTACCCCAAAGAAAAGGTCGAGTCGAAACGCGACAGACTCACGAGGCGAAAATCGGCCTGGATGCCGAGGTTGGCCAGGCTGCGGCGAATCCCCAGAGCGCCCGATGCCGGGTCGCC
>JAKQKF010000016.1 GCA_029560815.1 bacterium
CCGCCTGCCCGGACTGCGGCCCGCGCCTGTGGCTGTCCGGCCCGGACGGCCAACCGATCTCCGACCCGGATCCTGTCGCCGCTGTCTGGCGCCTGCTCGACGCGGGCAAAATCGTCGCGGTGCGCGGGATCGGCGGTTTTCACCTCTGCGTCGATGCGCAGAACGGCGAGGCGGTGGAAACCCTGCGCCAGCGCAAGGGGCGCGGGCGCAAGCCTTTCGCCCTCATGGCCCGCGACCTCGCGACCATCCGCAGCTGGTGCGAAGAAGGAGCCGAAGAGCAGGCCCTCCTGGAGAGTCCAGCCCGGCCGATCGTGCTCCTGAAAGCCCTGGAGTCCGACGAAAGCTCAGTCACCGGGCCCGCATCAACCGGCAGCGCAGTCCGGCCGCGCCCTCTCCCCTGGGCCATCGCCCCCGGGCAAAAGTATCACGGCTTCATGCTTCCCTATACCCCCCTCCACCATCTGCTCCTGGCCGGGCCCCTGCCCGTGCTGGTCATGACCAGCGGCAACCTCAGCGAGGAACCGATCGCCATCGGCAATGAGGAGGCCCTGGCGCGCCTGGGCGGGATTGCCGACGCCTTTCTGCTGCATGATCGCGAAATCCTGCAGCGCAGCGACGACTCCATCATCCGTATGACCGCCGGGGCTCCCATGATCATGCGCCGGAGCCGCGGCTACGTCCCCGAGCCTGTCTTGCTCGCCCGCCCGCTCCCCGAACCCCTGCTCGCGGTCGGTGGCGAACTGAAGAACACCATCGCCCTGGCCCGGGGGAGCGAGATCTTTCTCAGTCAGCATATCGGCGAGCTCGACAATCCCGAAGCTCTAGCCTTCTTCCGCCACGCCATCGGCCACCTGCAGCAGCTGCTGCGCATCGAACCGCAGGTCATCGTCCACGACCTCCACCCCGATTACCTCTCGACGCAATGGGCGCTCGCGCAGCCGGCCGTGCGGCGCATCGCCGTGCAGCACCACCACGCCCATCTCGCCTCAGTGCTGGCGGAACACCGGCTTGAGGGCCCCTGCATCGGCATCATCCTCGACGGGACGGGCTACGGCAGCGACGGCACCATCTGGGGCGGCGAGGTGCTCCTCGGCGGGGCATCCTCCTTCACCCGGGAAGCCTGGATCGAGCCCGTGGCCATGCCGGGCGGCGCCGCCGCGGCGCGCGATCCCTGGCGCATGGCGATCAGCTATCTTTTCAAGGCCTTTGGGCGTGAATGCCTCGATCTCGATCTGGAAGTGCTCCATTTCCAGCCCCGACCGGAGCTGGAGCTGCTCATCGAGGCGATGGAAAAGGGGGTCAATTCTCCCCTCACCTCGAGCTGTGGACGCCTCTTCGATGCCGTCGCCGCGATTTTCGACCTCTGTTTCGTCAATACTTACGAGGCGGAGGCGGCCATGATGCTGGAGATGAGCGCCGAGCCGGAGAACGGTTCGCGGCCGCCGCTGGAAGATCTCCTTGGGCCCGATTTCCAGCCCCGCGGTCCGCTGCGCCTTGACCACTATATACGGCGTCTGGTGCAGAGAACCCTGGATGGCTGCGCTCTCTCCCAGCGCGCACAGCGCTTCCACCTCACCCTGGCCGATATCTTTTTCCTCGCCGCAGCTGATGTGCGCACCCGCAGCGGCGCGAACAGGGTCGTGCTGAGCGGGGGCGTATTTCAGAACCTCCTGCTCTACACCCGGCTGCGTCAGCTTCTCGAGGGAGAGGGCTTTCAGGTTTTCACCAACCGGCTGGTGCCGGTGAACGACGGGGGGCTGGCGCTCGGCCAGGCCGCGGTCGCGGCCGCACAGCTGCGCGAAGCATGAACCTCCCCATCCGTCCCGTAAAACCATCCAGAGAGGAAATCCTATGTGCGTCGCCGCGCCCGGAAAAGTGATACGCCTTTATCAGCGCGAGGGCATGGAGATGGGTGAGGTCGATTTCGGAGGAATCACCCGGGAGGTCTGCCTCGCGCATGTGCCGGGGGTCTGCGCGGGGGAGCACGTCATGGTGCATGCCGGCTTCGCTCTCGAAATCATCGATCCGGCTGAAGTGGAGAGGTTCCACCAGCTCTGGCGGGAGGTGCTCGGCAGCGCTGGTCCGGCGAGCAGCGGCAGCCTCCCATCCGGTGAGGAAGGCCCATGAACCTTTCTCCCTTCCGCGATCCCGCCATCGCCGCCAGGCTCCTCGAGGAGATCCACGCAGCGCAGAGCCGTCCCCTGGTCATCATGGAGACCTGCGGCGGCCAAACCCACGCTCTCCTGCGTCTCGGTCTCGACCAGCTGCTGCCCCGCGGACTGGAACTGGTGCATGGACCGGGCTGCCCCGTCTGTGTGACCCCTGTCGCCCTGATCGATCAGGCGATCGCCCTGGCCGGGAGGCCGGAGGTGATTCTGGCCACCTTCGGCGACATGATGCGGGTGCCGGGTTCGGCCTCCACCCTCTTCGATGCGCGTTCCGCGGGCGGAGACGTGCGCATGGTCTACTCCGCCCTGGACGCCCTGGAACTGGCGCAGAGCAATCCGGAGCGCGAGGTGGTCTTTTTCGCCATCGGCTTTGAGACCACCGCACCGGGCAGTGCCCAGGCCGCGATGCAAGCCCGGAGCGCAAACACAGGCAATTTTTCCCTCCTCTCCGCCCATGTGCTGGTCCCTCCCGCTGTCCGCTTCCTGCTCAACTCACCGGAGAACCGGGTACAGGGCTATCTCGCCGCCGGGCACGCCTGCGCCGTCCTCGGCTGGGAGCCCTACGAAAACCTTGCGGCCGAATTTCATGTGCCCATCGTCGTCACCGGCTTTGAAGCAGTCGATCTGCTGCGCGGTATTTTGCGGGTGGTGCAGCTGCTGGAGGCGAACGAGGCGCGGGTCGAGAACGCGTATGAGCGGGTGGTGCGCTGGGAAGGGAATCCCCGGGCGCGCGCCGGAATAGAGCAAGTTTTCAGGATCTGCGACCGCGAGTGGCGCGGGATCGGCCTCATCCCCGCCAGCGGGCTCACCCTGCAGCCGGAATACGCGGCCTGGGATGCGCAGGAGAAATTCGGACCGCCCGCGGCGGCGCAAACCGCGGCGGGTGTATGCATCAGCGGGCTGGTCCTGCAGGGGCTGAAAAAGCCCACCGCATGCCCGGCCTTCGGCCGGGAGTGCACCCCCGCCCACCCCCTCGGCGCTCCCATGGTTTCGGGAGAAGGAGCCTGCGCCGCCTATTACACCTACCAGCGCATGCCGGAAGGCCGGGAATGAAGCGCAACGAGAGCAGGCGAGACCACGGAGGTTCATCATGAAGGGCGGAAAAATCCAGCTCGGCCACGGCAGCGGCGGCCGGATGATGAACGAACTCATCCACAACCTCTTCAAGCGCCATTTCGCCAATCCAGAGCTCGACCCCCTCGATGACGGCGCCATTCTGCCGGACCCGGGCGGCCGTCTCGCTTTCGCCACCGACAGTTTTGTCGTGGACCCGCTCTTCTTTCCGGGCGGCAACATCGGCGACCTCGCTGTCAACGGCACGGTCAACGATCTCTGCATGTGCGGCAGCCGCCCCCTCTGGCTGAGCGCCGGGTTCATCATTGAAGAGGGCATGGAGTACGATGACCTCGAGATCATCGTCGGCTCCATGGCCGGCGCGGCAGCCGCAGCGGGGATCCGGATCGTCACGGGAGACACCAAGGTGGTCGAACACGGGCAAGCCGACAGGCTGTTCATCAACACCAGCGGCATCGGGGTGATCGATCATGACTTTACGCTCGGCTCCCGCCATCTCGAGCCGGGCGACCGGCTCATTCTCAGCGGCACCATCGGAGACCACGGCATCGCTGTGCTCTCCCGGCGGAGCCACCTCGGCTTCTCCACCCCCCTGCTGAGTGACACCGCCGGCCTGCAGGAACTTGCCGCTCTTCTGCTGCAGAGCTGCGGCGGCGCGCTTCACGCCATGCGCGACCCGACCCGCGGAGGTGTGGCCGCGCTCTGCAACGAGTTTGCCCGCAGCGCAGGCGTAGAGATCAGGCTTGAAGAAACGGCCCTGCCGGTGCGGCCCGAAGTGGCGGCCGCATGCGAACTGCTCGGCCTCGATTCTCTCTATATCGCCAATGAGGGCAAGCTGGTGGCCGCCGTGGCCGCCGGGGCGGCTGAAAAAGCCCTCAAGGCGCTGCAAAGCCATCCTCTGGGCAGAAAAGCGTCGATAATCGGAGAGGTCAAAAAGGGGGAGGCGGGACTGGTGGCCATGCGGACGGCACTGGGGGGATGGCGCGTAGTGGATATGCCGGCCGGAGAACTACTGCCGCGGATCTGCTGACCGGTCCAGTCAGGGTCACGCCGCGGAGGCGAGCCTGTTCTTCCTCCGCCACTGGTCCAGAAGCATGAACAGCTCCCGCCGGTAGACAAGAAAGACCAGGGCGATGCTGACCAGGGTTTCGCCCAGAAAAACGAACAGGGCATTGCCCGGACCGGCCGCCTGACCGGCCGCGAGGAAGATCAGGGTATAGACCAGGGGCAGCCAGATCAGCTTGACTTTGTTGATTCTGAAGGTGAAAATTTTCCGGCATTCATTGAATGCGAATCCCGCCACCACCCACTTCATGATGAAATTGATCCAGACCGCACCCGCAAGTCCCCACACTTTGATGAACCAGACGGAGAGAACAAGCTGCAGCAGGGCTGAAAAAAGCAGCACCCGCGGCAAAAGCCGGGTCTTGCGGAAGTAATAAAACGGGGCGAGAAACATGAAAAAGAGAGTGCGCGCGATGAAGCCGAGGCTCAGAAGGGGGAGAAAGCTGAATCCGGCATAGTAGGCCTCCTGCCGGACGACGAGGGGGACCAACACCGGTACCACGATCAGAAAAAGGGGCAGTACCAGCAGCGTGGCGGCGGAAAAACCGTTGAAGTAGCGGTTGACCTGCACCGAACTGGCGGGGATCTTTTGCTCTTTCCAGATGCCGAAGACCTTGGGATAAATTGCGCTGACCAGTCCGCCCTGAAAAAACTCGATCAGCAGGGTGCACTTGACCGCAAAATCATAGATCGCGACATCCTCGGCCCGCATAAAGTAGTTGATGATAAAACGGTCGATGTAGGAGAGGCTCCAGAAGAGCAGGGAATAGATGACCAGGGGATAGCAGTAGGAGAGCATCCCCTTGAAAAAGGCCCGCCCTCGCGCCACTCCATAGCTCCCGAGCAGGACCTGGATCGAAAAAATGGCAAGAACGAACGCGGAGAGCAGCCTCCCCCACATCGGGCCGGTGAGGGATTTGGGAAAGAGATAGAGGCCGCCCAGGGAGATCGCGATCACCAGGATAAAATTGATGATGTTGACCCAGAAATAGCGGCCGGGGCGCTGCTGATAGATGAGGAGATTGGTATAAAGCTTGAAGGCGCCGTGAAAGATCGCGGTCAGAACCGACATGAAGCCCCAGGGATAAAAGCTGAGCGAACCGTCACGAAAGATCAGAGCAAAGAGCACCGGGCCGGTGAAGAGCGAAAGCAGGGTGAATACCGCGCTGATGGTCAGAAAGGCGGTCGTGATGGCGCTCATGTTCTCGCGCAGCAGACGGCGGTCGGACTGGTATTCGATGTACTGGACGGTGATGTAAGAATCGAGCCCGAAGCTGACCATGATCTGGATGAGAAACGAGAAACTGATATAGAGGGCCAGCCGGCCAAAGTCGGCGGTGGAGAGCAGATTGGTGTAAAAGGGCAGCAGCAGGACGCTGGCGGCCAGGGGCAGCGCGCCAACGACCGAATAGACCAGTGAGGATTTGAAGAACTCTTTTGAGATCATCGCTCTGGCAGTTCCGGGTGAGGGGATTTACGGCCGCCTGCACAGGATCGGTCGGGGGCTGCCGCGCAAAATCAAAGGGCCTCGATCTGGCTGAGTGCGTTTTCGGCAGCGCGGGTCGTCTGGGGATCCGAGTTATCCCTGATCACCTTTTTGAGCAGCGGCAGCGCCTTTTCGAAATCGTTGGCGCGCATGAGATTAAAGGCTTCGTTGTACCAGGCCGCCTGGCGGGCGACACGGATCTTGCCGACATTGGCTCTGGCGAGGTCAGCGAGTTCGCTCTTGCCCCCCTCCTTGATCACCCGCATGAAATATTTTTCCGCCTGATCATAGCGTTTCTCCGCCGCGTGGCGTACGCCCTGATTGTAAACATCGACGAGCTGTCCCTGTGAAGCGGCCTGACGCGCTTCGTTGATCAGGTTTTTCAGGGAGGGATCGTCGGTCTGCTTGTGCAGCCTCTCCGCCAGAGCGAGGGCCTTGCCGTACTCCTTGTCGTTGATCAGCTGGCTGACCCGGTCAATCTGCGTCCTGAGAATCGACTCCCGGGCTGCTTCCTCTGCCTTGGCCCCGCCGCGCTGCCCGATGAGGGTGAGCAGTTCATTTTGCCTGGCTGTATTGTCCGCCAGGACAAAATACTGCAGCAGGTTGCGGGCCACATCCATGCGGGAGGGCATGCCGGCGAGGGCCTTTTCAAGAGCGCTCTGGCCCTGGGGCGCCATGCCCAGGTGCATGTAGGCCTCGCCGAGCTGGGCCTGGGCCTCGATAAAACGGCTGTCAAGAGCCAGGGTGCGCAGCAGGGCGTCACGCGCCCGGGCCATGGTCTCCTGTTTCTGCGAGGCCTCCTGCTTGCGTCCGGCGGCGAGCAGACAGCGGCCGTACTGATAATAGATCCACGCCGAGGTTGAGTCCAGCGCCAGAGCATTCTGGAAGTGGCCAAGGGCGGCCGATTCATCCTCGCGGGCCATGGCGGTATAGCCCAGTCCGGCGGGAGCGAGGGCATAACCGGATTTCACTTTGGCGGCCTGACGGAAATGGGCCTCCGCCGCTTCGAGATGGCTCGCGCCGTGATGCGCCAGCAGATCACCAAGACGGTAGAGTACCTCCTCATAAGGAACCGCCCGGAAAGGCGTATCATTGCCGACCGCCACCTGTTGGGCGGCGAGGCGCGTGAAGCCCAGCGACGGCTGTTCCGCATAGTTCTTGACCGCCTGATCGAGGTCAGCGAGGGAGAGATGAAAGGCCTCGGCGAAGCTGCTGGCATTCGACTCACCGCTGCCGAGCAGGGTGATATAGCGGTCGATCGCCCCGGCGCCGCCCGATTTCAGTCCGTGAAAAAGAAAGTGGGTTACGATCCAGGCCTGGGCGTAAAAAATGGGATTCTTGTCGGAATCGCGGTAGAGTGCGGCGTCGGCATCCAGCTCCATGAGATCGGCGAAAGGGATGCAGGGAGTCGCGCGCAGGGTGCGGGCGTGCTCCTTGAGGGGCTCACCGATATAGACATTCTGGCCATCCGAACGGAAGGTGCTGAAATATTCCGCCAGTCCTTCCTGCAGCCACAGGGGCGCCCCCGGCCAGGCGGTGGCGAAGATGGCGTGGGCGTATTCATGATAGATGGTGCGGGTCACCTCTTCCCTGGCGCTGACGGCGATATACTGGGCATCCTCGCGCTGGAGAAAATAGCCGCCGCTGGCCGATGGCCGCTCGGCGGGGAAGCATTGATAAGGGGCCAGGCCGCGCTCGTCCTTGAAGACATAGATGAAGGTCGGCACCGGCGAGGGGATGGCTGTGCCGCCGCTCTGGCCAGCGAGCACGGCATGATACTGCGCGAGGCCAAGGCTGATTTCGCCGGCCTGTTTGGCCGGGGCCGCGCTGTAAAGAGTGAAGAGGTCGCCCGCCCGGCAGATCCATTTCTCTTTGGCTTTAGGCAGGGAGACTTTGGCGGAAAGGGCAGCAGCAGACGGGGTCAGGATGCAAAGAGAGATGCTGAGGAGCAGAACAGAAGGTGAGCACCGGCCGGCGAACATTTTATTACCGCACCACAACTTTAAAATCATCGCGCTCCTCTTCCACTTCCTTGAGAAGGTCGTAGATACGATTGTAATCCCCGCCCGGCAGCATAAAACAGGAAATCGCGATGATCAAAATCAGGATCATCGCGATTCCCATGATGGTGGAGCGATTTTTCATGGGGATGATTCGCTATTTTCGATATTTATCAATAAAATATCGCAATAATCATCCCCATTTCAAAACATTTTCTTTACATGGTACGGCGGCGCGAACGCAGTGTTCGGCCCCAGCGGGCGGCGACAGGGCTGCTCGCCTCCGGCTCAGTTTGCCGGCCAGGATTGCCTGACGCCTGTGGCCTGCGCTGCCCATGACGCTGCTCGACTTCTGCCTGCTTGCGGTGGTTGCTGCGCACCTGCGGCCGCTGCCCGGCAGGACGCTGTGACACAGCCGTATGCTGGCGAAGGCTGCTGCGCATTTGCGGCCTCTGTTCCGCTGAGCGCGGCTCCTGTGCGGCCTGGTGATAGTCGAAATCCTGCAGGATCTGCTGCGGCAGAGTTTTACCCATGATCTTCTCGAGGGTCTTGACCATGTCGGCATCCTCAGGTGTAGTCATGGTATAGGCTTCGCCGCTGCGCTCGGCACGGCCTGTGCGGCCAATGCGGTGAATATAGGCATCGGCCGTGTCGGGCATATCAAAGTTGATAACATGGGAGATGCTCTCGACATCGAGCCCGCGGGCGGCGATATCGGTTGCGACCATGATCTGGAATTCGCCGCGGCGAAAGCCCTGCAATGCGGCCTGACGTTGACTTTGGGTGCGGTCGCTGTGCAAGCTGGTCACCCTGTAACCGCTCTGCCCGATCTGGCGCGCCACACGCTGCGCCCGGTGGCGGGTGCGGGTGAAGACCAGCACGGAACCGGTCTCTGTGCGCTGGAGCAGCGCCAGCAGCAGGGAGAGCTTGTTTTGCTGCTGAACGGGATAGAGGGCATGACGGACGGTATGCACCGGCCGGCTCAACCCCAGAGTGACGCGCTCGGGGCGGCGCATGGATTTCTTCGCCAGGGTCTCGATCTCATCGGGGAAGGTGGCGGAGAATAGCAGGGTCTGCCGTTCTGCCGGCACCTGCTGGAGTATCCTGCGCACCGATGGGAGAAAGCCCATGTCGAGCATACGGTCCGCTTCATCAAGCACAAGAAACTCGATATGCGAGAGATCGGCGCGATGCTGATCCATATGGTCGAGAAGCCGGCCGGGGCAGGCGACAAGAATTTCGCAGCCGCTGCGCAGGGCTTTGATTTGCGCGGCGGGCGGAACGCCGCCATAGATCGTGGCACTGCGAAGGCCGGTGCCCTTGCCGAGGCTGAAAATAGCCTGGTGGATCTGCTCGGCCAGTTCACGCGTCGGCGTGAGGATCAGGGCGCGGCTTTGCCGGCGCGGCCCGGTGAGCAGTTTGTGCAAAATGGGCAGCACAAAAGCAGCGGTCTTGCCGGTGCCGGTCTGAGCCGTTCCGATAAGGTCGTGTCCGTCCAGAATGACGGGGATGGAGGCGGTTTGTACCGGTGTGGGTACAACATAGCCTGCAGCTTTGATTCCCGGTATCAAGCGGGAATCGAGCTTGAATTGTTCAAAACTCATTATAGTTCCTTTGAGTGAAAAGGGATGGAAATGTCCGGGGATGAAGAGAGGATATGTGTTAGAGCTGCAGAGATCGTTTCCGCTGAGGGGAATTCGCTGGCAGGTCAGGATGACAGATCTATCTACATCGCGATTTCAATAACGCAGTGAATTATGGTTATGAAATGACATCTCGCATTTTTGTTGCGTATAAAGTAATAAATAAATATCTAATTTCCAATACTTTTCTCAAGTATTTCGCCTCTCGCTCCCGGCTTGCGGAAGCGAGAGGCGATGGGCGGATTACTGCGGCCCTCCTGGTTGATGGATCTAGAATTCCCACAACAGCCCGAGGGTGACCGCGAGAAAGTCATGGTCGGTCTCGGGCAGGTTCTCGATCTCATCCAGATCGTAGTTGAGAAAGACATAGCGGACATCGGCTGTGAGCTTCATGTTGCTGAGGGGGATCTCAAGACCGGCACCCAGATGGTAGCCCAGAGTACTGGTGGTTTCATCCTCCGGAATCGCGGTGCCGCCGAGTTCTTCCATTTTTGTCTGGTCGTAATCGAGAGTGGTGTGATACCAGCCCGCGCCGGCCAGGCCATAGACGATCGGCACAGGGTAGAGAAGAGCGGAAACCTGCACCGGCCAGCTGCGCATCGTCATCAGCCCGTCCTCATACTTTTCCTGACGGTAGTCGACCGCGCCTTCAATGCTGAGGCCGCCAAGGCCAAGACGGGCGGTCAAACCGCCATACATTTGCCCCTCATCGGCATCCTTGCTCTTGTAATAGCCGGCGCGGGGCCCGACATAGAACTGGGCCATGAGATCACTCTGCAGCAGCAGAATCGATCCCAGCACCATGAATAATACGAATGTTCTTTTCATGCGGGTCTCCTTTGATAATATCCAACCTACGATACTGCCTTTCCCCCATTATACCGATTGTGCGATCAAATCGTATGGATGCAGCTCACAATATCAATAAAAAATACACAATCACAAGCCAATTGACAAGGCATTAATGGCTGCAGAGCCTGCGAAACGAATTCAGGGTGACAGATTCCTGCTTGCAGAATCATTGTGCGGGAAGACAATAATGGCTGCAGAGCCCGCCGGAGTGATGAAACTCCTCACTGCTCCTGTAAATCTTCAACCTCCACAACCGGGGCGCGGTTCCCCGGTCGCACACTATTTCATGGCGCCGATCACAAAGTTGGCCAGAAAAAGCAGGGTGACGACATAGACAAGCGGGTGAACCTGCCGGGCCTGGCCGCGCACCATTTTCGACAGCGCATAAAAGATGAAACCCGCTGCTACGCCATTGGCGATGCTGTAGGTGAAGGGCATCATCACCACGGTGAAAAAGGCGGCCACCGCCTCATCGGGATCGCCCCATTTGATTTCGCCGATGCTGCCGATCATGAGGATGCCGACGACGATGAGGGCGGCTGCGGTGGCGGAGGCGGGGATGATCAGGGCCAGGGGGGCGACAAAGAGGGCGAGCAGGAAAAAGAGGGCGGTGAAAACCGAGGTCAAGCCGGTGCGCCCGCCGGCGCTGATGCCGGCCGCGCTCTCGACGTAGCTGGTGACGTTGCTGGTGCCGAGCAGGGCGCCGATCGAGGTGGCGATGCCGTCGCTGAAAAGGGCGCGGTCGAGCTTGGAGGAGATCCCCTTGCCGCTGCGCAGCTTTTCAGCATCCCGCCCGTCAAAGATCCCCGCCTTGCGTCCGGCGCCGATGAAGGTGCCGATGGTATCAAAAGTATCCGAAAGGCTGAAGGCGAGAATGACGGCCAGGATGGAAAGGATTTTCTCCGGCTGGCTGAAGAGTCCGGCCAGGTCGAGCTGGAAGAGGGTCGGCCCCAGCGAGGGAGGCAAAAAATCCCTGAGCGCCAGTTCGGGCCAGTGCACCATTCCGGTGGCCAGGCCGATCAGGGTGGTGGCGAGGATGCCAAGCAGGATCGCCCCGCGCCAGCGCAGCAGCAGCATCAGCACCGTCAGCACCAGTCCGGTCACGGCCAGCAGGGTGGCCGGATCGTTGAAACGGGCGAGCGAAGGCAGGACGTCTTTCGCGAGCACCTGCTCGATGCGCCCCTCGCGCAGGGTCGAACTGATGACGTGCACCCCTTCGGTCATGAAATCGAGGAGATGGGCATTCTTGAAGCCGATATAGGCGATGAAGAGGCCGATGCCTCCACCGATGGCGTGCTGCAGAGACTCGGGGATGGCCTCGATGAGCATCTTGCGGATGTTGGTGACCACGATGATGAAATTGATCACTCCGCAGAGGAAGACGATCGCCAGGGCCTGCTGCCAGCTCAGCCCCATGGTCAGGACGACGGTGAAGGTGAAAAAGGCGTTGAGCCCCATGCCCGGGGCCTGGGCGAAGGGGACGTTGGCGTAGAGCCCCATGATCAGGGTGGCGATGACCGTCGCCAGGATGGTGGCGGTAAAGACCGCGCCCTTGTCCATGCCGGCGATGCTGAGGATGGCCGGGTTGACGAAGATGATATAGGCCATGGTGATGAAGGTGGTGAGCCCGGCCATGAATTCGGTGCGGATGGAGGTGTTGTTTTCCGCAAGCTGAAAATAACGGTCGAGTTGTTCGCGCATCGCTCCTGTCTTCCTCCTTCAATTTTATTCTTGCACATCCAGGCTGCTGCAGCTGCCGGCTGCACTTATACACGGGGTTCCCTGTAATATGCGCGCAGCCGCTGCAGTTCAGTTTTGAGCTCGGCGATGATGCTCGCGGAGGCCGGATCGCCGTAGAGATTGTGCATCTCGCGCGGATCCTCCTGCAGATCGTAAAACTCCCAGGCGTCGATGTCGTCGTAGAAATGGATCAGCTTGTAACGCTGCGTGCGCACCCCGTAGTGCTTTTTGACCATGTGCCAGCCGGGATGCTCGTAATAATGGTAGTAGATCGACTGCCGCCAGCCGGCAGGGGCGCGGCCGGCGAGCAGCGGCCGCAGGCTTGCGCCCTGAATTTCCGCCGGTACAGCCGCGCCCGCATAGTCGAGGAAGGTGGGAGCGAGGTCGATGTTGAGCACCATCTCTTCCGGTAGACGGCCGGGGGCGATGGCGTGCGGATAGCGCATCACCAGAGGGGTGCGCAGCGACTCTTCGTACATGAAGCGCTTGTCGAACCAGCCGTGCTCGCCGAGGAAAAAACCGTTGTCGGAGGTATAGACCACCAGGGTATCCTCGCTCAGCCCGGCCGCGTCGAGATAATCGAGCACCCGGCCGATATTCTCGTCGACCGCGGCGATGGTGGCGAGATAATCCTCAAGGTAGCGCTGATATTTCCACAGCGCCAGCTCACCTCCTTCGGGTTTGCGCGCGCGGAAATCGTCGATGACGGGCTGAAAGGCGGCGTCCCAGGCCCGGCGCTGCTCGGGAGTCATGCGCTCATAGCCGTCGCGCCACATGCGGTCGTCGTTCGCACCCCCCGGCGTGGCCAGTTCCTCAGGGGTCAATGGCATTTTGAGATCGTAGCAGAGCAGCATATGGCGGGCGATCTCCATCTCCTGCTCCCTCGCCGCGGCGCTGCGGCCGGCATAATCGTCGAAGAAATTATCCGGGACCGGAAAGCGGGTGTTGCGATAAAGGGTGTAATGGCGCGGGGCGGGCATCCAGTTGCGGTGGGGAGCCTTGTGGTGAAGCAGAAGACAGAAGGGCTTTTCACCCTGGCGTTGTTTGAGCCACTCCAGAGCAAAATCGGTGGTGAGGTCGGTGGCATAGCCCTCGCGGCGGCTCTGCACCCCCATCTCGATGAAATCGGGGTTGTAATAGTGCCCCTGGTCAGGCACGATATTCCAGTAATCAAAGCCGGTCGGGTCGCTCTTGAGATGCCACTTGCCGACGAGGGCGGTCTCATAGCCCGCCGCCTGCAGCAGTTTGGGAAAGGTGGGCTGGCCCCCGTCGAAGGTGACGTTGTTGTCGATCTGGCCGTTGATGTGGCTGTACTTTCCGGTCAGCAGGCTCGCCCGGCCGGGGGCGCAGATGGCATTGGTGCAAAAGCTGTTGATAAAGCGCGCCCCTTCGCCGGCGATGCGGTCGATGTTCGGGGTCCGGTTGATGCGGCCGTCATAGCAGCTGACCGCCTGGGCGGCGTGGTCGTCGCTCATGATGAAGAGGATGTTGGGGCGGCGCCTCGCCGGCTGGCAGCGCACGCCGGCGAGGGCGGCCAGGGAGGCTGCTGCTCCGGTCTGGATGAAAGAACGGCGGTTCATCGACTTCTCGCTCATAAAATCATCCCTTTCCAGAAAAATCTCTCAGCTGTGCCTGTGCCGGCTGAGCCGGCCCTGCACGCAGTTCAGTCTTATTCACCGGTTCCTGCCGCCGATTCCACCACGATCTCGTCGATGAAGACCCAGGAGAGCCCGCCCTCCGAGGGGTGCCAGGCGGGCAGATGCCGGGTGCCCTCCACCTCGAAGCGCAGCCAGCGCACCCCGGCCGGCAGGGCATCGAAGAGAAACTCGCGCACTTTCTCCTCCCGCTGCTGCTCCCCCTCGACGGTCAGGCTGCCGGCGGGCTCGAAGCGGAGGCCGTCGGCCGAGGTCAGACAGGTCACCCGGCGCGGATGGAGGATCCAGCTCTTGGGGTCGTAGAGGGTGGCCAGGCGGGCGCGCGCCGGCGAGGTGGGACTGCCCAGATCGAGGGTGACCTGAAAATCCACACCCTCCCAGCCGAGCCAGTGCACCTTGTAGTCGCTGGCCCCCTGTACCCCGTTGGTGAGCACGCCGAGGTCGCCGCCGGCGTATTTCGGGCTCGGCGGGGGATCGGCGCTCACCGTTTTACGGAAGGCGAGGTTGCCCTCCACCCTGGATTCGATGAAGCGCAGGGTGGTCCGGTAATAG
>JAKQKF010000033.1 GCA_029560815.1 bacterium
CGTGCGATGGCCTGCTGGCTCCACTGGGTGCAGAGGGGCGATTGTTTGAGGAAAACGTGGAGGGAGCAGATGTTGAAAACGGTGGGCGCACCGAGCTTTTCAATCACGAGGCTTTGGAACACGTAAGAGGGCAGCACGAGCGCGTAGATGGGGGTGTTGCTGCAGACCTCGAACTTTGGATCGTGCGGGTCGATTAGCCCATGGACGCCGAAGAGATCGCCCTCGGCGAGTTTGAGCACGGGGACCTTGCGGCCGGTTTTGAGGCGGCGGTACACGGTGGCCGAGCCGGAGACGATGATGCCGACAAAGGAGACCTCCTCGTCGAAGGAGAGGATGGTGCTCCATGCCTTCGCGGTGTAGGGCTTGAGATGGCGGGCAAACTCGGCCTGCACGTGCGGCTCGAGGCGGCGCAGGAGCGGGTTTTCCGTGATGAAGCGGTTGACGATCGCGTCGTTGGCGCTGAGATGGCCATCTTTTCGCCAGCGTTTCCAGGTGCAGCTAATGTTTTTGCGGAATGTGCGCAGGCGGACGAGTACGAGATGGCGCAGCTGGTAGGTGACGAAAAGGACTGCGATGGCGATGGCAGCGCCGATGATCCATGGGCCGGTCTGCTCCCAGTAATTGCGGTCGGTGAGGATTTCCGTGATGGAGAGGTTGAAGAGGCCGAAGCCGACGCGGACCGCCAGAAGAGTCCATGCGATGCCCCAGGCATGTTGGAGGAATGTGGGGACGAGCTCCAGGTGTCGCCACATGTTTTTCAGCCGGTAGATGGGGTGCGAGTTGGGCCGGAAGATAAAGGAGTGTTCGGTATCGAGCCGTGGGGATTTACGGCACAGGAGTATGATCCTGCCGATGAAGCCTTCGCCGAGGGGCCAGAGTTGCAGGATGAGTCCGATGACCGGGACGATGGCCCATGGGGTTTGGAAAAGGATGCCGGCGATGACGGTGATCGCCAGCGGGAGAATGAGGGCGGCGTCGACTGTCAGTCGGACGGAGCGGCGCTCTAGGAATGCGTCGCGCAGATCCACGGCAAAATGCGGGGCGATCGACTGCCAGCGCAGGTGTGGCTGATAAATTTCCGCACCGCTGGCTTTGAGTACGGAGGCGGCGATC
>JAKQKF010000092.1 GCA_029560815.1 bacterium
GAGGACGTGCGCTGGCTTGGTTTTGACTGGGAGGAGCGCAAGTTTTACGCCTCCGATTATTTTGAGCAGCTTTATGAGTACGCCGTGCAGCTGATCAAGCTGGGCAAGGCTTATATCTGCGATCTAAGTCCCGATGAGATCAGGGAATACCGGGGGACGCTGACCGAGCCCGGCAAGAACAGCCCCTATCGCGACCGGAGTGTCGCGGAAAATCTGGATCTGTTCGCACGCATGCGCGCGGGTGAATTTGCGGAGGGCAGCCGGGTGTTGCGGGCCAAAATCGATATGGCTTCGCCCAACTTTAATATGCGCGACCCGGCGATCTACCGGATCAAAAAGGTCGATCACCATCGTACCGGTGATGCCTGGTGCATCTATCCCATGTACGACTATGCCCACTGTATTTCCGATTCGATTGAGGGAATCACCCATTCCATCTGCACGCTTGAATTTGAGGACCATCGGCCGCTTTATGACTGGTTTCTTGACCAGCTGGGTATTTACCACCCCCAGCAGATCGAATTTGCACGCCTCAACCTCTCCTATACCCTGCTCAGCAAGCGCAAGCTGCTGCAGCTGGTGACCGAGAAACATGTCAGCGGTTGGGACGACCCGCGCATGCCGACCATCGCGGGCATCCGCCGCCGCGGCTACACCCCGGAATCGATCCGCAATTTCGCCGAGATCATCGGCGTGGCCAAACGCGACAGCGTCGTCGATATCCAGCTGCTGGAGCACTGCCTCCGCGAGGACCTGAATCTGCGCGCGCCCAGGCGTATGGCAGTCCTGAATCCCCTCAGGGTGGTGATCGACAACTATCCTGAAGGGCAGTTCGAGGAGCTGGAGGCCATCAACAATCCTGAAGATCCTGCGATGGGCACGCGCAAGGTGCCATTCGGCAGAGAGCTCTATATCGAGCGCGATGACTTTCGTGAAGATCCGCCCAAGCAGTTTCACCGGCTTTCACCGGGACGGGAAGTGAGGCTGCGCTATGCCTACTTTGTCACCTGCACCGGAGTGGAGAAAGACGCACAGGGAGAGGTGACGACCCTGCATTGCAGCTATGATCCCGCCTCGCGGGGCGGCGGAACACCGGACGGCCGCAAGGTAAAGGGAACCATTCACTGGGTCTCGGCCGCCCACGCCCTCGAAGCGACGGTGCGCCTTTACGATAGTCTTTTCAACAGGCCCGATCCCCAGCCGGGCACCGAGGGGGAGAGCTTTCTCGATTATCTCAATCCTGACTCCCTGCGGGTTGTGACCGGATGCAAGCTCGAGCCGGCCCTGGCCGCAGTGGAACCGGGCTCCCAGGTGCAGTTCGAACGCAGCGGCTATTTCATCGCAGATACGGTCGATTCCAGGCCCGGTGCTCCGGTTTTCAACCGCACCGTCCCCCTGCGCGACAGCTGGGCAAAAATCGAAAAAAAGATCGGCGGCTGAACGGCCCAGCCGGCGCACGGGCAGGCGGGGCGGCTGCACCCCCGGGGTATTTTACAGCCGGCCGCCGGCTTTCTCCCGCGGCTGAAAAAATATGCTTGAATTGTAGCAAAAAATGCGTATATTTACTGCGCATCAAGCTGGACCGTCTCTGGGGAATCGTCCAATGGCAGGACACATGACTCTGGATCATGGTATCGGGGTTCGAATCCCTGTTCCCCAGCTGATAACGGAAGGTTTCATCTGAACCTTCCGTTTTTTTTTGCCCTCCGCATCCACTCTCCTTCGCCCCGGCTCTGGCACGCTTATTGTATATATCCAAGGTGTTCAGAGCCTTTTTCATGCCGGCGGATTTGATCCGAATATTTACAACAGGTTGACGGAATGAGCCGGCCGGGCGGTCGCCGGCTCAATTTCGAAATTGTGGCTTCGATGTCCCATTTTGTAACAGCAGGATATGATGCACATTGAAAAGTGGACACATATCGCTCTCACGCTTTGTGCGGCCCTGATGCTCCTCTTTTTGCGGATGAACCGCGCCGGGATGGAGGCGCCGGCTGCCGTGATCGAGATGGTTCCCCTGTCCGCGATTGCGGACGGGCCCGCACCCGGTTACTCGGTCACCGATCCCCCGCTTGCACCCTTGCCCGGCACTTTGACGCTGAAGCCACGCAAGGCTGTGCGTCCGGTACGGCGGCCGGATCCGCTTCCGGCCGCGCTCTCGCTGGCTGAAATCCCGCACGATGTGGAGGCTGGGGTCGCGGCAGAACCCTTTGAGATCAGTCAGCCGCCCGAGGTGGTAACGGCCGTACAACCTGCATCCGTCGTATCGAACGGTCGCACGCGCCCCACTGAAGAGATGCCGGATCTGCGCCTGGAGAGCGCCGTGGCCGCTGCTGTAAAGCGGGCGGCCCCGCGCGTGGAAAGCAGTTCCGCTTCCGGGGAGCAGATCCATCGCGATGTCGTCGCTATGATTAAAAGGTATATTGAGACTCACCATGGGGGGGATGCGCAGCCGCTGGAGCTGGCCAGCGCCGGCAGCATGACACCGATCGGGCTGCCAACCCGGCAGGTAAAAGCCTTGAGCGGCGGCCGCTGGATCTTGGGCGCCTCGGCTGGTCATCAATCTCTGACTGGAGGGGGCGACGGAGCGCCCGGGTCCGCGCTGTGCTCGGATCTCTTCTGGGGACGCGAGCTCTCACCGAGGCTGCAGATGGGGCTTGCCCTTTCCGCCAGTCTGCTGCAGGGGGAGAGTGTGGAAACGGGTGGAGGCACCGCGCTGCTCCAGGGCGGCTTGCAGATGCGTCTCTTCCTGCATCCCCAGGCGAAGCTCTCGCCTTTCGCTCTGCTGGGCGGGGGATACGGCCAGTACAGCGATACCGGGGAGAGCGGAAAGCCTGAAAAGGGCGCCGCTCCGGTTGCCATCGCCGGCGCAGGTGTTGAGTACCGGTTCAGCCGGCTCGTTGGTGCGCAGGTTGTGGTCGCCTATGAGCAAATGCAGGTGAAAAAGAATCAACCGGAAGGCGGGAGCAGCGCTCATGGAGTATGGGAACTCAAGGCCGGACTCTCTCTTGCAATCGGCGGGCCGCGAATGATATCCAGTCTCGCTTCGGGCGGACTGGCGGAGGCGAAGTTTCCTGCAGAATAGACGGAACATTTATCCAGATAGTACGTTATGTAAATAGGCGGAACATCCTTATCCCTCCATCGAATGCCGACCCCCCTAAGGCATTCAAAAATAAGGATGTCCGCCTTTTTTATTGTCCTCGCAGGGTGCAGTTTTACACAGGCTGAGGCACAAAGAAAAGGGTTGCCGGGATCGAAAAAAATGCTAATTCAGGGGAAAGCAGGAAGCGCTCGTAGCTCAAATGGATAGAGCTTCTGACTTCGGATCAGAAGGTTGGGGGTTCGAGTCCCTTCGGGCGCGCAAAAAAGAGCTCAAATAGTTGAGCTCTTTTTTTTTGGGGGGGGCAGGACGCCTAGACGCGGCGATTGGCGATGAGCAGGGTTTTGGGGTCGAGGCGAAGCTGCAGCTTGTCGAGCTGTTTTTCGCCGT
>JAKQKF010000118.1 GCA_029560815.1 bacterium
TCGTAGAGCCCGGCGGTCAGCAGGCCGATCTCCGAATTCGCCTGCTGGCCGACATCGCAGCCGAACCAGACCGCGCTGCTGTCGAGTAACGAGTTCTTAGCCACCTCTTTCATCGCCTCCAGGGGGAGGTTGATGAAATAGAGATCCTCTCCGCTGCTGACGATGCGGTTGCGCTCGATCGCATACTTTTTGCCGAACTCGAGGGTCGGGATCGAATAGAGGGCGTAATAGCTCTCCAATTTGTCGCCGACATTCTCGTTGAAGAACTGCTGCGGGGTCTGGGTCTCGAGCTGAACCAGATTTTTATCCCGGTTCTCGTAGCGCCAGGTGAAGGTTTTGGGCGGAATGCCAAAGTTGATGGCAAGGATTTTATAGACATCCTTGAGGGCCTGCTGCCTGAGCGCGTCGACCCGGGCGGGATTTTTTTCGCTGCGGATACGAACGGCCGCCTGCTTCAGCCGTACGCTGAGCACCCGGTTGACATGCCCCGAATTGGAGGAGCTGAAGGTCTCGGGCATGACGCCGATCGGGACGACCCCGTACTTTTTAACCAGTCCGGAAAAGCCGAGCCAGTTCTGGCCGTCCTGAATGTTGGTTTTAAGCAGGCTTTCCACCATGCGGTCGGTATGGGGTTTCTCCCGGGTATCGATGACGGCGTTGAGAAAGAGGTTCGCTTTCTCCAGCTTTTCAAAGAAATAGAGATAGTTCTGCGACAACTCGATCTCTTTGCAGCCCAGCTTTTCCGCGATCACCGGACGGATTATATTCAGGGCGGAGAACATCCAGCAGCGGCCGGTGCCCCTCTGGTTGGTGATCTTTTGCTCCTTGAGGCGGAGGGAGAAATAGGGATCGACGCCGGCGGTTTTTTCCCAGTTCTGGGTGATCTTGTTGCCGTCCACCTGCGCGAGGACATTCTGGGCGGCTTTGAGCCGGGCATCCGGCGGGCAGGCCCTGGCCAGTTCGTCAAGGGCGGCGGCATCGAGATGCTGCGCAGCCAGGGGCATGGAGAAGAAGATCATCAGGATGATGAGAGGAAGCACTTTTTTCATACACTGCTCCGTTTTGCGAGGTTTGCGGGTGATGCCCACGGACGGTTGATGGACCCGGAGCTGAGGCCGGATTTTATCCGCCCTCAGCGGCCGGGCGCAAATATGCTCAAATATAACTTTTTATCGCTTGGCGAACAAGTCATTTATCGCCGGGGAGAAGGCCATCCGGGAGGGCGCCGCCGTTTCACGGCTAAAAGTGCTGCAGGAATTGCTTGATTTTTGCCTCGCGAATGGGTATTTTCAGTTAATCGCCGTGAGAAATCCCGCAAGGTAGTAGACCGGTGACAAGTGCGAGCGGGGAGGAAAACCATGCTAAAGCGCATCCTGATGCTGTTGGCAATATCCTCTGCGGCTTTAGGTCAGCAGGAACTCAAGATCATCTCCTACAATATCATGGGGATGAAACCGGGCTCTTATCCGGAGACCCGTCTCAAGATCATCATCCAGAACCTCAAGCAGCTCGATCCGGATATCATCGGCTTGCAGGAGATCTGCGAATCACCCGGCAGCGGGGGCAGCGATAATCAGGGGCGCATTATCACCGACTCCCTCGCCGCCTTTTTCGGCATCCCCTACTCGATTTATTACTCGGGGACGCATATGGCCTGGGACGGCCAGTTCCGGGAGATGATCGGCATCATCACCAAACATCCGGTCGAACAGCAGGGATTCGCGGATCTGCCCAAAGGGACCTTTTCCCGCAAGGTGGTTTGGAACCATATCGTCACTCCGCTGGGTAGAGTCAATTTCTTCAATACCCATATCGACGGAGAACCGACCGGCGCAACCCTAAGCCAGGTGCAAAAGATGCTCGCCTATGTTGCCCAACGCGATTCGGCTTTCCCGGCTGCAGCGGTCGTTCTGACCGGTGATTTGAACAATGTCCCCGAATCCGAATCCATCACCGCTGTCTCGGCTGCACTCGTAGACAGCTGGAAGAAGGTTAACGGCTCCCTGCCGGGATACACGAGTCCTTGCGAAGCACCCAACGCCCGGATCGATTATGTCTTTTACAAAAGCAGCAAGATCAAGCCCCTGGCTTCCGCCGTCGTCATGAAAGAGTCTTTCCGCGGTAATTATCCTTCCGACCATGCCGGGGTCATGACTACCTTCGGCGTGGACCCGCTCGGGATTCACATCTCCTCAGAAGGACCGGTGCGCGCGGAGCTGTCGCAAAACTATCCTAATCCCTTCAACGCGGCGACTGTTATTCACTACCATCTGCTGCGCAGGGGGCATGTCACACTGACCATCCACGACCTGCGCGGCCGTGTAATTGAGCTCCTCGTGGATGAGGAGCAGGAATCGGGCAGCTATCAGATCCGGTTTGACGCCGGTGCGCTGCCGGCGGGAGTCTATCTCTATCGTCTTGTGAGCGAGACGGGAATTTCCTCCGGCAAGATGGTGCTGGTCAGATAACCCCACAACCTCTCCCTGTAGAAGAGAATAACTATGCCTGCATCCTTACCCCGTCGTCCCTTCGGGCGCACCGGCATCGAGGTCTCTCCCCTCGGCCTTTCCGCCACCTATCGCCCAGGCCCAAAGGCCGTCCGCGTCGCAGCGGAGGAGGGCATCAATCTCTTTTTCGCCTTCGGGATCGACACCCAGATGAGCGCGGCCCTGCGCGAGATCATGCCGGCGCGCCGCGAGCAGTTCGTCCTCGCCACCGGCGCCTACAACTATATCTGGCGGGCCCAGGATATCCGCAAGACTTTCGAAAAGCGCCTGCGCCAGTTCAATACGGATTACATCGATATTTTTCTTTTCCTGGGGGTGACGAAGCCGGCCGAGTTTCCCCAAAAGGTTCGTGACGAGCTGCAGCTTTTGCGGGAGGAGGGCAAGGTGCGCGCAATCGGCCTCTCCTGCCATCACCGTCACTTTTTAGGCGAGCTGGCCGAAAGCGGCGAGATGGACGCCCTCATGCTGCGCTACAACGCCGCCCACCGCGGCGCCGAGCAGGATATCTTTCCTCACCTCGCGGCGCACAATCCCGGGGTGCTCGGCTATACCGCCACCCGCTGGGGCTACCTCCTGCGCCGTCCCAGGACACTGCCCAAAGGCGCGCGTGTGCCGACGGCGGGGGAGTGCTACCGATTTGTCTTGTCCAACCCCCATATCCACAGTGTCCTGACCTCCCCGCGCAGCGAAAGGGAGCTGCGGGAGAATATCGCGGCGGTGCGCCAGGGCCCCCTGAACGAGGAGGATCTGGCCTTCATGCGCACATTTGGGGATGTGGTGCACAACCAGAAGCGGTGGTTCATGTAAGGCCGGCCGCACTGCGGCTAGATCCGGCATTCGCTGCGGCCTGGCGACCGGCCTTTTGGAGGAGATTGTCATCGGGAAAAATGGCAGGACGTAAGAAACGCTTATTTAATTATTGATAGATCGCCACCCAACACCGGAGAGAGAAATGAAAAAACTAGTACTCGCCCTGCTGCTGATTATCGTTTCACTTGCCGCCGCTCAGGAACGCGACCTGTTCCAGGAGGCGGACGACCGTTTCAATTTTCTGATCGCCAACGACCTGGGCCGCAACGGCTATTATGATCAGAAACCGGTCGCTGCCAAGATGGGGGAGGTGGGTGAGAAGGTCGACATCGAGTTCGTGGCCCTGCTTGGCGATGCCCACCATTTCAACGGCGTGGCCAGCGTCCAGGACCCCCTCTGGTTGACCAATTTTGAACTGATCTACGATCATCCCGAACTGATGTGCGAATGGTACCCAGTCCTGGGCAATCATGATTACCGAGGCAATACCCAGGCCGTACTCGATTACGGCAAGGTGAGCCGCCGCTGGGCGATGGCAGGCCGCTACTATACAAAAGTCATTGCGGTCGACGACAGCGGCGCCACCCTCCGTCTGGTCTTCATCGATACCCCCACCCTGATCGATAAATACATCAATAACCACGAAGAGTATCCCGATGCCGGGAAACAGGATCTGCAGCGGCAGCTCGCCTGGATCGATTCGGTCCTGACGGTCAACACCGCCACCTGGACGATGGTGATGGGCCACCATCCGGTCTACGCGCAGACGACCAAGACCGAGAACGAAAGGCTGGACATGCAGCAGCGCCTCGACCCCCTGCTGCGCAGGCATAACGTCGATATCTATATCTGCGGCCACATCCACAGCCATCAGCATATCCGCCGTGCCGATTCACCGGTCGATTACATCGTCAACAGCTCAGCGGCTGAATTCCGCAAGGTCTCGCCCATTGAAGGGACACAGTTCTGCGCCGCCGCCTCCGGCTTTTCGGTCTGCTCCGTTACCGCCGCCGATCTGCGCGTCTATATCATGGACAAGGAGGGCAAGGTCCTCCATGTCGTCGAACGGAAAAAGTGATCCGGTTGATCTCCCCGGCTGCCTGTGTTGCCCGTGTTGAATCCGGGCGTGAATCCCCTGCAGCATGATTAGCCTATAAATTAAAAAAGGCCCGATCGTAATGGTCGGGCCTTTTTTAATGGTGCTTTGTGTTCGCTGGCGGGTGTGGATGCCGCCCTGCGGCAGTATCCGGGATTCTAACCGTTCAACCTCAATCCCACATAGAAGCGCCGGCCGGCCGTCGGCCCCCAGACCAGCGACGAGTCGAACCAGGGACTGAAGGGGTCCTCCCAGGCGAGGATCGGCCGCTCCTGCCGGAAGCCGGTCAGGTTCTCCCCGCCCAGATAGAGATCCATTTTGCCCATCTTGCGTGTCACCTGCGCGAAGAGTTGGGCATAGGCCGGCGAACTGCTCCCCATCCGGTAGGGCTCGGGATTGAGAGCGGTCTCCGGCAGCCGAGTGGCGCCGTTATACTGGGTGGTGACGTCGAACTGCCACTTGCCAGCCGGCGGGGTCCAGGAGAGCACCAGCACCCCCTTGTGGCGGGGATTGAGCGGCAGCTCGTTCAGTTCGCCTGCATAGGTCATGCGCACGTCATTGATACGCCAGGCCGCGGTCAGATCGAGGCCCCGTACCGCCGTCGCGGTCACCTCGAGCTGGGCGCTGTTGGCGAAGGAGCGGCCGTCGAGGTTGTAGAGCACGATCGTGCGCGGATCGCGGTCGAGATCGACCACGGTCTGCTGCAGGAATTCGGTGCGGTAGAAATCGAAGGCGAGGGTGCCGGGGCGATCAACCCCGAGTGAGAAATCGCGCGTGAGCTGCAGCCCCGCGTTCCACGCCTCTTCGGCTGCCAGCGGCTCGGCAAAGATTACCTCACGCGAACTGGCCAGCATCGCCGGGTTGTCCATGAAGAGGTGGGGCACACGATAGCCCTTGCCCGCCGAGAGACGCAGCGCAGTGAGGGCGTCGGCCTGATATTTGAGGTGGAGGCGCGGGGTGTAAAAAGGCCCGTAGAGGTTGTGGCGGTCATAGCGGAATCCGGCCATTGCGCTCAGCCGCTCATGAGGCTTGTATGTGTACTCCGCGAAAAGGCCGGGCACGCGCTCGCGGGTCCGGAAAAGAACCGTCTGGTAGATTTCGTCGCGCTCATCGAGAAGGTAGGAGAGGCCGGAG
Source organism: bacterium (assembly GCA_029560815.1). The sequence continues at coordinate 5,548 of JAKQKF010000118.1, forward strand.
GAGAAACGGTGGCGCGCGCCCTCTTGTTCGAAGATCAGGTTGGCGTAGAGGCTGTTCTCATCGCCGGTATAATTTTTCGCGCCCCAGAACGAGTCCTGTTCGTGATGAAAGCCGGAGAGGATGAGGCCGAGACTGCGGCCGTTGCTGAAGGCGCTGCCGGCCTTGGCGAAGAACTCGTAGCGTCCGATGCGGTTGCGCGAGCCGTAGCCGCTGTTGGCGGCGCGCGGGCGGCCGAAATCGAAAGCGGTCTGGCCGCCGTCGCGGGTGTCGCGCAGGATCTTGAAGCCGATCTGTCCGTCGCGTCCGTCGCCGCTGTACTTCCAGCGGTTCAGCAGGCTGAGGTGGGAGACCAGGGGCATGTCCAGGAAGGTGTCGCTGTCCTCATCCCAGCGCTGGCGGTTGTAGCTGCCGTAGGAGAGAAGCATGGTGGAGAGTTTCGGGGTCACCTTGCGGGCCGCCGAGAGGGTCAGCTCCGAGCGCCCCATGCTGTTCTGAAAGGCGTTGAGGGCGAGCGGCCTGCCCAGTTCCGGCTTGGTCAGCTCGACGTTGATCTGGCCGGTGATCGATTCATAGCCGGTCGCCACCGAGGCGGTGCCCTTGGAGATATCGATCGCGTCGATCCAGAAGCCGGGGATGTACTCCAGCCCGAAGGGGCTGATCAGGCCGCGCATGAGTGGATTTTTTTCGACCAGGATCTGGGTGTAAAAGCCGGCGAGGCCGAGCATCTTGATACGCTTGGCGCCGCTGACGGCGTCGCTCTGCTCGACATCCACCGAGAGGCTGTTCTCAAAGCTCTCGGCGAGATTGCAGCAGGCGAGGGTGCGCAGCCCCTGCCGGGTGATGCTCTGGGTGTTCACCTCGGCTTCGTGGAGATGGAGGGTGTGGGGCTTTTTCCCCTCAATGATCATCTCCTCATGCCTGTCGTCCGGCTTCAGGTAAAAGGCAAGGCCGTGCATGCCCGGCTCCACCTGGAGGGTGTCGCTTTCATAGCCGACATAACCGGCGACGAGCTTTTTGCTGGCCGGCGAGAGGTCGAGCTTGAAAAAGCCCACATCATCGGAGACGGTGCCGAGGGTGGTGCCGGCCCACATGACATTGGCGTGGATGAGGGCAATGGTGTCCTGATGGTTGTGGTGGAATTCAATTCCGTAGACGGTACCGCAGGTCCAGGTGTCTTTGGCCTGGGCGAAGAGGGCGGGCGCAGCGCCGGCCCAGAGGAAGAGCAGAAAGAAGATCTTTTTCATGGCGTACCTCTTGAGTGCTAAATGGGCACAAGGGTTCATCGGTGCGCTCCATTCTTTCTGAGCGCCCGGAATTAAAAACGAGAGGTATGCCAGGGATCAAATAAGCAGAGGGAGATTGAGGCGGTCCGCCGCATGCGGTACCATGATAGAGCGTAAGCTTCCCGTGGAGGACGAACTGGCGGGGTGGAGCAGGGCGATGGGCGCAGCCGGGGCCTGGACGAGTCCAGTGAAGACCGGGGGTGCGCTCTCCTCGACGTGGTGATAGAGGCTGACCAGCTCGCAGCAAACCGGATTGGCCAACGCCGGGCCGGAGTTTTCCGGAGCGGGGGATGCGGACGCTGTTTCCGCCGGGCAGCAGGAGGAGCCGGCATCCGCAGATGAGGCTGCCGGAATCGGGGATGACTCCGGATCCGCTGAGATGGGCGCCAGGCAGGAGGTCGCAGCCTCTTTTGGCTCAGCACAGCCGCAGGCTGTTTCCGCCGCCGGGGGATGATGCTGCCGGAGACAGTGGTGTTCGATTCCGGCATATCCGGCAGCGGCGGCGAGATGGGTCAGCGCCAGCGCGAATAAAAGGGATTTGCGTAAAAGGATTCTCAAATTGTATTCTATTGATAATTAATAAAATAAGTTAACCTTGCATCACTGTAAAGATAGTAATCAGCCCCCGGATTTCAAAAAGAAATGTGCGCTGCAGCGGCTCGGTGCCGCAGAATGCGCCCCGGCCCCTCCTCAGGCCTGTGCTCCGTGCTTCGCTGCACTCATTCACTGCTATTTCATCAAAACCAGCTTGACCGTCCGGTAAATTCCCGGGCCTCGCAGAACCACCACATAAAGCCCGCTGCCGGCCGGCTGGCCCCTCTCGTCGGTGCCATCCCATCTGAAGAGCATGCTCCTGCCGCCCTGCTCCTCCATCCGGAACTCCCGAATCTTCTGCCCCAGCATATTGTAAACAGTCAGGGTCAGATCCGCTCGACTGATAAGTTCCGGCAGCAGCAGCTCCAGGGTCACAGCGATGTTGAAGGGATTGGGCCAGGCTCTCAGCTCACAGAA
>JAKQKF010000139.1 GCA_029560815.1 bacterium
TCCCGCCAGCCAGCTCTTCACCTGTGCGGCGATCGATTACGACAACGATCCGATCGTTTTCAGCTGGTTCGTCGACGGCGTCAAAAAAGCCGCCGGGCCGCGCTTTGAGTTCCGCAGCGCCGAGCACAGCAAGGGCGCCCATTACATCTGGGTCACCGCCTCCGACGGCATCAAGGAGGTGAGCTCCGAGCTTTGGGAGATCACGGTGCTGACCAGCGTGGAACTGAGCTCCTTCAGTGCCTCCGCCGAACCATGGAAAGGGGTCGAGGTGAGCTGGAGCACCAGCCATGAGGCCAACAACCTTGGCTTCGAACTCCTGCGCAGCACCGCCGGAAGCGGCAAGTATATACGCCTCACCAGCCGGCTCATCGCCAGCCGCGAGGATGGCCGCTATGTGTACCAGGACAGCAGCGCCGTGGCGGGCGAGCGTTACTTTTACATGCTCGAGGACCTTGACCGCAGCGGCGCGCGCACCCTGCACGGCCCGGTGGAGGTGATGCTCCAGCTGCCCGCCACCCATGCCCTGGAGCAGAATTTCCCCAATCCCTTCAATCCCGAGACCGCGGTGCGTTTCCGTCTGCCGCGGGGAGAGAGAGTGCAGCTGATCGTCTTCAATCCGCTGGGTCAGCAGGTGCGTACGCTGATCGACGGCAGGCTGGAGGCGGGCTATCATGCCGTCAAGTGGGATGGCCGTGACGAGATGGGTGAAAAGGTCAGTTCCGGCGTCTACTATTACCGGCTGGTGACCCCGGGTTATCAGGCGGTCAAAAAGATGGCGCTGGTGAAATAAGGGCCACAGGCCTCAAATAAAAAGGGCCCCGCCTTATGACGGGGCCCTTTTCATTTCGGGTGATACCATTTCTGCTGATTGTTGATAATTTTTCTTGACAAAAAACCAACAGTTGCCTAATTTAGAGCGAAGCAATTCCGCACGCGCAGTCGGCCGGCCGGGAACTGCGCCTCTCCCCTCCATTGAGAAAGGATCACCCCATGAATCTAACCGGGCTGGACTGGAGTATTGTCGCCTTTACGGTGGTTTTCATCTTCGCCAGCGTCTACGCCAGCCGCACCTTCATGCGCA
>JAKQKF010000147.1 GCA_029560815.1 bacterium
GGACAAGCTCGATCCGGGCACCAAAAACCAGATCGAAGCTGGCGTCGGGCGCCTGGAAACGGCCATCAAGGGCGAGAGCATCGACGAGCTCAAGTCCGCTCTCGAGGCCCTCAACCAGATCTGGCACCAGGCCGCCTCCAAGATGTACGAAGCGGCCAACGCCCAGCAGCAGAGCGCCGGCGGCGCCGAGCAGCAGGGCCCGGCTGAACCTCAGGGCGAAAAGCCGCCTGAGGCCGAAGATGCGGACTATGAGGTGGTTGACGACAAAAAGTAATCCGCCCGTACAGCATAAGGGTAAAACCGGCGATCCTCCCGCCGGCCGCGGCCGGGGGGAGGATCGATGCATACAACAGGGGCGGATTCTTTCCGCCCTTTTTATTACGAAGAACCTGAGCGCCAGTGACAACCTCTTTTACAGAGGTCCGCTCGCCAGACTGCAGATGCGGGATCAGGCGCTGCCTCGGTGCTGGACAAGATTTCAATATCTCCTGAATCTCTGCGCCTCTGCGCGATAGAGGTTTCTAAAACATGGGGTAATAAAATGATATCGATGGATAAATTGACGATCAAGGCCCAGGAGGCCCTGGGGCGCAGCCAGAAGCTGGCCGGCGATAACGGTCACCAGCAGATCGAGCCGGTTCACCTCCTGCTCGCGCTCCTCGACGAGCCGGAGGGACTTGGCCGCACCCTGCTCAGGAAGATAGGCGCCGATGCGGATCTGCTTGCAGGACGGGCGGAGGAGTCTCTGGCCAGACTTCCCAAGGTCAGCGGCGCCGGACAGCTCTACTACAGCCGCACCACCGGCGATCTCCTCGAGGCCGCAAGCCGGGAGGCGGGCCAGCTTCGCGATGAGTTCATCAGCGTCGAACATCTCCTGCTCGCTCTCGCTGCGGACAAGGGTGAGGCGGGCGGGCTGCTGCGTGACAGCGGCGTCTCGCGCGACAGCCTGCTCGAGGTGCTCAGGCAGGTGCGCGGCTCCCGGCGCGTGACCGACCAGACCCCGGAGGAGAAGTACCAGGCTATCAAGCGCTATGCGCGCGATCTCAACGAGCTCGCCCGTCAGGGCAAACTCGATCCGGTCATCGGCCGTGATGAAGAGATGCGCCGGGTGCTGCAGGTGCTGAGCCGGCGCACCAAAAACAACCCGGTCCTGATCGGCGAGCCGGGCGTGGGCAAGACCGCCATCGCCGAGGGCATCGCCCGGCGCATCGTCGAAGGCGATGTTCCGGAAAACCTCAAGAGCAAGCGGCTGGTAGCCCTGGATCTCGGCGCTCTCATCGCCGGAGCCAAATACCGCGGTGAATTCGAGGAGCGCTTCAAGGCCGTTCTCAAGGAGATCAGCGAGTCCGAGGGAGAGTACATCCTCTTCATCGACGAACTTCACACCCTGGTCGGCGCAGGCGCCGCCGAGGGTGCCATGGATGCCTCCAATATGCTCAAGCCGGCCCTCGCCCGTGGCGAGCTGCGCTGCGTCGGCGCCACCACGCTCGATGAGTACCGCCAGCACATCGAAAAGGACGCCGCTCTGGAGCGGCGCTTCCAGCCCATTCTGGTCAATCCGCCCTCGACGGAGGAGACCATCTCCATCCTGCGCGGCCTCAAGGAGAAATACGAGGTGCATCACGGCGTCCGCATACAGGACAACGCCCTGGTGGCGGCGGCCACTCTCTCTGACCGCTATATCAGCGACCGTTTCCTGCCGGACAAGGCGATCGACCTGATGGATGAAGCCGCCTCCAAGCTGCGCATCGAAATCGACAGCATGCCGGCCGAGCTCGACGAGGTCGAGCGCCGCAGCAAGCAGCTGGAGATCGAGCGCCAGGCCCTGAAAAAGGAGGAGGACCCCGCTTCGCACAAGCGGCTTGAGGAGGTCGACAGGGAGCTGGCCGAACTCTCCACCGAGCGCACAACCCTGCGTGCGCACTGGGAGATGGAAAAGAGCCAGATCGCCGAGATCCGCACCATCAAGGGGCAGATCGAACAGGCCGGAACCGATGCCGCCGCCGCCGAACGCGACGGCCTGCTCGAAAAAGCGGCCGAGCTGAAATATGGCCGCCTGATCGAACTGCAGAAACAGCTCGAGGCGGCCAATGCCAGGCTGATCGACCTCCAGAAGGAGGTCAGAATGCTCAAGGAGGAGGTCGATGAGGAGGATATCGCCGAGGTGGTCTCCAAATGGACCGGCATCCCGGTCGTGCGCATGCTCGAGAGTGAAAAGCAAAAGCTGCTGCGCATGGAGGAGCGCCTGCATGAGCGGGTCATCGGCCAGGATGAAGCGGTGGAGGCGGTCTCCGATGCCATCCGCCGCAGCCGGGCGGGACTGCAGGACGAGAACCGGCCCATCGGCTCCTTCATCTTTCTCGGCTCGACCGGCGTCGGCAAGACCGAGCTGGCGCGGGCGCTGGCCGAGTTTCTCTTCGACGATGAGCGCGCCATGGTGCGCGTCGACATGTCCGAGTATATGGAACGCCACGCGGTTTCGCGGCTGATCGGTGCGCCTCCGGGCTATGTCGGTTATGACGAAGGGGGGCAGCTCACCGAGGCGGTGCGGCGGCGGCCGTATGCGGTGGTGCTCCTCGACGAGATCGAAAAGGCCCATCCCGAGGTCTTTAACGTCCTGCTCCAGGTGCTGGATGAGGGGCGTCTCACCGACAACCAGGGCCGGACGGTCAATTTCAAGAATACCATCGTCATCATGACCTCCAATCTCGGAGCGCAGCAGATCATGGAGCGCTCGCAGGAGATCAATGAGAAGAACCGCAAAAAGATCCACGAGGAGATCCGCGAGGAGGTGCTGGGTCTGCTCAAGAGCACGCTGCGCCCGGAATTTCTGAACCGCATTGACGACATCATCGTCTTCCATGCCCTGCGGCGCGAGGAGATCAAGCTGATCGCCCGGCTGCAGCTGAAGCACCTGCAGCGGCTGCTGGAGCGTCAGGATCTCTCTCTGGAGGTGACGCCGGAAGTGGAGGAGTATCTGGCGGAGCACGGCTATGATCCGGCGTTCGGCGCACGGCCCCTGAAACGGCTGATCCAGCGCGAGATGACTGATGCCCTGGCCATCCGCCTGCTCGAGGGCGATTTTCCGGCAGGAAGCACGGTGCAGGTGGTCGTAAAGGATAAAAAACTTGATTTTAAGCGCAAAAGTGTTTAAGTTGGAAAATTGTGGAACTTATATTTACGAGGCACGTTTACCACACATTCACGAATGAATTCCAGCGGAGGAGATGCGATGAAACAGTGGTTTGGATTGTTGACCGTTTTACTTGTCGCTGTTTTGATGACCGGCTGCGGCGAAAAACTGACGGAAGACCAGCTGCGCGCCAATGCCTCGGATTTTGAGAGCCGCGAACAGTGGAAAGAGGCAGCCGATATGTATGCCCGTCTGGTCAAGGCCTACCCCAAGTCAAAACGCGCTGATGAAACCCTCTACCGGCTCGGCGTGCTCTATGCGAACAACCTCAAGGACTATCAAAAGTCCGTTGATGCCTACAGGCAGTTGATCAGCAAATACCCCAAGAGCAATTATGTCATCCAATCCAGTTTCATGATCGGTTATCGTTATGCCAATGACATCAAGGATTTTGATAATGCCAAAAAATATTATCAGGAGTTTTTGAAGAAATGGCCCGCACATGAATTGGCCTCTTCGGTGAAATGGGAACTGGACCATTTGGGCAAGGACATCAGCGAGCTCGAGCTTCAGCTTGGCAATCCCGCCCCGGATGCTGCTGAACAAAAATAACGCAACCTGATATTTCTCTCTGTGCCGCGCCCTGCGGCACAGAGAAATTCGCCGATCGAATGGCCACACCACCTCTTCAGCCCTTTTATCGGTTTTTTGTTGCCTGGAGGAGTTGAATGCGCATAATCCGTATCGCCGCGGCTATAGCCATTTTCTTTTCTTCGCTCGGGATCAGCTCCCTGCAGGCGCAGGGGGAGGATGAGGGCATTCGGGTCTCCGCTTCGGCCCAACCCAATGAGGTGCCCCTGAACCGCACGGCGGTTGTCACCATCCGCCTGGAGTGGGCAGGTGATCTCGACCGCTATGAAATCACCCGCTTTGACAATCCTCTGGTCGAGAACCTCAACATTATCGAAACTGCCAGTGCCAACCAGGTTCAGGTCGTCGGCGGCCTGCAAGTCGCCCGGCAGGAGTATCAGTACACCGTCAAGCCCGACGGTCTCGGCATGGCCTATGTCGACGGCATCATCATCCGCTACGCCGACCGCGAGACCGGCAAGGAGTACCGTCTCGCCAGCAGCCGGCTGGAGCTCAAGGTGGTCGATCCTCTGCCCGAGCCGGGTTCTTATCTCTGGCTGGTTATTCTGCTCTCCATACTGCTCTCCTCGCTGATCGCCATCTATCTGGTGCGGCGGATCCGTGCCAGGCGCGCCGAGGCTGAGCGTCTCGCCCGCAGTCAGGCGGCCAGTGAAGTGAGCCTTGAACAGAAATA
>JAKQKF010000156.1 GCA_029560815.1 bacterium
TCTCCGCCACAGCCATCGGCATCGACCGCACCGTCGTCCGCAGCGGCCAGGCCAGCCTGCAGATCCGCCACCTCTCGCCGCGCCGCTCCACCCTCTTCTCGCAGCCGGTCAAGCTCGAGGTCGGCAAACTCTACCGCCTGAGCGGCTGGATCAGGACGGCCGGCGCCCGCACCGACTCGGCACAGCACTATCCGACTCCCCTGCCGGCCTGCCTGCGTATGGGCGGCATGCCCATCACCGCCTGGTCCCGCCCGATCGGCGGTGATCAGGAGTGGCAGCTGAGCGAAGCCCTCTTTTTCGCCTCCCGGGCCGAGGACCGCGTCGAGCTGCGCCTCGGCTATCGCGGTGATGCGGCCGGAGAGGCCTGGTTTGATGACATCACCATCACTCCGGTCGAGGATATCACCGAATACATTCCCGCCGAACGCATCAGATGGTACGGCAAGGCTTTCCGCTTCGAAGAGCAGGGGTGGACCTACCTGCACATCGAAGGCGCCCCCTATGAGCGCGGCTTCCAGCACGGCGCACTCATCGCCCGGGAGCTCAAGACCTTCATAACCAAACTGGCCACCAGCCGCAACCGGGACAATCCCGCCGCGGGCTGGCGGGACCTGCGCAGTCAGGTCGACCTCCTCTTCCTGCGCAAATATGAGACTGAATTCATGGAAGAGATGAAGGGCATTGCCGATGGCGCCAAAAAAGAGGGGGCGACCATCTTTGACCGCCCCGTCGAGTTGCTCGATATCGTCACCATCAACTCCTACATCGACCTCTCCTACGCCTGGGACGCGGTTCAGAATACCCCCCACCAGCTCAGCGGACAGCGCTTCAAAACCCCGGAAATCGACATGGATCTCCCGGAGCGGCTGCATAAATGCTCCTCCTTCCTCGCCAATGCCTCGGCCACGGCGGACCAGCGTATCGTCTTCGCCCAGCTCTTTATGTGGAACGGCTATATGGGCCCGGAATGGGATGTTATCATCGACCTGCTCCCCGAAAAGGGGGAACGCCTGGTCTATGAGACCTACCCCGGCGGCATCCACTCGGGAGCAGATTTCTATATCAACCAGGCCGGCATCATGATCGGCGAGACCACGGTCGGCCAGACCCCCTGGAATCCCGACGGCACACCCCAATCCAACCGCATCCGCCTCGCCGCCCAATACGCGCGCTCGATCGACGATGTGGTCAAGCTGCTCTGGAACCGCAACAACGGCATGTACACCAATGACTGGCTCATCGGCGACTGCAAGAATGATGAGATTGCCATCTACTGTCTCGGCACCAGCACCGCCAAGCTCTGG
>JAKQKF010000169.1 GCA_029560815.1 bacterium
CGGTGATATCATCCTTGAAGAGCATGTAGACGCATTTGGGGTCCTCGGGATGGGCATAGATGACCTTGGTCTTGCCCTCGTTGATTTTTTCAAGACGGGAAAAATCGATGGCCATAGTCACTCCTTGAGCGATGAGACAGATATTTTACTGGGCGGCCTGGATCAGCCGGGCGATGGGCTCGACCACCATCAACTCGGTCTGGCCGCGCGGCTTTTTCGCCCTTTCGATCAGCTCCTTCTGGACCGCGCCCCATTCCCCGCCGAGTTTCCTCCCCTCCTGAATGGCCTCGCCAGCCTGCAGTCCGGCCGCGGCCAGATCAGCCAGGTCCCGGGAAAGGCTCTCCATCTCACGGATGGCCGGGGCCTTGGCCATGGTCTGGAGCAGGCGCGCGTGATTTTCCTGCCAGAGGGCGAGCTGGTTGAGGATCTCGCCGCCTTCCGGCCCGGACGGCGCCTTGAGGAAAGCCTCGACCTTGCGCGCGAAGGAGCGTGCGGTCATCGATTCCGGGCGCGCTGCATCGACGACGCGGGTGTAGGGCGAGTAGGAGTAGTAGGTCACCCCCTGGCTGTGACGCTTGTAGATTTTAAGCGGTTCGACGACATCGGTGAAGACGCGCAGCGGCGCTGTCTCCTGCTGGTTGGCCAGACGGCGCAACATCATTTCATAATTCCTGATATGGGTGAGATTGAGCTCTTCGAGCTGACGGCTGATCACCTCCATCCGCGTGTACATATCGTCCAAATCCCGCACAGAAGCAGGCGACCAGAGGCGTTCGGCGATCACGGCGGTGCGCGGCCAGATGCGCGAATCGACGGTTTCGGGGGTGACCAGTTCAGCCCAGGAGGTGGCTTCGCCGCCGAGGATTCTCGCCTGTTCTTCCGGCGTCAGCTGCGCATCAGGTCGAACCGGATCGATGAGATAATGATAGGAAGCGGGCTGGATGAGGTCGATGTAATAGCCGTTGGAGAGAATGCCCTGGTAGCCCCTCCGGGCAGCCTGAACCAGTGAATCGGGTCCCCTCCATGAATGAATGACGATGTTTTTCGGCATGGACGGATGGAGAATCTCATCCCAGCCGACCATCCGCTTGCCATGTTTGGTTACAATTTTGAGCAGACGCGAGTTGAAATAGGCTTGCAGGGAGTGGTTGTCCCTGATGTTGTTCTTTTTCATAAAGGCCTGGATGGCCGGATTGGCATCCCACTGCTTGCCGCTGTTCTCGTCCCCGCCAATGTGGAGATAGGGATCGGGAAAGAGGGCAGCCATCTCGCCAAGAAATCTGTCCAGCAGCCGGTAAGTACTCTCTTTGGTCGGATCCATGGTGGGATCCATAACCCCCCAGGTCCGTTCGATGGTGTATGGGCCGGGGGCGCTGGCCAACTCGGGATGGCCGATAAACCAGGCGGTGGTGTGGCCGGGCATGTCGAATTCAGGATAGACGCGAATGCCGCGTTCGTCGGCATAGGCGATGATCGTCTTGATCTCGGCCTGGGTGTAATAAAAGCCATCGGAGCCGAGTTGGTGAAGTTTGGGGTAGAGCTTGCTCTCGATGCGGAATCCCTGGTCTTCGGAGAGGTGGAGATGGAGGACGTTCATCTTGACGGCCGCCATGCCGTCGAGGTTGCGTTTGACCACCTCCATCGGCAGCCAGTGACGGCAGACGTCGATCATAAGGCCGCGCCAGGGGAAGCGCGGCTTGTCCTGGATGGAGAGTGCGGGAAAGAAAAAGCCCTTTTCATCCGCCTGCAGGAGCTGGAGCAGGGTCTCGAGGCCGTGCAGGCCGCCGAGATCGGTGACACAGCGCAGTTCGACTCCGGCCGGGCTGATCGCCAGTTCATAGGATTCGTCTTCGCCGAGCGCGACCTTTCCGGGACGCTGGCAGCGGATGATCAAACCCGGCTTTTCGACGCGCGTCTGCGGGGTGATGACATCCTGGGTCATGAAGAGCCCGGTGCGGCCGCTGAGACGGCGCAGCATGCGGGTGGCCCCACTGTAGAGGCGCGGGTGGGCCTGGCCTTCCACAG
>JAKQKF010000198.1 GCA_029560815.1 bacterium
CCGGATAGCGTTCCGGGGCCCCCTCTTTGAGGGCTGCGCAGCAGGCGGCGACCGGGCAGAGCGCGCACACGGGCGCCCTCGGGGTGCAGATCACCGCCCCCAGTTCCATCATCGCCTCGTTGAAATCACCCGGCCGGCCGGGATCAAAAAAAGCTGCGGCCATACCCTCGATCCGCCTCCGGCCTGCCCCCCGGGCCTCCTCCGCCATCGCCGTCAGCCGCGCGATCACCCTCACCACATTGCCGTCGACCACCACCTCGGGGCGGCCGAAGGCGATGCTCAATATCGCCGCCGCCGTATAGACCCCGACGCCCGGCAGCCCCAGCACGGCCTCCCGCTCCTGCGGAAAGCGCCCACCGTACCGGGCCATGATCTCCCCCGCCGCCCGGTGCAGATTGCGCGCCCTTGCATAATAGCCCATGCCCTCCCAGGCCTTGAGCACCGCATCCAGGGGCGCGGCCGCCAGGCTCGGGATGTCGGGAAAGCGGGCGAGAAAACGCTCATAATAGGGCAGCACCTGGCGGACCTGGGTTTGCTGAAGCATGATCTCGGAGATCCAGATCCGGTAGGGATCGCGGTCTTCCCGCCAGGGCAGCACCCGCGCCGAGGCGTCGAACCACGCCAGCAGCGCCGCCCGGCAGCACTGCAGCCACTTCTCATCAGCCGGGGCGGCCGGCTGCCAAGAGGCGGCGGGCTCATGTACTGCATCCGCCCGCTCTCCTCCTGCGCTCTTTTTTCTCTCCTGCTGCGGCCTCATTTCCCTGCTCACCCGATCTCGTTGAACCAGCAGATCTCCTCCAGCGCGCGCCGCTTCTTTTCGGGCATACGCTCATGGGCGGAGTAGCCGACCGCGAACAGGGCCGCCGGCCGCAAGCGGCGCGGCGTTCCGAGGGCCTTGCGCACCCCGTCGGAGCTGAACCAGCCGATCCAGCAGGTGCCCAGCCCCAGTTCCGCCGCCTGCAGGCAAAAGTGCTCGCCGGCGATGCCGAGATCAAGCAGATAATAGTCGATGCCCGTCACCCGCTTCCCCAACCGGTTGGCGAGGATATCGAGTTCGGCGAAAAGGACCACCAGCACCGGGGCCCTTTCGGCCCAGCTGGTGACCCGGTAAATCCCGGAAAAGGCCCCCTCTGCCAGACGGGCCTTCAAAGTGGGATCGTCGACGACCAGAAAGCGCCACGGCTGCACATTCTCGGCCGAGGGGGCCAGACGCGCCGCATCGACACAGCTCCGCAGCAGCTCCCGCTCTACCGGCCGGCCGTCGAAACGACGCACACTCCGCCGCGCCAGAATGACCTGCTTCAATCCGCCCTCTTGGCTCTGCTCCGCCATGCGCCTGCTCTCCCTTACTTGATGATAAATTCTCCGGCCCAGATAATTTTTTACTTGATAAAAAGGGGAATTTGTGATACATTATATCCTGCAATTGCAGTAAAAAATGCACCCATAGCTCAACTGGCAGAGCAACTGACTCTTAATCAGTAGGTTCAAGGTTCGATTCCTTGTGGGTGCACATAT
>JAKQKF010000233.1 GCA_029560815.1 bacterium
GGAAATGACTGAGCAGCATTTTTCTTTTCGAATGGTTGGAAAAATTATCAAGATCATTCTCGGTAATCCAGAAACGCACAGAACAATCCTGATGACGTGTACAAAATTTTCTGAATAACGTAAAAACCAGGCACACCCATGCCCCCCGAACCCAACAACACCTCCTCCATCATCAGCAAGGTCTGGTCCTTCTGCAATACCCTGCGCGACGACGGCGTCGGCTACGGCGACTATCTCGAGCAGCTCACCTTTCTCCTCTTCCTCAAAATGGCCGATGAGTACAGCAAGCCACCCCACAATCGCAGACTGCCTGTCCCTCCGGATTATAATTGGGAAAGTTTGAAGGCAAAAAGCGGCGCCGATCTGGAGGCGCATTACACAAAACTGCTGCTCGAACTCTCCCGCGCCAAAGGCATCCTCGGCCAGATCTTCACCAAGAGCCAGAACAAGATCCAGGATCCGGCCAAGCTTTTCAAGCTGATCGACATGATCGACAGGGAGCAGTGGAGCGCCATGGGCGCGGACGTGAAGGGCCAGATCTACGAGGGACTGCTGGAGAAAAACGCCGAGGACACCAAGAGCGGCGCGGGCCAGTATTTCACACCGCGAGCCCTGATCAGGGCTATGGTAGCCTGCGTCCGGCCGGAGCCGATGAAAACCATCGCCGATCCCGCCTGCGGCACCGGCGGATTCTTCCTCGCCGCCTATGATTTCATCGCCGCAGCGGAGCATTACAGCCTGAGCCAGGATCAGAAAGAGTTCCTCAAACACAAAACCTTCTCCGGCAACGAGATCGTCGCCGGCACCCGCCGCCTGGCGCTGATGAACCTCTTTCTCCACAACATCGGTGATTTCGACAGCGATACCTTTATCTCGCCGGCCGACGCCCTGGTGGCCGATACCGGCCTGCGCGTCGACTATGTGCTGGCCAATCCGCCCTTCGGCAAAAAAAGCAGTATGACCTTCACCAACGACGAGGGCGAGCAGGAGAGCGACGACCTCACTTACAACCGCCAGGATTTCTGGGTCACCACCAGCAACAAGCAGCTCAACTTTGTCCAGCACATCCGCACCATGCTCAAATCCGACGGCCGCGCCGCGGTGGTGGTGCCCGACAATGTGCTCTTTGAAGGCGGCGCCGGCGAGACCGTGCGCAAGAAGCTGATGGCCACCACCAACCTCCACACCATCCTGCGCCTGCCCACCGGCGTGTTCTACAAGCAGGGCGTCAAGGCCAATGTGATCTTTTTCGATAACAAGCCCGCAGCCAAAGAGCCCTGGACGCGCGAGGTGTGGATCTACGATTTCCGGACCAACATCCACTTCACCCTGAAGAAGAATCCCCTGCGCTTGGAAGATCTGGGCGATTTCATCGCCTGCTACTGCCCGGAGAACATCGCCAAGCGCAAGGAGAGCTGGCACCCCGAGTCCAATCCCGAGGGACGCTGGCGCCGCTTCACTTATGACGAGATCATTGCCCGCGACAAGACCAGCCTGGATATCACCTGGATCAAGGACAAAAGCCTGACCGATCTCGACAATCTCCCCGATCCGGATGTGCTGGCGGCCGAGATCATCGAGAATCTGGAGGCGGGGCTGGAGAGCTTCCGCGAAATCTATAGCACTTTGAACAAGGCGTGATCAGGGGGCATGTTCACTCAGAACCACAAAAATCTGTCCGGAGAATGAATAAAAATGGCCCCAAACTCACTTCTAGCCGCACTGACGCTTCGTCTGCATTCCCACCCGGAAAACATTGCCACCGAAGCACTATTACATATCTTGAACACACATTCGACAGCAGCGGAGGCCCTTGCATCGCTTCTCCACCACGCCGGGCTTCCGGAGTTGGGGCCACTCTACTTCCAATCCCAGGTTTATGGCGATAAAAAATCCATCCCTGACCTGGTTGGCACAGATGTGCTTGGACAGGAACGGCTGGTGATCGAAGCCAAGTTTTGGGCGCACCTAACTGATAAACAGCCTGAAATCTATCTTTCGCGTCTTGATCAGGAGCATCCATCAGTTCTTTTATTCATATGCCCGGAGAGCAGACAATCCGTTTTATGGGATCAGGTCACCCATCGTGCACAATCTTCAGGAACAAGGCTTTCTCAAGATGCCCGTTCTCACACGATTACCTGGGCTACGGCCGGAATCAGCACTTTCCTGGCCATCCTCAGCTGGAGGGCGCTCCTGGGCTCTATTGCTGCCGATGCCGCCGCGCATAATGATCAACTCTATTTGGCGGATGTAGGCCAACTGCAAGGGCTGTGTGAACGAATGGATAGCGAGGCCTTTTTACCCATCCGGCCTGAGGAACTCTCCCAGGAAATTGGCCGGCGAGTATCCCAGTATGCAGATTTGATTGATGACGCTGTAAATCGGCTCTCCAAAGAAGAATTCATCTCGATCAAGGGATTGGCTACAGGAGGCTCGCATGGCAGTTATGGCCGATTTTTTCGATATAAGGAAGATATCGGATGCTTCCTTAATTTTTCACCCCTTCTGTGGGCATCGCCTGGTACCTCTCCAATATGGCTTGAAATTAAGCTTTTCAGGGCTGCGATGAAGTGGATAACCACACCTCACCTGAAATCCGTAATACACCGCTGCAGTGCAGACAGGCCCAACCTGGTAACTGAATCGATGGGAAGTTGTCATCGTGCCATCTTGCTCGAGTGCGGCTCCGAAAAAGACATAGTAATTGCCAGTATTGTCCAGCAGACGATGGATTTTTTGGCACAAGTAGACGATGAAATACAAAAGGACAAGTCTATAGGGCGAGTTTAATCACACTTGCACTCAACATTGCCTTGATGTCGGCCGCATAAATGCAGACTTTTACAGGGCAAGACGGAGGCGATCCGGCATTGCGATGAGGGGAGCGGAAGACTGCTCCAAATTCGCGGTCATTGCAATAAATTCTGCATCATATCGATAATTTTCGATAAATTTGAGTGGATACACGGGAGATAATTATGTCGAGAAAAGAATTCAACGTTCTCATCGAACAGGATACCGAAGGATACTTTGTCGGGTCCGTGCCGGGATTGCCAGGCTGTCATACGCAGGCAAGGTCATTGGACGAACTCATGGCACGCGTTCGGGAAGCCATCGAACTCTGCCTGGAAGTCAGACAGGAAGAAACGGTTCCCGCGGATTTCATCGGCGTTCAGCGCATCTGGATTGACTGAAGGATAATCAGCACCAAATATCTGGGGCGCCAGGATCTGACATTGATTGGCAAGCCTCTCCGAACTATCACAGAACTCCAGCCAGAGTGAAAATCCCCCTTTAAAGTTCCATTTCCGCTTGACACGAACAGCAGCATACACTATATTACGATAGCTGTTTCCCGGGGCACCCTATCTGTATTGTTTCTGAAGCCATATTTCTCACTGACCTCAACGGCGCACGCTGCTGACCGCACTTTGGACCGGACAGGATCTACACTCTTTTTTATGCGGTTCCATGCCTTGTCCATGGTTCATCCAGGCAAGGCCAGGTGCTTTTTCTATTTCAATCTGGGGGAGGAGTTATGAAAAGAGCTGCGCTGTTGTGGATGGTGATCCTCATTTGCAGCCCGGCCGCATTCGGACAGTGGATCGACCAGCAGAGCAATTTACAGGACGGAATGTGTGTTTTCACCCTTGCTCCGGTGAGCGAGGAGGTCGTGTGGGCTTCAGGACTCGCTTACTCGAATGCTGCGACTGAACACGGCAGCTTTTGCCGAACCCTGGACAGTGGCAATATATGGAGTGCGGCTGTTGCCCCCATCCCTGTTGGTACCGGCATCTGCAACATCACGGCGGTAAGTGCAGATGTTGCTTGGATCGGTGTGACTACAAGCGCGACCTCAGAAACTAACGATATATATAAAACCAGTGACGGCGGACAAACCTGGACCCGGCAGAGCAACGGATTGCCAGAAGTAAAGACCTTCCTGGACTTTGTTTATTTTTTTGACGCCAATGATGGCCTGGCAGTATTCGACCAGGATTCAAGCGGCTACAGCCCGATTTTCTATAGCCGTGACGGGGGTGCCAGCTGGACGCGCGTAGCCGATGCCGATAATGTTCCCATGCTTCCGAATGAATTCGGATTAATCGGCAATTACTGCGTCGCCGGGGAATCTTTTTTCTGGGGTAGCTTGGGTGCTTCAACCGGAAGAATATTCCGGACCACTGACAGGGGAAAGAGCTGGAGTGTGCTCCAGACCCCTTTCACAGCATCTGAATATACTGTTGTCAGCCCCTCATTCAAGGATTCCATGACTGGCCTGGTGGTCGGTTTCACCGGCTCGGGCCCGAAAGGCATTGGCGTTACCCATGATGGCGGAGCAACCTGGCTGCCGGCTGTCATGCCTGAATTGCAGTTTGTCAGCAATGTCTATATTCCCGGCACAGAAGCGGGGTATATGCTGGCGGGAGAGGGCTCTGCCTTCACTCTCGATGGCGGTGCGACCTGGACACAAATTGACGATGCGATGAATTATATGCCCTTTTTCACCTCCCGGACCACAGGTTGGTCGGGAGTTCAGGGAAATCCGGGCATACGCAAATGGCAGATTGGCCCATCCCCGGCCATCGGCTGCTATCCGCTGACAGGGATGGATTTTGGCAGGCTCCATACCGGTCTGGAGAGCGCTGCCAGGAGCCTTTCAATCACCAACTACGGCCAGGATCCGCTGGTCATTTCGGAGATCATTCCGCCCGGTACAGCTTTCAAGCTGCATGATATTTTCCCCCTGCCCAGGACCCTCCAATCCCTGGAAACTGCCCGCATCAAGATCACCTTCATGCCTGCCGCAGGCGAGGTGATGCACGATTCTGTCGTATTCGTCAACAATGCACCCCTGGCTCCCCGGCATGCGGTTCAGCTGACTGGGGAGGGCATTGTGATCGACAAGGCCGAGTCCGACCGACTCTATGCGGTGACTGCAAGGAGTCTTTACACCCTCGATCCGGCCAGCGGAGTTGGAACCAAGATCGCCGACATGACCCTGAACAGGGCTAACAGCCTGACCCTAAATCCGGCCAGCGGCGAACTGCTAGGGATAAGCACTACCACCACCGGCACCGAAATCCACGCGATCAGCGTCACCAATGGTCAGACAGTTCTGCTGCGATCCATACCCATCGGCTCAATGCGCGCCCTGGCCTTCAGGGCTGATACCCTGTTTGGCGCCTCTTTGTCCGGGGATTTCTACCGCATCAACCTGGCTACAGGGGAGGCGATCCTCGCCAGCAAGGCCCCGGGAATCAAGTACTACGGCCTGGCAGTCCACCCCTCCACAGGTGAGCTTTATGCATCGGCCTCCGGGGTCACCAAGGACCTGATCGTCAAAATCAATCCCGCCGACGGCGACACCACCCTGGTGGGTGCCACCGGCGACAACACCCTTACCCCCGCCCTGGCCTTTTCTCCCACTGGAGTCCTCTACGGTTTCAAGGGCACAGCGACCATCACTATCATCACTATCGATCTGGCGACCGGCAAGGGAACGACTGTCGGCCCCACCGGCGTGGCCAGTGTACAGGGACTGGCCTGGTCTCCCAAGACTGTGGGCGTGGAGCAGCACACCCCTGCGGGTGAACCTGTGCGCACATTCGCCCTGCTGCAGAATTATCCCAATCCCTTCAACGCGCAGACCTGCGTGGAGGTGACGGCGGCCAGGCCGGAGCAAGCCGAGGTCATGATCTACAACCTGCTGGGTGAGCCAGTCGCTGCGCTGCATCGCGGTCTTCTCCAGGCGGGAAAACACAAGCTGATCTGGACGGGGAATGATGCGGCAGGAGGACAGGCGCCTACAGGGATCTATGTGATCAGGCTGACGGCCCCGGGCTTTACAGATTCAAGGAAGGTACTGCTGCTGCGCTGAGGAGGCTCCGCTGCGAAGAGGTACAGCGCTGCAATTTAATGGCGGCATAATGATAACGCCCGGGGAAGGGATTCCCCGGGCGTTTATGCAATATCAGCTGATATAAACCGTCTTGATATTGACGAACTCCTTGATGCCGTAATGGGAGAGCTCGCGGCCGTAACCGCTCATCAGCCGGCCGTCCGCCGGGTTGATCGATTGCAGGGCCATGACTCTCCGCCCGTCCTGGTAAAAAGTTTTCAGTGCAGCAGGGTGAAAGCGCTCCGTGCGCGATGGCCGCGCCAGGCCATCACCGCCAGGTAGGTGCCGCTTGACGGCCGCAGCCCGATGGAATCCAGACCGTCCCAGAGCAGCCGCTTTGCCGGCGCGGTTGAGTGCAGCCGGCGCACGGCCTGGCCGCGGAGGTTGTAGATGGTGAGGGTGACCGGACCGGCCGCCGGCTGCGGATGGATATTAAAGGCAACAGTCCCGTAACCGGGATTGGGCTGGACGTTCAGGGCATAACCGGAGGGGGCGGCCGGAGCCTCCCCCCTGCCGATCCCGGCCGGCGTCAGCCGGCGCCAGGTGCGCTTGGCCAGGTCGAAGGCACTGCTGTCCTGAAGAGAGCGGCAGTGAAGCAGGGCGTTGCAAAAGCCTACGCTCTGACGGGGCGGGTAGCTGGCGCGGTGACGATAGTCGCTTGAATCGAAATGGACGGCGTGCTGCAGGTCGAGGACCAGCACCGGCTGGGTGCTTTGGGGAACGAGCTCGCCATCTGCGCAGGCGACGATGCTGGTGCGGTCGAGGGCGAGGCCGAGCAGCCCCGGATCCCGATGCAGCAGCCAGTAGAGACCACCAAGGCGGTTCTCTCTGAAATCGTCGGAATAAAAGCTGTTGAAGCTCCAGGCCGAGGAGGGGAGCAGGGAGAGGCCCGGCGCCACAGCCAGGCGGCCGTAGACGAGGTCGGTGCTGCGATATTCCGGATCGGCCACGCGCAGGTCGCCGCAGAGGGGCAGGGCCGCGCCGGCCAGCATGAGGGTGCACTCCGGCCGGGCCACTGCCCCCTGCAGGGCCGCGCTCACCGGCGATGGTTCATTGAAACAATCAGCCACCTCCGCGGCGGAGAGGCCCGCCACCAGCACCGCCCGTGCGCGCCCCAGGGCGGCGGCGAGTGCATCCGACTGCATCGCGGCCGCATCGAGGGTGACAAGCCGGAGGCGGTCGAAAGCGAAATAGCTTTTCAGCCAGGGTGCGAAGAGTCCGGCTCCCCCGCCCCCCAGCAACAGCAGCGAATCGCCGCCGGCGCGGCTGACCAGCTCTTTCAAGGCCCCCTGCATCTGCACGGGCTCGCTCCCCCCCGCCAGCAGCATGCGCGCATGTGGCTGCGGCGGCGCCTGCCACTGCGGACTCTTGTCGACCGCCTTGGGCGGGACCCGCACGACCGTACGGCTCCGGAGATCGTAGCCGAAGCCGGGAGTCAGCAGGTGCATCTTCCAGCCGGTGAAGGAGAGGGGCCGGCCGCTGCTGCAGAGGAACTCCGACTGCGGCGGGATCTCCAGCAGGGTCACGCTGCCCGCCCCCATCACCTCAAAGCTGTGGTCCGACGATAAACAGACCGCGGTATTTTCATCCACCCCCACCCCGAGCAGATCCCCGCCGTGGCTCTGCCGCCAGCGGGCCACGAAAGCGGCCAGCCGGCCCAGCCTCACCCGCGCCGTGAAATGGCTGTCGAAGATCACCCCGGCGGCGAGGGACAAAAAGTCATCCCGCAGGGTGATATCGCGGTGAAAGGGATTCGCGAGCGCATCGTCGGAAGTGGCCGACGCCGGGGTCTCGGCGGTGTAATCCACCTCCCCCAACACCGCCAGCCCCGCACTGGTGCCCCCGATCACCCCGCCTCCCTCCCACACCTCCCGGATCGCCTTTTCGACCAGACTCCCCTTCCAGAGGATATAGTAGCGCGACTGGTCGCCCCCGCGTAAAAATATCAGCCGGCTGGCGCGGATCGTCTTGTAGGCGGCGGAATCATTCGCGGCGGCGGCGCTTCCCACCACCAGACTTCGAGCCGAACTCGCTCCAAACGAGGTGAAATAATTCTCGAGCCAGACCGAGCCCTCGCTGTAGTGCAGCACCAGGGCGGGGCCGTATCCCGATTTTTCGACCATCCAGCGGTAAGGCCCGTCCGACCAGGCGTTATAGTTCTCCGAACCGCCGCCGACGGCGCAGAGGTATCCCGTCGCGGAGGCCGATGCGGAGAGGACGAGCAGGGTGAAAAAAGCGAAGAGAAGAATTCGAGGCATTCCAATCACTTTTTGGTTATTTTTTTCCACCTCGGCAGTCAGGGGGCTGAAACGGCCTGCAAAACCGCATCGGGGGCCCAGGAGAGCTCCTGAGGCCATTGCAGAGATCAGCCTGCGCCATTGATTTACCAGGCGGACGTGCCTGCCCAAAAATCACCGCGCTAAAATCAGTATCAATGCCCCACAACTTTTCGGCCAAATCACCGCAGCACCAGCATCCTCCCCATGGTACGGTGCGCCCCCGCCGTCAGGGTGTAGAAATAGATCCCGCCGGGCACCCGGCGACCCGCCGCGTTGCACGCATCCCAGCGCAGCTGGTGACGGCCCGCTGCAAGTTCTCCTTCGAACAGCTCGATGACCAGGCGGCCCATGAGATCATGGATCACTACCCGGGCATGTGTGGAGCTCTCGAGCGCAAAGGGTATCAGGGTTCCGCCGTTGAAGGGGTTGGGATAATTCTGCTCCAGCGTAAAGCCGGCGGGCGCAGACGGCCGG
>JAKQKF010000240.1 GCA_029560815.1 bacterium
CGGGCCTGCTCCAGATCGACAAAGAGGCTGACGTAGTTGTGCCCCCGCTTGCTGGCCGTTTCATCCACCCCGAGCTGCCGCAGCCCGGAGTGATCGGCCTGCTCGCGGGCCCGGTCGACGTAATGCTCCAGCACGCGCCACGGGCGGGTGTCATGCTCCCCGAGCAGCGCGGCGATTCGCTTGACCGGCATGGCCTGGACCAGGATCATGATGAAGGCCTCAAACAAGAGGGTAAAGCCGCTGCCCGGTCGCGCCCACGGCAGGGCCACTTGTAAAACCCCGCATCGGGTACACCGGATCCGCGGCACCCGGGCAACCAGATGGGCTTCGTGCTGAAAGAAGTTCAGATGCCGCCAGCTCTTTGGCTCCGTATCCTGAACCGGACAGTCCCCCTGTCCGCAGGAGGGACAGGGAAAACGGCTCCCCCGGGGAAAGTCCAGCCCGATGTCCAGACGTCGCTTCTCGGCATCGAACTGACAACTCACCACCCTCCACGGTGGGGCCAACCCTAACGCTAATTGAAGAAGGTCCGTGTCTCTCATGAAACAACGCTCTATCACTGACACGGACCGGCTTCAAAAACTTACCCACTTGAAACAGCGAGGAACCGGTTTGCATGAACTCCATGATTTTTTCCCGGGGGATTTTGGGGTTGAAGGCCCAGTCAAAATCATGCAGCAGCTTGACCCGCCTGATCCCGGACATGCGCAGCAGCGTGGCGATCCTCTTTTGCTCCCGCCTGGCGTACTCGGCCCGGAGAAACTCCTCCAGGAAAGCCGCCTTGTCCGGCGGCAGCTCCTCGGGCTCGCTCAGCAGCCGGAAGTGTTTCCAGAGCTCAGAGAAGCTCATCATAGTTTTCCAGTTTCCTTCCCTCGTAGGTAATGCCCAGGAGCTTCGGGTCTTGCGGATAAACCGGGACCGGGTTGGGCTGCCGCGCCGAGGGCTCCAGCAGATTGGCGATATAGACGCTCTTGTAGATGCCCAGCGCGGAGGCCTCCCGGACGGCCGATACGAGGCTCTCGCGAGCCCGTCCCTTGAGGAGCCGGAACAGCTCGCAGGCGACCTCGGCAGGGTCTTCCCCCTCGGCCCCGGCTTTTTGGATGAACGCCTCGATCGCCTTGTCCATCCGGCTCATGAGCTGAAGGATGCGTTCGCGCTTGAAGGCGGGCGTGCACCGCAGGAGCTTCTCCCGATGCGCGGGATGCTCGATCGTCTGGTTTCTCGCAAACGAGCGCCGGTGCGCGGCGCACTTCTTGCCGTCTACGACGATCTCGATCTGATCGGGATAGATCAGGAGGCTGCACAGCCGATTGGCGCAAGACGAGGGGGCGGAGTAGCGGTTGGTTTGCAGCTGCACAAAGCCCGTCGAGCCGATGGCGGCCGTCTGGAGCCGGTAGGGCCGGTAGGGCAGTGTCGGAAGCGGCTTGAGCTTTTCCTCGGCAAGAAGCACGGCCGGCGCCTTTCCCGTTGAGCGGCGCAGCCGTCCGTTTCGTTCGGCGCGCCAGCGGGCAAACTGCCGGTTCAAATCCTCCAGATCCGAGAAGGCGTGGGTCATGAGAAACCCTTCCATGTACCGGATTACCCGCTCGACCCGCCCCTTCTCGTTGGCTCGGCCGGGCGTGCAAAGGTAGACAGAGAAGCCAAAATGCCTTGCAAAATCCATAAACTGGCTGTTGAAGACCGTCTGGGGCTGTCGTCGGGTCACGACACTTTTGAGATTGTCATAGTGACCCCGGTGGGCCACGCCCCCGACCTCCCGAAACGCCTCCAGGTGCCCCCCCCGCCAGAAAAAACTCCATGGACTGACCCGGATAAAAGCGCGCGTACAGGTAACGGCTGTAGGAGAGGATCCACACAAAGCCGTGAACCGTCCCGAACGGGAACCGGCACTGCATCCAGTCGACCTGGGCCTCCTCGCCGGGCAGAAACACCAGTTCGTGATAGGCCCGTTTGGGTTTTTGCCGAAACGGGCGGCTGAAGTCCTTGACGCTTGTGTACCCCCCGTAAATCCGTGGGATCGCAGCCGCTCCAGAACCTGGATGGCCTTCAAGGACGGATACTGCCGGTACCATTCGGCAATCAGTCGTGCGTAAGGCGAAACGACACTGCGGGGGGCGCGCTTTTGCACGCCTTCTCCCCGAAGCAGCCGCGCGACCTTCTTGCGCGAAAGATTCAGCTGCTCGGCGATCTGGCGACGGCTCAACCCCTCCACTTCATACAGATGCCGGATGTGGCTCTCCAGGGAGTCGTTCATGCCCGCCTCCTGTTCGGTGTTCGGGCAGGCTCTACCCCGAGATCCCAAATCCCGTCCATCTCGTCTTGTATCAGGGGCCGCGGGCTGCAAAGGTCCTGCTGTCAACCCTTTGCAGCCGGATCTCGT
>JAKQKF010000244.1 GCA_029560815.1 bacterium
GATGAAGAAAGAAGCGATCACGATAAGGACAGAGCTGAAATTGACCCCGCGCCCCAGGGCGCTGAGCAGCTGCTTCTGGGAGGCGCCTTCTTTGGTGCGCACAACGAAAATACCCACGATCGAGAGCAGCGTGCCGACAGCAGCGATCACCATCGGGGCGACCACAGCCTTGAACTGCAGGCCGGGATTGCCGAGGAAAGCGGCCGCGCCGAGGGCAGCGGTGGCGAGGATCGAACCGGCGTACGATTCATAGAGGTCGGCACCCATGCCGGCGACGTCGCCGACATTGTCGCCGACGTTGTCGGCGATGGTGGCCGGATTGCGCGGATCATCCTCGGGGATGTTGGCTTCCACCTTGCCGACCAGGTCGGCGCCGACATCGGCAGCTTTGGTGTAGATACCGCCGCCGACGCGGGCAAAAAGCGCCTGCGTCGAGGCGCCCATGCCGAAGGTCAGCATGGTGGTGGTGATCAGCACCAGATTGTGGCCGTCACCGCCCTCAATCGGGTAGAAATAGCGCAGGATGACAAACCAGAGCGAAATATCGAGCAGGGCCAAGCCGACGACCACCAGGCCCATCACCGCGCCGCTGCGGAAGGCGATGCGCAGGCCGCCGTCGAGCGATTTGCGCGCAGCTTCAGCGGTGCGCGCCGAGGCATAGGTTGCGGTCTTCATGCCGAAAAAACCGGCCAGACCGGAGAAGAAGCCGCCGGTCAGGAATGCGATCGGCACCCAGCCGTTCTGCACCTTCAGCACGAAGGCCATAAAGGAGAGCAGAATGACCAGGCCGATAAAGACAAAGGTAACCACCTTGTACTGCTGCTTCAGATAAGCCATGGCGCCGGTGCGGACATAGGAGGCGATTTGCGCCATGCGCTCGCTGCCTTCGCTGGCCTTTTTCATCTGCCGGTAAAAAAACCAGGCGAAGATGAGGGCCGCCGCCGAACCGATCGGCGCCAGCCAGAAGAGTTGTTCAGCCATTGTAACGCTCCAAAAGTTAGTGATTTGCCGGACACTCCAGGTCCGTTGCTGCGTGTTAATTAATTATAGTTCCAGATCCTCAGTGCTGCGCACCGACTGCCACCAGTCGTAATGATCACGGAGCAGTTCTTCGTGCGCCGGGAAGGGGTAATGGCAGATTTCCTGCTGGTCCCCGATAAAAAAACCGTTCTTGATTGTGGCGAAACTGATATCGCTGCGCAGATAGCGCGAGACAGTCTTGGTCGGCTTTTCCGGCTGCTGCGCCAGGCCGATGAGACAATCACGGAGATGCTCGATATGGGCGTAGGGGAGTTCGTCGGCCGGGGCCAGCAGGGGATCGATCGCCAGTCCGCCCAGTTCCATCTCCATAAAAAAGAGCCTGGGCACCGAGACCTCAAATTCCCGATTGGTCACAAAACGGCAAAACTCGAGCGGATTGAAGAGGGTGGCGATGCGCGGCATCACCGGACAAAGCTCCTGATAGAGGTGCAGCTGCCGCTGCTCTTCCGGAAGGCGGCCGATCTTGGGCAGCTCGAGCACCTTGCCCTCATCGGAGACCAGGTAGAGGCTTTTCAGGGCGGAGACCGGAAGATGTTCGAGGACGCGATAGATGGAAAGATAGACCGAACGCTTGGGCTGGCCGTCGATGTGCGGCTGGCAGCGTTGCGCTACATCATCAAGATTAAAATAGTCGCTGGTGAAATCCCTGTCGATTTCCAGAAAGAGCGCCTGGCCTCGTGACCGCTTCGCGGTGCCGGTGGAAAAATAGATCCCGAACTCCTCCGGGGGGAGCATGGAGGCGATCAGGGATTCCGGGAATATGGAGAGATAGAGATAGGCGGCCAACGCCCTTTCCTTTCAGCGGAAATAATGCAAATATAGCCGTAAATTTACAATAATTATTGCTCATTGTCAACATTTGATTGGGCGGACGTAATGGCGGACAGCAGACCATGGAGGAGGGTGTGTTCCGGCAGGCCGGCTCCGGGCGGAAAGCGCGCAAACGGATCGAGTGTGCAGGGCGGATAGTGGGCGGATAAAATAAGCAGGCAGATCGAGTGTGATGGCGGATAGCGCCGATGGGCAGGGCTCTCTCCGCCGGGCGCTCACCGGCGCCCGGCGGGACAGCTTGATAGACGTAGAGTGCGGATCACTCCCAGCCGCGCATCTTTTCCATGAACTGGGCGCGCAGATAGAGATCCGGAGAGCCGCTGTTGGCCATATTGAGG
>JAKQKF010000287.1 GCA_029560815.1 bacterium
TGGCGATGAGCACGGCACGAATTCCTCAGGTTCCGGCAAGCGGAACGGCAAAGCGGATCAATCATGGAAAACGCCGGCTCATGGCCGGCGAAGCTGATGCAGAATTTATCATATCTTTCAAGCACCTGGGCAGATTAAACCTGGAAACCCCAGTTAGCCGCCTGCAGCTCCTTGATCAGCCGGATGAACAGAGGCCTTGGTGCCATCAAGGTGATTCACCCGATGGGTGACGGTGCTAGATCAGGGAAGGCCCCGTGACGATCGCCGCCGCCTCCTTCTCGGAGATGCGGATGGTCGCCGTGGCGATCACATGAACCGTCAGCCAGTCGTGCAGTCGGGCAGCCCCCTCGCCCTCGAACGAAAGGAAGCGGCAACCGAACAATCCGCCCTCCGCCCCGAGCACGAAATTCATGCCTTCGGCCATCCCCCGCACCTCGTCCGGAACGCCGTCAATCTGCAGCACAAACGGAAACGCCCCGCTCCCGAGGGGCGGCACCCCGGCAGGCAGGCTAAAGCCTTCCAGGGACAGATCGTTCAGCGGGAGACGCTGCCCATTGATGACGATCCAGAAGCAGACACTTCCCCAACGCTTCGCCACAAAGCGCTGACGCCGCCGCCGCTCCCTGTGATCAGCGCCACCGTTCCCCAGATCTTCAGCCATTCGCTCTCCTCGATAACGACAAATCCGAATATTCTTCCCAGATATACAACAAAAACAAAGAAATCTTCATTCCTGTTACAAACAATTCATCCCCATTGACCCGAAAGTACATTCCCGCGATTCAACCAGAATCAGCGCGATGAATTCAACATTAATTTACATTTGAGTGTCGGCAAATTTGACACTCCTTAACTGTGACTTTTTTAACAGTTTGCAACTCATTGACTTAAAAAGAATATCCCGATTCGGGCACGGGTCTTGCTGAATAACCACCAGGCAGCGCCGTCACCACCAAGCTGCCACTGCTTTTCTCAAATTTCTCACTGGAGCTTCATTCATGAAAAAGATCCTCGCCGCTGCCGTTCTGGCTGCCCTGTCCGTTGGCTCCGCCAACGCAGCCCTGTCCTTCAGCAACGCCGAGCAGACCACCGAGATCAGCCAGACCGGCTTCCTCGACCTGTTCGATTCCAGTCTGGGCACCCTGAACAGCGTGACCCTGACCCTGAACGGCTCGATGACCACGACGCTGACGGCACTCCACACCTCTTCCGGCCCCGCTAACGGCAGCATCACCGGCACTGTCGATCTGTACTTTTCCAGCAACCTGGGCGGCCTGGATCTCAGCGCTGTGACGCTCGGCATGACCGCCACCACCGGCCTCATCCGCAACCTGGACCCGAACACTCCCCTCCCGGTTGGCCCGCTGACCGACGCTGACACCATTGTCCTGACCCCGACCAGCAGCCTCTTCGCCGCCGCGGGCGGTGGCCAATTCTCCATCACCTGCGAATCGATCAGCGGCATCGGTGCATCTGGCTTCAACGGCAACGCCCAAGCCAGCCAAAGCACTGCCGCCGGCTGCGGCGCTTCCATCGTCTACGACTACACCCCGACCACCCAGCGCGTGCCCGAACCCGCCTCCATGGCGCTGGTTGGCCTCGGCATGATGGATCTGGCTGCCATCCGTCGTCGCAAGTAATCCTCTTCGTCTCCCGGACTCCGGGAGACATGGAAGGATGGAAAAAAGGCTGCCGCAGGGCAGCCTTTTTTTGCTTAAGCGCCTTGCAGCGTGACACCCCCGCACCACCGACACTGCATTTTCACCCAAAGCGCAAACCGACGCCCTTTGTAAGTGATAAATTTCCTCAAAAAGATCAAAATTAACTCAAACGAGAAATACAATACAGGCTTTGGAAATTCAGGCCGTCTAGCCTCCGCAGTGTCAATCGCTGTTCCAGCGACTCCGGCCGCCTCCCAAGAGGGGTGACCGTGCATCGCATCCGGAGAGGATGCCTTAATCAAGATGAGGTGCTCCGTGATCAAACCTGTTCTGACACTGGCCCTGATGGCCGGTATCGCGGCCGGCCCGGCGCACGGGGCGAGCCTGAGCTTCAGCAACGCCGAGTCCCTGACGCCGATCTCCCAGGATGGGCTGCTCGCGCTGTTCGATACCAATATGGGCATCCTGCAGGGTGTGCGGCTGACCCTGTCCGGCACCGGAAGCAGCAGCTTCACCCTCACCAACAACGCGGGCAGCAGCCAGGCTGTCACCGCGTCCTCCCGCATCCCGATGTATTTCAGCAGCTCGCGGCCAGGCATCAGCGCCACCCTTGATGCCCTCGTGCCCGCGCTGCTGCTCGAAGCATCCACTGGACCGCTACTGCTCGCCCCCGGCGCCACTTCCACCTTCGGCCCCATCATCAGCAACCAGTCTCTGGTACTGGACACCCTGGCGCCCAGCCTGTTCTCCCAGTCCGGCGGCGGCAGCTTCTCCCTGTATTGCGAGAACTCCGACGAGAAGAGGCTGGCCGGAGGCAACACCGCCGTCAGCCTCAGTCTGGTGACCCAGGCCGGTTGTGGCGCCACCGTGGTCTATGACTACACGCCCTATCCGGTATCGGAACCTACCTCCGTGGCACTCATCGGACTGGGGGTGATAGGACTGCTTGCCAGTCTCCGCCGAACCCGCCGGAGCGCTCGGTCTGCACCCTGAAAAAAATGGCCACCTCACGGGTGGCCATCGTCGGGACGCTTGAGACTGGCGCCGGAGAGGGTGTGAAGAAATCGTAGCGAGCGGTTCGAGTTCGCCTCGAGAAGCGCAGCCGTACAAGGGTACGGTGAGCATCGCAGGGGCGAAATCGGATCGCGCAGCAGATTTATTCACACCCTCGGAGATCAT
>JAKQKF010000301.1 GCA_029560815.1 bacterium
GCTGGAGATGAGCACGCAGCGCTGGATCGACATTCCCGAAGAGGTGCTGGGGATCTATAAAATGTGGCGGCCTTCGCCCCTGGTGCGGGCATCCCGGCTGGAAAAGGTTCTGGGCACGCCGGCGCGCATCTACTACAAAAACGAGAGCCTCAGCCCCGCCGGCAGCCACAAGCCTAATGCCGCCGTGCCCCAGGCCTACTACAACAAGCTGGCCGGCATGACCCGGATCACCACCGAGACCGGCGCGGGTCAGTGGGGCGGCGCCCTGGCTTTCTCCTGCGCCCTGCTCGGGCTGGAGTGCAAGGTTTACATGGTGCGGGTCAGTTTTGACCAGAAGCCCTTCCGCCGCCTGATGATGGAGGCCTGGGGCGCGCAGTGCGTCGCGAGTCCCAGCACCGACACCAAAGCCGGCCGTCAGATGCTGCAGGATAATCCGGACACGCCGGGCAGCCTGGGCGGAGCGATCAGCGAAGCGATCGAGGATGCGGTCAGTGACCCCACCGGCCGCACCCGCTATTCGCTCGGCAGCGTGCTCAACCACGTCCTGCTCTTCCAGACGGTGATCGGGCTGGAGGCGAAGAAACAGCTGGCCAAGGCGGGCGAAAAGCGGGTCGACAAGATCATCGGCTGCGTCGGCGGCGGCAGCAATTTCGCCGGCATCGCCTTTCCCTTCCTGCTCGACAAAATGAACGGCGCCGAGATCGAGATCATCCCGGTCGAGCCGACCTCCTGTCCGAGCATGACCCGCGCCCCCTTCGGTTATGACCACGGTGACCTTGCGGAGATGACCCCCCTGCTGGCGATGCACTCTCTGGGGCACAAGTTCGTGCCGCCACCCATTCACGCGGGCGGACTGCGCTACCACGGTGTCGCACCGCAGGTCAGCCATGCCATCAACCTCGGCCTGCTTTCGCCGCGCGCAGTCGACCAGCTCCAGGTCTATGACGCCGGTGTAACCTTTGCGCGCTCCGAGGGGATCATCCCGGCGCCCGAAAGCTGCCATGCTATTGCGGTCGCAATCCAGGAAGCCGAAAAGGCGAAAGAGGAGGGAAAAGAGCGGGTGATTCTCTTCAATCTCAGCGGCCACGGCCTTATGGACCTGAACGGCTACGACCGCTACTTCCGCGGCGAGTTGATGAATTATCCCCTGCCCGAAGAGGAGATGGCTAAATCCATCGCCTCGCTGGGCAAATATCCCAAACCTGCCACGGCGTAACCGCTCGTCACAGGCCGGGTCCGGATCAGCCGGGCCCGGCTTTTTATTCTCCGCCACCGGATGAAAAGTGAAAAAAAGCATTTCATTCCCTCGCTGAAAAATCGTATCTTGAACATGATTCCAGGAGAGAGACCATCGATGCAGGGCCGATGAGCAAGAATATTGTAGCCTATTTACGGCAGCGCCAGGGGCCGGTCACGGCTGTTGAACTGGCCGAAAAAGTGCTCAAGCTGCAGAATGTGCCTGAAGCGGTCGCCGCCAGACTCATCACCACCCTCCTCCTCGAGGAGAAAGAGATCGACCGCATCGGGGAGACGGCCTTTGTCTACCGGGCCGCGCCCGCCGGCCGCCTTGACTTCCAGGCATGGCTGATCTGCTGCGTCCTGCCGGAGCGGGCGAACCACTGGCGGGACTGGCGCGCCGCCGCCTGCACCCTGCTGCGGGACGGCGAGCGGCAGCAGCTCCCGGGGATCGATCCGGCGGAGGACCGGGGGTGGCCGGAGCGCCTCCGCAGCCTGCTGCAGAGCATCGACGGGATGGAAGCCGATATCCCGCTCCTCTTTTCCGGTTTTGGCAATCAGATCTCGCTCTTCCGCCAGGCCTGGATCGACCTGATGGAGCGGCCGCTCGTCCGTCCTCTCCTGACCATGCGAACGGTCGCTGCCGGCCTCTTTCCGGAGCGCCGTATGGGCGGGATGGAGGAACTGGCGGCCGCCCTGGGAGCGCCTGCTTTGATCGAGGCGGAGATCGGCGCGATGAACGGACAGCTGCTCCTTTTCTGGGAGCAGCTGCTGATGGAGCTGGCATCGCGCGGCATCACTTCGCCCGCAGAACTCGCCGCGCGCC
This sequence comes from bacterium, assembly GCA_029560815.1. The sequence goes on from JAKQKF010000301.1 coordinate 2,063, forward strand.
TGACTGCCGCTGCCCCGGAGATTGACTTTACCCCTTACGACTTTGATGCCGCCTTTTTGCACGCGCTGCCGCCCATGCCCGGTGTCTATCTGATGTACGACCGGGCGGGCACAGTGATCTATGTGGGCAAGGCGAAAAACATCGCCCAGCGCGTGAAAAGCTATTTCATACCCGGAGCCGAACCGGACGCCAAGCTGGCGGAGATCCGCAGCCGTCTCCACCGGATCGAGATCAGGGAGGTGGGCTCGGAGCTGGAGGCGCTGCTGCTCGAACAGCGCATGATCGCTTTTTTCGATCCCGGCATCAACCGGCAGATCGCGGTGCAGCCGCGGCCCCACCGGCGCAAAAAGCGCTATGCGCAGATCCTCATCCTGCCGGCGGCGTCGCCGGAGTGGCTCCGTCTTTTTTTTCTCGATCCGGCCCGGGGATTGGCCCAATTCTGGCTGGCGCGGCACTATGGCCGGACAACTGCGGCGCCGTCCTGCCACCACCACTGGCTGGAGGCGGAGGGCAGCAGTGCGGGGGCTTTGCTGCGCAAAAAGAGCGCTCTGCTGGCGGCCGTAAAGGCTTTCTTCTGGGAGAAGGAGGCGGCCGGAGATCCGGCCGCGGCGGAGATCGCCTGGAGCTGGCTCGGAGATGAGCAGCAAAGCGTGCATGGCATCGATATGCGACTGGCCGCCGCGCCCGCCGAGGCGGTGCGCCTGATCGAGGAATACCGGCAAAGACTGGGGGAGTGGCAGCAAAAGGTCATCTTCACCTGACCGCTCCCGCCGGAAGGGAAATAACACCCCTGACTATCGCAAACCTGTGGGGATCCTCTTTTCAAGATAAGATGAGATCATGAAACGGCTGTCTGGACATAGTGCTGCGCTCTTCGGACTCGTGCTGCTGGCGGTAGTGACACTGCCGGCGCCGGGGCGGCTGACCGCGCAGACTCCTGCCTCCGTCACTTCGCCGGAGAGCTTTCTCGGATTCACGCCGGGCGATGATTACCGCCTGGCCGATGCCGGGACCATCCTCGCCTATTTCCGCCTTCTCGACCGCCAGAGCCCCAGGCTGCAGCTGCAGCGTCTCGGCCAGTCCACACAGGGGCGCACCTTCTGGATGGCGGTCATCTCCTCGCCCGAAAACCTCGACCGGCAGGAAGAGCTGATCCGCATGCAGGCTCAGCTCGCTGATCCCCGCGGTCTGGATAACGCGCAGGCAACCCGGCTGATGCGCGACGCCCGCTCCGTGGTCTGCATCTCCTGCTCGATCCATCCCGTGGAAATCGGCCCCGCGCAGATGTCGATGAACCTGGCCTATCGCCTGGTCTCGGAGCAGAGCGAAGAGATCAGGACCATACTGGACAATGTGGTCCTGCTGCTCGTTCCCACCCATAATCCGGACGGCCTTGACGCCGTGGTCGAGTGGTACAAGAAATACCGCGATACCCCCTTCGCCGGCGGGCCGGTTCCTTTCCTGGACCATCCCTACTGCGGTCATGATATCAACCGGGACTGGGTGCATCTCACCCAGAAAGAGACGCGGCTGACGGTGGAGAAGCTTTTCAATGTCTGGCGGCCGCATGTCCACTTTGATCTGCACCAGATGGGCTACACCGGGCCGCGCATGTTCCTGCCTCCCTACAAGGATCCGCACGACGAGGCCATACCGGCGCAGCTGCAGGCCCAGGCTTCGGCTCTCGGCATGGCGATCGGGGCTGGGATGACCGCCGAGGCCCTGCCGGGCGTCGCCCATAACATTTATTTTGACGCCTTCGCCCCGAGCCGGGCCTATCTTTTTTATCATGGCGGCATCCGTCTGCTCGGGGAGATCGCTTCCGCCCGGCTGGCCACTCCGCTGGCCATCACCCCCGGTGAGCTCAAAGGTGATGAGGATTTTGAGCCCCGTCAGCGTTCGTGGCGGCAGCCCCTGCCCTGGACCGGCGGTACCTGGCGGCTTGGCAATGTCGTCGAGTATGCGCAGAGCGCCACTCTTGCCCTGCTGCGTCTGGCGGCGCGGGACCGAGAGGAGTGGCAGCGGATGAGATGGCAGGTGCAGTCCGAGGCGGTGCGCGAGGGCGATGACCGCGAGGTTTTCATCCTGCCGCCCCGGCAGTTCGATCCCCTCGCCCTTCATGAACTGCTCACCCTGCTGCAATTGGGGCAGGTGGAGTTCTATCAGGCCAGGGAGAAGGTGACGGTTGACGGAACCCTCCATCCGGAGGGGAGCTACCTGGTGCCCGCCGCGCAGCCCAATGGCGCCTGGGCGCGCACCCTTTTGCAAACCCGCCTTTTCATTCCGAGCACAGACAGGCTCGATCAACCCTATGATGTGAGCAGTTACAACCTCGCCCAGGCACTGGGGGTCAAGGTGATCGAGGGGAGGGGCGAGCTCTACGGCAAAATCGAAAAGGTCAACAAGCTCAAACCACCATCCGGCGGGGTGAACGACGCGGCAGAGCGGGGCGGTTTTTTCCTCGATTATCGCAGCCAGGCGGCCAACAAGGTGGTCAACCTGCTGCTGGCGGCGAACATCCCGGTCTACTGGCTCAAGGAGACCCAGCGGACGACGCGTGAGGTCTGGCCTCCCGGCAGCTGCTGGGTGGTCACCGATTCGGTGCAGCTGCTGCGCGATCTGGCGCAGATCTATAACGTGACCTTTGTGGCCGGCCGGCTGCGTGCGCCACAGCCGGCCTGGAAATTGAAGACGCCGCGCATCGGCCTGTACACCAGCTACCTGGCGGAGGTAGATGAAGGGTGGACCCGCTTCGTTCTGGAGATGAACGATTTCAAGTTTGACCGGCTCATCAATCCCACTCTGCAGCGCGGTGATCTGCGCCGCCAGTACGATGTCATCATCCTGCCCTCCCAGAGTCTCGGCGATCTCATGGAGGGGGCGCCGGCGGGGCGACTGCCCGACCTCTTCAACGGGGGCATCGGCGCAGCTGGTTCGGCCGAACTGCGCCGTTTCGTTGAGAGCGGCGGGACCCTGATCGCGATCGACAAGGCGTGCGCCCTGCCGCTGCAGTGGGATCTGCCGGTCCGGGATGTCACGGCCGCCCTCGGGCCGCAGGAGCTGTTCGTGCCGGGGGCCTTTCTGCGCGCGACCTTTCAGGCCGGTCATCCGCTCGGGTACGGCATGCCCACCGATGTGAGTCTTTTTTATCACGCCAGTCCCGCCTTTGTGGTTGAGAGCGGGGAGGCGGTGCTGATCTATCCGAACGAGCGGCTGCTTCAGGACGGCCATGCCCGCGGGGAGGGGCTGCTCACCGGCCGGGCGGCTCTGGCCTGGGTGGCCAGAGGGGCGGGGCACGTCGAGCTGATCGGATTCCGTCCCCAGTTCAGGGCCCAGACGCGCAGCACTTTCAAGGCGCTTTTCAACGGCCTCTATCTGAGTGCAGCCGGCGCCGCGGTTTGTCCGTAGACGCGGGAATTGAATCCGGCGTTTTTTATGTTCTAGTACATACGCAGCAGCAAAAGAGGGAGGGCTATGGCTGAGAAGATCAGGCCGTTTCTGGCCATCAACCGGCAGTGGATGATCAAGAGAATACTGGTCAGCTACTTCCGTGCCAAAAACACCTTTGCCAATATCGACCGCGAGGTGGATTCGGGCCGTGAGATCACCTTTGACAAGATCCTCAATCTCTCGGACGTGCTCTTCAAGGCCAAGGAGGAGATGCACCTGCTCTTCCAGCGCGCCCGGGCGGGGGAAGAGCGGGTTGAGTACGAAAAACTGGAGCCGACCGGGCTGGAGGTCGACCTGATCAACAATGTGGGCCTTCTTTTCCACAAGGTGATGGTGGTGCGCGAGCAGGTTTACATCCTCGAGCACTATGCCGATGAGAGCGCCGATCGCACTCTCACACGCGCCAATCTCGATGTTTATATGGACAAAATGCGCACCCTTTTCAATCAGGGCATGGAGATCATTGCCGGCCTGCTGCAGGACTATCGCGACAACGAAGTTTTGCTCTATTACATGATCACCAATGAACATTATATCCGTTTTGTCTTTGGTATGGAACTGGATGTGCTGCTGGAGCGTATGCATGGCAGTGAGATCGACCGCGCCTATCTGCTGGCGGGGCGATTCTGCCTCGACAGCGGCTGGGAAGAGAGCGGGAGAAAGTGCCTTCTGGAGGCTCTGCGCGTCAATCCCAAAAATCGCGAGGTTAAAAACTTGTTGCAGCTCAATGCAAATTAGCGTTGCTTTATTTTATAAAAAGCCCTATTTTACAAAAAGCCACAGTAATGCTTAGAACCGTGTTCCGCAGGAGGTAATTATGGCGTTGCATGAAGTAATGCACGGGGACGTAGCAGTGCTCGAACTCAAGGGCAAGCTGATGGGCGGCCCGGAGACCAGTGAAATCCACGAAAAGGTGAAAGAGCTGATCGGACAGGGCGCCAAAAAGGTGGTCGCCGACGTGGAAAAGGTGAGCTGGATGAACAGTACGGGGTTGGGTGCCCTGATCGGTGCCATGAGCTCCCTCCGCAATGCCGGTGGTGATCTCAAGCTGGCCCGTATCACGGAAAATGTTGAGAATCTGTTTGTGATCACCAAGCTCGTCACCATATTTGATACTTTCGACACGGTCGAGGAAGCTGTAACAGCTTTCAAATAGGGTGGTGCTGCAGGTGATCCTGCGGGAGGTGCAATTATGCCATCAATCTGCAGAGGATGGTGCCTGAAACGAGTGTCCTGGATGGGGATCCTTTTTGCTCTCTGGGGCACTCTTTTGTTTGCCGTGGATATAGGCCGTGATCTGGACCCGGTGGTCGTGAAGGGGCAAACCCTTCCCGCTCTGCTCGGCAAGGATACGATCGGACTCCGCGTCTACGCGTATAAATCCGGTATCTGGTCGCCGGTACCCTTCCAGCTGGACGAGGTAGTGGCTGTGCGTGACAGCGGCTACTACTCCGATTTCATCCGCAAGCTGGATCCCATCGACGAGCTGGTCTTCATGGCCAAAGATCTGGGCGATCAGGCCGGGGAGCGGGAGTGGCCGCCGGATGAGGCGGCGCAGCAGAATGCGCGCTATGAAATCGCGGTCCAGAATCCGGTCAGCGGGGCCACGGGCTATCTCTACGTCTACTGGTCGACCGACATGGCCACCAGCGGCGTCTCCTACATCTCCTACGCGGACGAAACGGTCTCCACCGCCAAATATGTGGCCGGCCAGAACAAAGCGGCAGCGGGTGGTCTGCTCACCGATCTGACCATTCCGGTCAGCGCCGGCGGCGACGGCATCGATCTCCTCGATGAGCAGCGGCTGCGGATTTCCTCCACTATCAAATTCACCGCTATACAGGATGTCAACCTGGTTATCAAGGAACAGACCAATAACGTCGTCTATACGATACGGACACCCTCACTCATCCCCGGCAAAGAAGGCCCAAAAGTGGGCGAAATTGTCGTCGATGTTCGCCACAGCAAATACAAGCATACCGCCGGTCCTGTCCGGGTAATCCGTACCAACTATCTCGCCGTGAATTTGTCCGGCTATATTCGGGTTGCGACAATTATTGATAAAACAATCACGCCCAAAACCTACATTCTGCCCATCGGCTACAAATTTTACCCAGACTATTACGAGATGCCGTTCGACAGTGTGGTCATCAACCTGGGCGACTCATTTAACGATATCGATGGATTGTCATTCAACAATACCAAGATACTGCTGTGCAACACGCTTAACGCCAACGGCAAGGGGATGCGTTTTTACACGCCCCGTCTGGAGAACGAAGATGCCAGACTTGCCGGATTCAAGATTGACCAAAAGACCGACGATGCGGTCTACGGAAAGGTCGCTGTTTTGGGCGCGGAGGAATGGCCAGGGAAACACTGGTGCGGCATAACTTCCGATGGCGCCGACCCTGCCAGTCCCGCTCTGAATGCCAGCCTCTTGACGCTCGTGGATTTGCGTGGGGAGAAGGCGCCGCTGAATGTCCACCATATCCGTTATGCCGACAACAACTTTGACGACGGCGCGTACGTCTTCGGCCTCAACGGCGTCCAGGCCACGGCGATTTCCGGTTTGCCGCCGACAATACCCCTCATTCTCACCCTGCGGCAGTATCCTTTCGCGCAGGTCTATGGGTATAATGAACTGCAGAGCATTTTCGACACCTACAAGATTCCGCTGACTTTTTCCGCCACCAAACAGATGTTCGACATTACCTCGCCGGGGGCGATAGGCGATTTGATGATTGCCGGCCGTACCGATTCCACTCTCACGTTATCCTGGACGGCCGTCGGGGACGATGGCACCGCGGGGCGCGCGGCAACCCGGTATGAGATCCGCTATAGCGAATCTGACCCGGCAGGCTTTAGCGACCTGTGGGCCTGGTGGGACAATGCCAGGCTGGTCGAGCCTGCGCCCGCCCCTGGCGCCCCTTCCACGCAAGAGCTTTTCACCATAACCGGCCTGCTGCCTGATCATCAGTACTATTTCGCGCTGAATGTGTATGATGAAGCGAACAATTTTCCCGTCCCCTTCCCCATGGCCGCGATCAAGACCACGCCGGTTGAACTCTCCGCCTTTACGGCCGCTGTGCGCGACCATCTGGTCGAGCTGAACTGGCGCACCGCCAGCGAGAGCAGCAACTACGGTTTTGCCGTGGAACGCCGCTTTGAAAAAGAGAGCGCCTGGAGGGAGATCGCCTTTGTCAAGGGGCATGGCACCACCAGCAGCGCCCGCAGCTACAGCTGGTCCGATGGCGGCGCCAAACCCGGGGTAATCGAGTATCGCCTTAAACAGATCGATAACGACGGCAGCTTTAGCTACTCCGAGCCGGTCTTGGTCACTCTGAGCGCTCCGGCGGTCTGGGCCCTGGCGCAGAACTATCCCAACCCCTTCAACCCGGCGACTACCATCGACTATGAGGTGCCGGCCAACAGCACGGGGATGGTCGAGCTGACCATTTTCGATCTTCTCGGCCGCCGCATCCGCAGCCTGGTCCGGGCGCAGGCGCAGACGGGCTATCATCGCCAGGAATGGGATGGACGTGATGACCGGGGCATGATGACCGGCTCCGGCGTCTATATGTATATTTTAACCTCGGGCGACATTCACATCGTGCGCAAGATGATCAAACTGCAATGATCTCGTTTGTTTCATCTCCACAGCCGTCCGTATAACAGTCGTGCGACGCAGGCCGACCATGCGTCGCACTTTTTTATGCTATTCGCCCGGAGGCAACCCATGCCGCAAGCTGCACCCTTCCGGCCGCTCTATCGGCTGCACGGCCGCGTCATGCACTATCCCTGGGGTGGCTACTCCTGCATACCCGGCCTGCTGAGCGTGGACAATGAGGAGAAGCGCCCTTTCGCCGAACTCTGGCTGGGAAGTCATCCCCAGGCCCCGAGCGAGGTGGAGTGGGAAGGGGGCCGGATCGGCCTGGATGAGCTGCTGCGGCGGGAAGGGGAGAGGATCCTCGGCCGCAGCGGCCACGCGCATTCCGGCGCCGGGCTCCCCTTTCTCTTCAAGGTCCTGGATGCCCGCGAGATGCTCTCGATCCAGGTGCATCCCTCGCGCGGGCAGGCGGAGGCCGGCTATGCTGCGGAAGAGGCGACCGGCGTGCCCCTTTCTGCACCACAACGCAACTATAAAGACCGCAATCACAAGCCCGAAGTCCATGTCGCCCTCAGCGAGTTCTGGATGCTGCACGGCTTCCGCCCCCTCGAGGAGATCGCCGATGTGCTGGCCGGCATCCCCGATTTCACCGGACTGGCCCCGTGGTTTCCACTTCACCTGCTCGAAGTGGACGAGGATCCGGCCGGCAGAGCGGAACTGCTGCGCCATCTCTACGCTTTCATCATGACCATGCCCCAGGAGGAGGTCGACCGGATCCTGCAGGGGCTGCTGGACCACCTCATTCCCCTTTACGATGAGGGGAGCCTGGAAAAGAGCTCGCCCCATTACTGGGCGGTCAAAGCCGCCCGTTCCTTCCCGCTGCCGGAAGGCCATTTCGACCGGGGGATCTTTTCGATCTATCTGCTCAATCTGGTCGAGCTTCAGCCCGGCGAAGGGACCTTTCAGGGAGCCGGCGTTCCGCACGCCTACCTCGAGGGGATCAATGTCGAGTTGATGGCCAATTCGGATAATGTTCTGCGCGGGGGACTGACGCCCAAGCATGTGGATGTGCCGGAGCTTTTGAAAACTCTTCGTTTTGCTGACGGCAGGCCGGAGATCCTGACGGGAGTGCCGGCGGAGGGGGGAGAACGGCTCTATCCCGCGCCGGTCGATGATTTTCTTCTCTCCCGGATCGAACTCAAGCCCGGCCGGGTGCAGGAGTCCGGGAACGGCCACGGGCCCGATATCCTGATTCTGCTCGAAGGCGAGGCGGTGATAGGGGCGGAGGGGGAGGAGTTCGCACTTTTACGCGGCGCGGCCGTGCTGGCCGCCGCCGGCGTGCCCTGGCGTCTGCAGAGCGGCGCCGGTGCTCTGCTGTACCGCGCTACAGTTCCGCTCGGCTGAACTTTCACGTAATCTACAGGATGCAGCGGGTGTCTGATCTGGATTCCGAAACAGGCGGCAGCACAAAGGCGCAGCCGCGCGCGGCCCGCTCCGGCGGCGGCGCCATACTGGTGGCCGCCGGGGTTTTTCTCAGCCGCATCGCCGGACTGATCCGCGATCGTGTCTTTGCCCATTTTTTCGGCAGTTCGGACGCCGCCGATGCCTTCAAGGCCGCTTTCCGCATCCCCAATTTCCTGCAGAATCTTTTCGGCGAGGGCACCCTCTCGGCCTCTTTCATCCCGGTCTATGCCCGGCTCCTCGCCGAGGAGCGGGAGGAGGATTCCGGGCGGGTGGCGGGTGCAGTCGCCGCCATTCTCGGGGTTGTGGTCACCCTGAGCGTCCTGGCGGGCATCCTGCTCACTCCCTGGCTCATCGCCGTCATTGCGCCCGGATTCACCGGGGCCAAACGTGAATTGACGGTCCAGCTGGTGCGGATTCTTTTCCCCGGAGCCGGCATCCTGGTCCTTTCCTCCTGGTGCCTGGGCATCCTCAACAGCCACCGCCGCTTTTTTCTCTCCTACGCTGCGCCCATCGGCTGGAATGCGGTGATGATCGGTGCGCTGCTGATCTGGGGGCCGCGCCAGGAGCAGTTCGATCTGGCCGGGACCATCGCCTGGGCCTCTGTGGCCGGCAGCGGCCTGCAGCTGCTGGTGCAGCTGCCGATGGTGCTGCGCCTGGCGAAGCATCTGCGCATCCGTCTTGATCTGAAAATGGCCGAGGTGCGCACCGTTGTGAAGAATTTTTTCCCGGTTTTCTTCGGCCGCGGTGTGATCCAGATCAGCAACTATGTGGATGAACTCCTGGCCAGCCTTCTGCCCACCGGCGCTTTTGCAGCGTTGAGTTACGCCCAGACCCTCTACCTGCTGCCGGTCAGCCTCTTTGGCATGTCGGTCTCGGCGGCCGAGCTGCCGGCCATGTCGAGCGCGGTCGGCGATGAGAGGGAGATTTCCGGCTACCTGCAGAAGCGGCTCAACAGCGGCCTGCGCCGGATCGCGTTTTTCATCATTCCCTCCATGATCGCTTTCCTCGTCCTGGGCGACGTGGTCGTAGCGGCGATCTACCAGACCGGGCGCTTCGGCCACCGGGAGGTGATCCACGTCTGGGGGGTCCTCGCCGGCGCCACCGTCGGCCTAATGGCCCAGGCTCTCGGCCGCCTCTACTCCTCCACCTATTATGCCCTGCGCGACACCCGCACCCCCCTACGTTTCGCCGTTGTGCGCGTTCTGCTCACCTGCACCATGGGCTATCTGTTCGCCCTGCGGTTGCCCGGTCTGATCGGCCTGGATCCGCGCTGGGGCGTCGCCTGCCTGACCGTCTCCTCGAGCCTGGCCGCCTGGGTGGAATTCGTGCTGCTGCGCCACCGGCTCAACCGCCGCATCGGCCGCACGGGACTGCAGCCCGGCCGCACTCTGCGCCTCTTTCTTGCCGCTGCGCTGGCTGCGGCCGCCGCCTGGGGCGCGCGCACCTTGCTGCCGCCGCTCCATCCGATCCTGCTGGCGTTCCTGCTGCTCTCTCTCTACGGCGGGATCTATCTCGGTGGCACCCTGCTGTTCAGAGCTGCGGAGATCGCCCCGCTGCGGGAACGGCTGCGCAGCCGGCGCCGGAAAACCTGATGGGCCTGGCACAAAAAATAAACGCGCGCTGGAATGATGAGGGGGGCTATCGGGCGGTGATGCACATGGCGCTGCCCCTGATCTTCAGCACCGGGGCCTGGACGGTGCAGGCCTTCATCGACCGCGTCTTTCTGACCTGGTATTCACCCCAAGCCCTGGCCGCAGCGGCCCCCTCGGGCATGGCCAACTTTACCCTGTTCAGTCTGCTGATCGGCATCGCCAGCTATGTCAACACCTTTGTCGCCCAGTATCATGGCGCGGGCCGCCCCGAACGCATCGGCCGCTCGGTGTGGCAGGGGATCTATTTCAGCTTCTTTGCGGTCCTGATCGCCCTTCTGATCTGGCCGCTCTCCGACGATCTCTTCCGGCTGTTCGGTCACGCGCCGGATGTGCAGGAGATGGAGGTGGTCTATTTCCGCATTCTGCTGGTGGGGGCGCCGGCGGTGGTGATCTCCAACGCCGTCTCCGGGCTTTTCAGCGGCCTGGGCAAGACCTGGATCATTTTCTGGGTCAATTTTGCAGCCACTATGATCAATATAATCCTGGATTATCTGCTCATTTTCGGCAAAATGGGACTGCCGCGGATGGGCATCGCCGGAGCAGCCTGGGCGACGGTGGCGGCCGGCTTCTTCCCGGCGATCGTCCTGGTGGTGATCATGGCCCTGCCGCGTTATGCGCGCCGCTACGGCACGCTGCGCAGCTGGCGTTTCGATCGCGCCCTCTTCCGCCGTCTCCTGCACTTCGGCACCCCGAATGGCCTGCAGGTTTTTCTCGAAGTTCTGGCCTTCACCATCTTTCTCGTCATCGCGGGCAAGATCGGCACAATCGAGCTGGCGGCGACGACCCTCGCTTTCAATATCAACAATCTCGCCTTCGCTCCGATGCTGGGCATGATGACCGCGGTCAGCGCCCTCGTCGGCCAGTCACTCGGCCGGGAGCGGCCCGAGCTGGCCGAAAAGCTGACCTGGTCGGCCCTGCACATCTGCGGGGCTTTTTATGTCACCCTCGGACTCTGTTACGTGGTGGTGCCCCAGCTCTTTTTGTGGCCTTTTTTGCGCAACGCCCAGTCGGCCGAATTTCTCGAGATCAGCCGGGTCGGCACCAACCTGCTGCGTTTCGTCGCGATCTATAGCATTTTCGACGCCATGAACATGATCTTTTCCGCCGCGATCAAGGGGGCGGGCGATACCCGCTTTGTGGCCATGACGACCATCCGGCTCTCCTGGCTGGTGCTGGTCCTGCCCTCGCTGATCTGGTGGTTTTTACTGCGGGGCTCGATTTACGGGCTGTGGGTCTTCATCACGCTCTATGTGATCGGCCTCGGGCTCCTTTTCCTGCGTCGTTTTCTGCATGGTCCCTGGCGAACCATGCGGGTGATCGAATAGGGAGTCCGGGCCTCCCTGCTCCGCACAAGCACCTGCCTCTTTACTCCCGCCCCCGGCCTCTTTCAACTGACCGCATTCATGCCGCACAGGCTAAAAAAGTCCTTGTTTTCCTCCCATATTTTAGTAATTTTTATTACAAAAAAAACCAATCATGCCATGAGGTCGGCCATGAAACCATGGATGCTTGTCATCATCACCGGTTTTGCCTGCGCGCTCTCCGCCCAGGAACCCGGATTTCCCTCCCGAACTTCGGAAGAGTTCCTGCACTGTTACGAAGCCCGCTCGGCTGATCCCCTCGCCGAGAATCCCGGAGCGTGGACCTCATCGACGACACCCCCGGAGGTGCTCTCGCTGGGGTCCGGCACCATTGGCATCAGCGCGGCGATGAACCGCTACTGGTTGCTGCCTGCGGCCATGCTGGCCGAGCTTGACCACAGCAACGGTTGGACGATGGAGGTGCGGCTGCGCGTGCTCGCGCAGAGCGGCAAAAACGGCGCCATCTCGATCGCTGTGGATGACGAGCCGGGCCAGCCCGGCGTGCTCAGCGGCCTGCAGATTCATACCGACAGCACCCAGTTCTGCTTCAATGGCGCGGTCGTCGACACCCGTTCCAACAGCGACGGTTTTCACACTTTCCGTCTCGCCGAAGGGCCGGGCAGCCGCACGGTCCATGCCTGGCGCGACGGCCACTATCTGGGATCGGCCAGTTATCCCTACTATATGATCAGTTTGGGCAATTTTCTTCTCGTCGGCTCATGGAGCGGGCGCATCGCCGGCGCGGCCGAAATCGATTATATCCGCTGGGAGCCTTCCGGGCCGTACGCGCCCGCCGCGCCGCTGCTGGTCATCTCCGAGAGCGATTCCTCCACCCGTGTGAGCGAAAAAGGGCCGGCAAGTGACACCTTCACGGTGGCGCTAGGGCAGGCCCCGTCGGCTGCGGTGACGGTCACGGTCGCTCCCGGCTTTGGCACCAGCCGGGCGGAAGAGGCCGACCTTGGCGCCGGTGCCGGCGGCGCCATCACCCTCGCTTTCACGCCCGCGGATTGGCAGACAGCGCAGACGGTCACCGTCACCGCCGTCGATGACACCCTGCGGGAATGGTTCCACACCGGCATTATCAGCTGCCGGACGGCGAGCAGCGACCCTCTGTTTGACAGTCTTGAGGAACTGGTGACGCTTTTTCTGACGGACAATGACGAGGTGGTGCGGCTGGTGGAGAGCGGCGGCGGCACAGAGGTCCATGAAGAGGGGAGCACGCTCGATACCTACACCTTCCGCTTCGGGCTGGCGCCCGACCAGCCGGTGCAGCTGGCCCTCCATTTCGATTCGCGGCGGCTGCGCATCAACGGCGGGGCGGTTTCACCCCACATCATCACCCTGTCGACGGCGGAGGCGGAAAATCCCCTCCCCATCGAGGTGGCCGCTTATGACAACAGCGACCGGGATCTGCTGCTGCACGCGCCTGTTCACCATCTTTTCACCAGCGCGGACCCTGTTTTCGACGGCGTCTCTCTCCCCCCTCTGGCAGTGCGGATCCATGAGAATGATACCCGGCACCTCCAGCCGGACAGCTTTACCATCCCGCTCGTAAATTTTGATCAGGCTGACCGCCAGGTGGTCGTCGACCGGCAGCCCGGGCAGTACCTGGGCCATCCTACCACCGTCCTGCTCGAGGACAGCACGACCATGCTGACGGTTTATCCCAAAGGCCATGGCAGCGGGGGCATTATCTACAAGCGCAGCTTTGATGGCGGGGTCACCTGGAGCAGAGCGCTGCCGACTCCGGCGAGCTGGGCGACCTCCAGAGAGGTGCCGACGTTGTTCCGCATGACCGATCCCCGGGGTGTGGAGCGGCTGATCCTCTTTTCGGGGCTCTATCCGGCGCGGCGCGCCTGGTCGGCGGACGACGGCCAGAGCTGGAGTGAGCTGGAGAAAGCCGGCGACTGGGGAGGTATCGTCGTCATGGGCGGCGCCATCCGCCTCAAGGATGGCCGCTATATGGCTCTTTTTCACGATGACGGCCGCTTTTTCACGGGCAGCAACAAGACCAACGGGCTCTTCATCGTCTTCAAGACGCTCTCCTCCGACGGCGGGCTGACCTGGAGCTATCCCGAGCCCATCATCGAATGCGACTGGGCGGATCCCTGTGAACCGGGGCTCTTCCGTTCCCCGGACGGCAGCCAGATCCTGGTGCTGCTGCGGGAGAACAGCCGCAAGTTCAACTCCTTCTTCATCACCAGCAATGACGAAGGCGAGAGCTGGTCGCCGATGGTCGAATTGCCCGCTTCCCTGACCGGCGACCGCCATACCGGCCAATATACCAGCGACGGACGCCTCTTCATCTCCTTCCGGGACATGGCCAAGGGCAGTCCGACCTGGGGCGACTGGGTCGGCTGGCTCGGCACCTATGAGGATATCCTTCAGGGCCGCGAAGGCGAGTACCGTATTCTTCTCAAGGACAACACCTATTCCGCCGATACCGCCTATCCGGGCGTGGAACGCCTCCCCTCGGGCATGATTGTGGTCACCACCTACGGCCACTGGCGCACCGGCGAGCAGCCCTATATCATCAGCACCCGGTTCATGCCGGAGGAGCTCGGGCGAAGTTTTCCTCCTCTGCCGGCCGGAGCGTTCAGGATTGTCATCGCGGGCGACGGGGCCGCCGGTGGAGGCATGGAGCAGGGGCAGCCGCTGCAGGTGTACGCCGACCACCTCGCCGCGGATCTGCCTGCGGCGGGCATCGCGGCTACCGTGCTGAACAGGGGGAGCGCCGGCGTCACCACCGATGCGGCCTTGCAGAGTTTTCAGCAGGAGGTCCTGGATGAAAAACCGGATCTGGTCATCCTCCACTTCGGCAGCGAGGATGCCGCCGTGCAAGTGGGCGCCGCACCCGCGAGCCTGACTTCCCGTGTGCCGCTCGACCGCTTCACCGCCAATCTCACGGCCATGGTGCAGCAGCTCAAGGCGAAGGGTATCCGCCCCCTGCTCATGACCAGCCATCCCCTCTGCTGGGGCGATTCCAGCCTGGCCCGCTTCGGCCAACCGGTCGCCGGGTCACCCTATCTTCGCGACGATCCCTTCGGCCTCAACACCGTGCTGAGCCGCTATACCGCTGCTGTGCGCGAGATCGCCATCCGCGAAGGGGTGCAGCTGGTGGACATCTACGGCCGTTTCATCAGTCATGCCAATGTGCAGGGGCAGGAGTTGACCGATCTGGTGCCGGACGGTCTGCACGCCAACGGGACCGGCCAGCGCCGGATGGCCGAGGCGATCTATGAGGTGCTGGGAGTCGCTGTGCCGGCAGAGCCGAACGGAGTTGAGGGCGGAGAGGAGAGCGGCAGGAACGGGGCGGAGGAGGCGATGCCGCTGCGTTTCGGCATCGGCGGCTATCCCAACCCTTTCAATCCGGAGACGGAGCTGGTAATAGAGCTGCCGGAGCCGGGGCCGATCAGAGTGGAGGTGTTCGATTTGCAGGGAAGGCGGGTGAAGCTGCTGGCGGACGGGTTTTACATGCAGGGGCTGCACAAAATGAGGTGGAACGCGCAGGATGCGCACGAGCTGCCGGTGGCGGCGGGGGTTTACTGGGCGCGGCTCTCGGCCGGCGCCAGGAGGGAGGTGCATAAAATGGTGGTGCTGCGTTAGCGCTCAGATCGCCAGGCCCTGCGTGAAGGTGACATCGCGGGCGACCGGCAGGCCGATGTGGACGCTGGTCCCCTCACCCGGCTTGCTTTCGATGCGGATCGTGCCGTTGTGCTTCTCGACGATATCTTTCACGATCGGGAGGCCGAGGCCGGTCCCCTGCCCCTCGGATTTGGTTGTGTAAAAGGGCTGGAAGATTTTTTCCAGATTCTCTTCGGAGATGCCGCAGCCGTCATCGGCGATGGTGATCACGCAATCGGTCTGGTCATCCGACAACAGGGTCCTGACCTTGAGCGTCCCGCCCATCTTCATGGCATGGGCGGCATTGATCTCCAGATTGCGGATGAGCTGTTCGAGGAGGTTGCGATCGCCGTAGACGATGCTGCTCTCCTTGCATAGGTCGCGCACCACCTTGAAATGCTTCAGCACCCCGGTGAGGATCAGGGTGTCGGTGGTCTCATTAATCACCGCATTGATGTCCATCGGCTCAAAGCGCGGCTTGGTCGGACGGCTCAGTGAGAGCAGGTTTTTGCCGTGGAGGGCTACCTTTTCGAGGTTGGCGCAAAAGAGATCGGCGATTTCGCGGACTTTTTCCGGCTCTTCTTCGACCTCCTTGAGCAGGCGGGCGTGAAGCAGGAGGCCGCCGACGAGATTGTTGAGCTCATGGCCGATGCTTCCGGCGATGATGCCGAGGGTGGCCTGTTTTTCGGTGCGCAGCAGCTGTTCGTGGGCCTGCTTGAGATCAGTGATATCCTTGTAGATGAGGGAGACCTCCTCGACGCTGCCGTCGTCGCCGGTGATCGGCGCCGCGGAGATGAGGACGTGCCGGGGTTCTCCCTCCTTGGTATAGCGCATCGCTTCCAGGCTCTGCAGACTGACCCCCTCAAGCACCTGGGCCGAGAGGCGGGCGGCCTCCTGTGACACGCCGTTTTTCGCGATCAGGGTATCGATGGGATGGCCGATGGCCTCCTCTTCGCTGTAGTGGAAGATGGTTCTTGCCCCCTTGTTCCACGAAGTGACGCGGGTGTCCTTGGATATGGTGATGATGGCATCGGCGGCGAATTCAACGATGCTGCGATAGCGCTGTTCCGACTCGCGCAGCTCGCTGATCATCTTCCAGACCAGGCTCTGCATCGTTTCGGAGATTTCACTCAGCTTTTGGGCGTATTCCTGTGTTTTCAATTTCTTTTAATCCGTGTGCTGCGCGATGAGGTTCTATTTATACTTAACATACGAAATATTTTCCACAACCGCAACGGCTATCTGGCCGGTGCCGGGGGTGGAGCTTCATGCAACACCAGAATGTATGGACGCAGCCTCGCGCTTGCGGAAATAAAAAAACGGCCTCTGCCATGCAGGGGCCGTTCTGGCAATACGCAGTCTGCCGGTGCAGGCCCGCGCCGCCGCCTAGCGGCAGTGGGACCAGGCCAGAACCGCAGCGCCCAGCACCGCGGAATCATCCTTGAGGGCGGCTTCGACGATGCGCACATTGCGCGATGAGATCTTGAAGCAGCTCTTCACGGCCACTTCGCGCACACGGTCGACATAGAGCGCGCCGAGGGCTTCGACCACCCCGCCGCCGATGACCACCACCTCCGGATTGAAGATATTGAGCACGGCCGCCGTGGCAATGCCGAGGTATTCGGCGGACCGGTTGATTGCGGGCACCACTGCGGCATCGCCGGCCAGATAGGCTTCGAGAAGGCGCCGGCTGCGGATCGGCGCTTCGGGATTCTCAACCCCCTCGAAAAGGGAGGAGGGGGCCCCCGCCGCGATGGCGGCGCGGATCTCTCTTTCAATGGAGAGGCGGCTGGCAAAGGCCTCCAGGCAGCCGTTGTTGCCGCAGCCGCAGCGCGGGCCGTCGGGGTCGAGGATGATATGGCCGATCTCACCGGCATTCTCATTAAAACCGTGCAGGAGCTTGCCGCCGATGATGATGCCGCCGCCGATGCCGGTGCCGACGAAGAATCCGACCACATGCGGCGCTCCTTTGGCGGCGCCGAAGGCGTGTTCGCCGAGGATGCCGACATTGCAGTCATTGTCGACATAGACCGGCTTTTTCAGCAGCCGTTTGAGCTCTTTTTTCAGGGGGGCCTCTTTCCAGGCCAGATTAGGGCTCTCGATGATCATCCCCTTTTTCATGTCCAGGGGGCCGGGCGAGCCCACGCCCACCGCCCGGATCGAATCCCATGTGACACCGGCATTGACGACGGCCTGGCGGGCGCACTCGGCCATACGGCTGACCGTCGCGGGAAACCCGAGCTCGGCCTTGGTTTTTTTACGCTCGCTGCCGAGGATATTGCCTTTGCGATCGATGACGGCCGCATAAATTTTGGTGCCGCCGAGATCGATGCCGACGACCAGCTCTTTTTTCGATTTTGCCATTGTTTCAGCCGACTCCTTCTGATTCTCCCGTTGCAGCGGTTTGACTCCGCCGCCGGAGACTAGTCGATGCGATAGGTGATGCCGGGTTCAAGGACCTCGGCGATGCTCAAGCCGACGAATCCCGTGCTGATCGAGAGTTCGAAAATTCCGAATTTACGCGGATTGCCGGGTTTGAGGAAAAAGCGGTAGTTCTGCCTGATGCTCTCCAGGACCATTTTTTCGGGAGAGATGCTGCTGTAGTAGAGGACCATCAGGTTGATGGCTCCCTGGCTGCGCTGCTGGTCCTCGCTGCGTAGCTTGCCCCACAAACCCTGGCTGTTCTGCTGCGTGATCAGCCAGTTGACGTTGCGGTTGATCGAGGCGGCGATCTCCTGCCGCATGCCCTCGTTGGGGGTGCGGCGGTAGAGGCCGATGAGGCCGTCGCTGACGTAGCTCAGGGTGTTGATCGGCCACTCTTCGTGGATGCGGTTTTCGATGGTGTAGGGGATATGGCCATCGGGGGCGCGCTGCTGCAGCAGCCAGCGCCCGGCGGCTTCGGCGATGCGGATATAGTCCGGTTCGCGGGTGAGCCCGTAGATGGCCGAGAAGAAGCCGCAGCCGGTCACGGCTGTGGCGATGGTGTAGGGAGCGACTGCGAGGCGGCCCTTGTAATAGCCGGTGCCCAGGGCGCCGAGGTCGGGGCCGGTCTCGATCACCCAACCGGGGGAGGCGCTGCGTCCCTTGCCCTGGGGATCCTCGGCGGTGCCGAAGCGGACAAAATTGGCATAGAGTTTGAGGGCGCGCAGATAAGCGACGCGGCGGGAAGCGCCGGCGAAGCGGACGGCGCCGGCCAGGCCGGTGGCCGAGGTGCCGGCATCGCCGAGGTAGATGTTGGCGTCGGGCGCCATGTCACCCCACCAGCCCACCGTATCTCCCCTGGCTGAGACGGTCACCTGCTGCAGTTCGACAAGGCGGTCGAACCAGGCGAGGGCCTCCTCGCGATAGCGCTCGTCACCACAGAGCTCGTAGCCGGCCAGGAGAACGCGGGCGAGGTTGCTGTTGATAAAGATCGAGGTCCGCCGCTTTTCCGCGATCTTGATCTCGCCGCTGCGCAGCTCCACCGAGATCGCCCAGTCGCAGATCTCGCGCAGCAGCTGCGTCAGCTCCTGCCGCGTCCCGGCCTCGGTGACGATCTGACGCGTTTGTGCCGAGCTTTTCGCCGCCATCAGCACAGCCGCCAGCAAACCCAGCAGCATGATCCAGCTCTTCCTCATGATGAACCCTTTCCTGATTCCTTTTCCTGCCCATCCCTCCCTGCCTGGCAGCATGCAGGGATATAATAAAAAAAGTTTACTGAAATAAGGCCACAATGTCAAGAGAATAGTACGAAAATATCCCCGGCCCTCCAGAGATGAAACTTTTTCCCGGCTGCGTCATCTAAGTGTAAAGACGGATGCAAGCAATGAGATCAGAGACAAAAGCCCTTCTCATCATCAGGGAAAGCTGCGGTGACATCGCCGGGCGCATGCGCGCCTGCCGTTCACGGCAGATTGCTTTGCAGCTGCGGCAGCGGCTCTGCCGCGAGTTGGCGGAGAGCTGCACAAGTCCTGAAGTGCGAAGGCTGCTGGAAAACCATATCGATGAGCTCATCAGCGATACTTTTAACGAAAACGGCATGAACCGCTATCTGGAGGTATGATGAAAAGAGGAATGTTTTTACTGGTGACCGCCCTGGTCCTCGCCGCCGGCGTGCAGACGGGCTGTACAAAACAGAAGGAAAAGGCCGTGCCCGCAGCCGTCACACCCGCCAAGGCCGCTGCATCTTCGGATCTGCGGACTGCTCCAGCTTTCGAGCTTGAGGGCACGGATGGCAAGACCATTAAACTCGCCGACTATAAGGGCAAGGTCGTGATCGTCGATTTCTGGGACACCTGGTGCCCCCCCTGCCGGATGGAGATCCCCCATTTCATCGAACTCCAGAACGAGTACAAAGCCAGGGGCTTTGAAATGCTGGGTGTCGTCCTCGGACGCGAGGGCAAGGAGAAGGTGCTGGACTTTATCAAGAGCAACAAGATCAATTATGCCAACGGCTATGCGAATGAGGCCTTTCTGAATGCCTACGGGCCGATCGACGGCATCCCCACTACCTTCGTCATCGACCAGCAAGGCCGCATCTACAAGAGCTATACCGGCTATCGTGACAAGGCCGTTTTCGAGAATGATATTAAAGCTCTGCTCAAACTCTAGGGTGCACTGCCATGATAGAACGCGATACCCTGATCGAAGATCTGGTGCGGGAGCACCCGGAGATGGTGCGCCTGCTCATGGAGAAAGGGGTGCGCTGTCTGGCCTGCGGTGAGCCGGTCTGGGGGACCATCGCCGGCGCGGCTGCAGAGAAGGGCTTTAGCATAGCAGAGATCGACCAGCTTGTTCAGGAAATCAACCAAAGGATTGGAGCGGTATGAAGGCAGCCATCAAACGTATCGCTGGCATGACTCTGGCCGGCATGGCGGATTCCAACCACTGGATTACCATGGACGCCGATCAGGCGGTCGGCGGGCGGGACGGGGGGGCGCGCCCCATGGAGCTGCTTCTGCTCGGACTGGGCGGGTGCACCACCATGGATGTCCTTTCGATTTTGGAGAAGAAGAGGGTTCACGTCGACGATTACGAGTGTTTTCTGGAAGCGGAGCGCGCCGATGAGCATCCCCGGGTCTTTACGCAGATCCGTATCAAGTTCATCTTTTACGGTGAGGCGATTCCGCCGGAAGCGGTCGAGCGCGCCATTGCCCTCTCCGAAGAGAAGTACTGCTCCGCCTCAGCCATGCTCCGCAAGAGCGCTGAAGTGAAGGTTGAGTACGAGATCCGGAAAAGCCGGGCGGCGGCGGAATGATGCCGCTTCGCCCGCAGCATTGATCGCTGCTGCAGTATCCTGCTGATCATCCCTGTTACAGTCCGATAACGCCGCCGGTTCATACGAGCCGGCGGCGTTTCTCATTAATAAATTCCTTGATAGTCTATTTTAATATGTTTAAGTTAAATTCTGCAACAGTCCCTCCCGGCGGCCGGGAGATTGAGGAGGAGCAAAACGATCGGCAGCGGAATGAGTCACGAAAATCTGAGCGAGACAGAGCTGGTCAGCCGGGCGGTGGAGGGCGACCGGGAGGCGATGAGCCTGATCGTCACCCGGAACGAGCGCATGGTCTACAGCACGGCGCTGCGGCTTTTGGCTGATCCGGTTGAGGCCGAGTGCGTGCTGCAGGAGACCTTTTTAAAGGTGGTGCAGGCCCTGCCCGAGTTCAAGGGCGGCTCATCGCTTTCGACCTGGATTTTCCGCATCGCTACCAACTATGCTCTGATGCGGCTGCGTTCGCGCAAGAAAGAGGGCGGCTCTCTCGATGATGTGGAGAGCAAGGTGAGTCAGGAGACTCTCGATGCTTTCAACCGCTCGATCGGCAACAACCCTCTGCACGCGGTGATGAACGAAGAGCTGCGCCAGGCCATGGAAGAGGCCATCGCCGCCCTGCCGCCCAAGTTCCGTTCTGTTTTCGTCCTCAAGGACATTGAAGGTTTTTCGCTTAAAGAGATCGCGGAGATGCTCGGGATCACCCTGGCGGCGGTCAAGACCAATCTGCACCGCGCCCGTCTCTTCCTCCGCGACCACCTGGCCGAATTCAGCCACTGAGCCCGCGCCGCCGGACCCGGCCCCGGGCGCCGCACTGCCCCGCACACCGGACCGCTGCCGCCGGACTGCTGTTTCTCCCCTGCATCAGCATGAGCCGCCACCGGCGCTGCAATTGGCTAAAATAGGGCTTGACAAATATACCCTCCGTAAGTACATTGAATTATCAGCAAGTTGAATTATCACTGCGCGTTCGAGGGGTCCCATGAAAAAGTTCCTGCTTGTTCCGATTGTGCTGCTCGCGGCTCTCCTGCCCCCCCAGCTTCTATCCCAAAGCAAACCCACCATCGCCGTGCTCACTCTCGAGGCCAAAAACGTCGGCCAGGAGACCGCTGATGCCGTGGCGGACATTCTCAGCACTGAACTCTTCAATTGCCAGCGTTTCAAGGTCATCGAACGCCAGGCGATCATGCGCATCCTCGAGGAGCAAAAGCTGCAGATGACGGGTGTGACCGATATGGGCAGGGCCGTGGAGATCGGCAAAATTCTCAACGTCGAAAAGATCCTCATCGGCAGCGTCAGCCGCCTGGGCGAAAGCTATATCATCAACACCCGCCTGGTCGACGTCAAGACCGCCGCGCTGGAGGTGGCCCAGAATGTCACCAGCAAGCGCGGTGAGGATGGACTGACCGGGGCGATCACCGATCTGGTGGGCAAACTCTCGCAAAAGGTCCAGGTCGAGGGATCGATCATCCGCATCAAGGGCGAGGTCATCCTGGTGGACCTGGGCGTGAACCACGGCATGGAGGATGATCAGGAGGTGAGCGTGGTCCGGCTGGGGGATGTAGTCACCGATCTCGGCGGGACGGTGATCGGCCAGGCGGAGGATCTGATTGGCAGTCTCATATTAACCGCCGTCAAGGGGGACTATTCGGAGGCACGCATCGGCGTGGCCAGGACACCCTTCAGGGTCGGAGACAAGGTGCGCATTGCCAGCGGGCGGATCGAGATCGAGCCCGTCAAGACCTCCGAAAAGGAGCCGGCGCCCAGAAAAACCGACAAACCGAAGAAAAACGCTGATCCGGGCAAGGCGGTCAGCACACCCCCGGTCTTTTAACCTCGAAAAGGAGAAAAGAGCATGAAAAGGCCACTCTTTCTGCAGGTCACGATCGGGCTTTTGCTGCTGATGGGCAGCGCCATCGGGCAGAATGCGACCACCTATACCGTCGGCGCCGGCGTGTGGATGCCCGGCTATGCCCTGGTCTATACGGGCAGTCTGGATGATATGGAGGACTATGAACTCGGCAGTGGCACCTATTTCGGACCCTATCTGGCAGTCAACCACGGCCGCTGGAATTTCGGGGCCTCGCTGCTGGTCGGGACGCTCAGCCCCGATGACAAGGAGATGCTGTGGGAGGGCTATGAAGCCAAGCGCACCGATCTCAATCTGACTGTGGGCTACCGGGTGATCAGCACCAGCAGTGTCAGTGGCAATCTCTTCGCCGGCCTCAAGTATGTGAAAGAGACGGCCACCTCGGACAACTGGCTCTGGTCGGCATATACCGTTGATACCTGGGAGTTTATCCAGTGGTACGATGAGTACGATGCGACCTCTTCGGGCACTCTTTACGGCGCCGGGGCTTCACTGGTCGTACCCTTCGGCACCTCCAGTTTTTACGCCTACGGCTCCATGGCCTATCTCATGGGCAGTATGGAGCTGGAAAACAACCTCGGCCCCACCGAGTACAATCCCGAAGGCTACTCCTCCTGGGATGAGTCCTACGATCTTCATCTTTTCGCTCTCACCGCCGGGATCGGTTATCGTTTCCCGGACGGCATCGGCCTCAATCTCGGCTATCGCGGGGATCTTTTCGGCCAGGATGATTCAGACGAGGCCGATTATTCCCAGCGGCTCTCGGGGATCGTCCTCAACGCATCCTACACTTTTTAGATGCGCATGCAGCAGCATCCGGAAGCCTGCCTGACCGCAGGCTTCTTGGTATATGGGGCCAGCGGGTGAGGCGGCTCTCTGGCTTGTACAGTTACCGGAGTATAAAATGAAAAATCTTGCCACCGTTTGCTCTTTTCTCCTGATGATCGCCCTGGTGATCGCGGCTCCCGTGCGGGCGGACAAATCCTATTCCATCGGACCGGTCCAGATCGAGGCCTGGCTGCAGCAGGACGGAGCGCTGCTGGTGGAGGAGCGGCGGAGCTACGATTTCGACGGTTCCTTTCACTACGC
>JAKQKF010000302.1 GCA_029560815.1 bacterium
ATTTAGGGCAGAAATGCAATGGTTATTTACGGGTTAGGCGCGGCCGCCTATATCTTGTGGTGATGGCGATGAACCGGCCTAAAAGCCGGTTACCCACAAGTTATCCACATCTTTTACACATCCGGCTTCTCCCGCGCCGCCATGCCGCAGCGGAACAGCGAGGGCTGCGTTATTCCATAAAAATCAGCACGCCGCCCGTGCGGCGGAAACGGGGGCGGCCGGGCGGAACAGACTCTTTTATCATATTGATATTATGTTACTTGTAACAGCCGCCTAATTCATTGAAAATCCATGAAATGGGGCTTGCATTGCCCGGGCCGCTCGGGCAGCGGGGGTATGCAGGGCCGCAGCGGCCTCCTCCCTCCTGCTGCACAAAAATTGAACAAAAACAGGCAAGTTATCCACATCTGTCCAGCAGATTACCCAGTCCGCCACCGCTCTCGCGACTGGAAGCAGCTGGAAGCGCGCCGGCCGGGGCAAATTCGTTAATCCTGACCCTTTTTAGCTAAAAAGTGTTCAATTACGCGCCGCAGGATCTCGTCGAGCTGTACCCTGGGTTCGTAGCCGATGGCCTCTTTTACCTTATTGAGATTGGGCACGCGGATGCGCATATCCTCAAAGCCCTCTTCGTAGGCTTCCGAATAGGGCACAAAGTGGATCTCCGATTTGGAGCCGGTCATTTCGACGATCTTGCGGGCGAGATCGGCGATGCTGATCCCCTTGTCGTTGCCGACGTTGAAGACCTGCCCCACGGCGGCGGGCTCCTCCATCAGATGGATCGCCGCCCAGACCACATCCTCGACGAAGGTGAAGCAGCGCACTTGCTGGCCGTCGCCATAGACCGTCAGCGGCTTGCCGGCCAGGGCCTGGGTGACCAGGCGCGGGATGACCATGCCGTAGCGCCCGGTCTGGCGCGGCCCCACGGTGTTGAAAAGGCGCATGATCACCGTCGGCACCCCCTTCTCCTTGTGGTAGGCGAGGGCGAGGAACTCGTCGATCGCCTTGGAGCAGGAGTAGCTCCAGCGGCTCTTGGTGGTCGCCCCCAGCACCCGGTCGTCCTCCTCACCGAAGGGGATCGAGTCGCTCTTGCCGTAAATCTCGGAGGTGGAGGTGATCAGCACTTTGCGCAGATAGCGGGAGGCGAGGCGCAGCACGACATGGCTGCCGAGCACATTGCGCTCGATGGTCTCGACCGGGCTTTTGACGATCAGCTCGACCCCCACGGCCGCGGCGAGGTGGTAGATGACATCGCATTCGCTCACCAGGCGGTCCATCACGGTCTCGTTCAGTATGGTCTCCACGGCCAGGTGGAAGCGCGGATTCTCGCGCAGATGGGCCACATTTTCCAGTTTGCCGGTCGAGAGATCGTCGATGACGCAGACATCATCGCCGCGCGCCAGCAGCTTTTCGGCCAGATGGGATCCGATAAAACCGGCGCCGCCGGTTATCAGTGCTTTCATGGGGACTCCTTGTGGTTATTTCCTGCCGGCCCGGATGAGCAGGGTCAGGATGACGTAGATCAGAATGGTTTGCAGCAGCACCAGGATGCTCAAGCGCAGGCTGAGATAGGGCAGCAGCAGGGCGCTCATGCCGATGGCGATGCAGATCATGAGGACAAAAACCACCGCCTGGTTGCGCGAAAGCCCGAGCCGGAGCAGGCGGTGGGAGATGTGGCATTGATCTCCTACATATACCGGACGACGCTCGCGAATGCGGATGAGAATTACCGTGGCCGCGTCGTAGATCGGCACCCCGAGGACGATGACGGGGATGATGGCCGGGATGAGCGAGGCGCTGCCGGCGACGACGTAGGAGCTGGTCAGGCTCAGTGTCCCGAAGAGATAGCCGATGAAAAGACTGCCAGCGTCGCCCATAAAAACCCGCGCCGGGTGAATGTTGTAGCGCAGAAAACCGACCAGGGCGCCGCAGAGCAGGGCGAAGAGCAGGGCGGAAAAATACTGCCCCTGGCTGGCGGTGAGCCAGAAAAACAAGAGCCCGCAGATGAGGGCGATGCCCGCCGAGAGGCCGTCCATGTTGTCGAGAAAGTTAAAGACGTTGCTGATGGCAGCGATCCAGAAGACCGAGAAGAGGATGTCCAGCCAGGGCAGGGGGAGAAAGCTGCTCCGGGCTCCGCCGGCCACCGCGATGGCGGCGGCGGCGAGCTGGGCGACGAACTTGATCGCGGGCGGAAAAGTGATGCCGCGGATGTCATCGATGAGGCCGACCACGACCAGGATGGCGGCGCCGGTCATGATCATGAGCAGTTTGGGCAGCACCGCATGCAGCAGGGGGAGCTGACGGGCCAGCATGGGAAAGCGGGCTGCGGCCGCGGCCGAGCCGCTCCAGCAGAGCACACCGATGCCCAGCGCCAGGGCGGTGGTGAAAGCGGCAAAAATCCCGAGACCGCCGAGCAGCGGCGTGACCCGGGCGTGGTCCTTGCGGCCGGCGGGATGGTCCTGAATGTCCCATTTCACCGCCAGGGCCATGGCGAGGCGGACGAAAAGCAGCGCAGCGGCCAGGGTGGCGCCGAAGGCTGTCAGATAGGTCAGGTAGCGCAAGCAGCTCCTCGTGGCAAGGGGTGCAGTGCGAGCGGATCTCTCATCCGCGGAGGCTCCGGATTGCGGAGAATTCAGCCTGAAATTTACAAAAATCGCTGCTCAATTCAAACGTCATTTTTTATCCAGGGGGAGGTCCGGCGGGAGCGGAGTTCGGGAGTCCATATCCGGGAGTTTTCTGCCGATTGCGGATGTATGCGGTCCGGGCAGGCCGCCGCTGCGCTGGCCGGACAGGGGCGGCTCAGCGCATGACGATGCACTTTTCGATGACCTCGGCGCGGCTGCCGCCGCTGACGGCGTCGACGCGGTAGAGGTAGACGCCGTTGGCGATGGGGTCGCCGTCGCCGTCGCGGCCGTCCCAGAAAAGGCGGTTGAAACCCGCGCCGACCGAGCCGGCCTCGAGGAGGCGGATGAGGCGGCCGTTGACCGTATAGATGCGGATGCGCACATCGGCCGCCTGGGTCAGCACGAAGGTAAAGTCGGTGGTCTCTTGCAGGGGATTGGGATAGTTCATCACCCGCAGCAGCTCGAGGCCGGCGGCGACGGAGAAATCGATGCGGGTGGTGTTGATGTTGCCGCTGGCGTCGCTGTAGATCACCTCCAGGGTGTGCTCCCCCTTTACGAGCAGGGGGCGATGCTGGAGCAGGGCGATAGAGATGGTATCGGGCGGAGCGAGCAGCTGCGCGCTGTTTTCGCCGCTGAAGGGGACGCGCACGCCATCGATGAGGAGGTTGAGCTGCAGGGTATCGGCGACGGAGAGGGGGCTGTCGTCGATCAGGCGCGCCTGGATCAGCGGCCGGGGGGCGACCCAGTCGCCGGAGACGATGGTGCGGCCGTCGAAGGTGATCTCGATCTGCGGCTGCAGGGTGTCGGGCACCACCTGCACGCGCGCGGTGACGGTATTATTGGACTCGGAGAGCTCGTTGATGCGGTTGTCGCCGTCGACCCGGATCGTCACCAGGCGGCTGCCGGGTTTGCCGGTGGGGGTGTAGAGCTGATCGATGGTCAGCTTCTGGTCGGCGGCGAGGCTGCGCGGCAGGGTAACGCGGGAGAAGAGTTTTTCGTCGCTGCCCGGGGCGGCTTCGCTGAAGGTGACGCGGACGCTGTCGGCGCCTGCGAGTCCGATGTTGAAGACATCGAGCTTGAGGATGACCGGCTGGCCGCTGAGCACCGAATCGGCGGAGAGGTTGAGGAAAGCGGGACTGACCGCCAGGTCGGGCGCGGGATCGTGGAGCACCTGCCAGGCGTGGAGGCGGGGGGTGCTGAGCTGGTCGGTGGTGCTGAAATTGGCCACCAGCTGCAGCCAGGGATACTCCCGAGCGCTGATGGCCGAGATATCGTTGTCATAGTTGGCGGGCAGGCCGGTGCGCAGGGTATCCCAGACGGAGCTGTTGCGCCGCTGGCCGAGCAGGCTCAGGGTCAGGCTGCACAGCTGCGGCACCTCGGCCTCAGCCCTGGCCGAGCGCCAGGCGGTCGCCGGCCCGATGCGGGGGGAGGTGAGGGTGCCATGGGGGGCGTAATAAAAGAGGGTATCC
>JAKQKF010000304.1 GCA_029560815.1 bacterium
GTGCAGCGGGAGAGGCGCGGCGGACTCTTCAGTCCCTTCTCCGAAAAGATCACCACCTCTCCCCCGGCATCAGCGGGCAGGTGCAAGCCGGTGCTGAAAGAGGAGGCTCCCTCCGGGAAGACGAGCACCGTATCGATGACCGCAGGTCCGCTCTGGCTCTTTTTTAAAACCTCCAGCGCCGAACCGGGAGCGGCACCCTTGCGGCCGAGTAGTGCCCACGAATCTCTGGTGCCGACGCTGCGCGTCAGCGCACTTCCCAAACTTTCGAGCGCAAGGTGGGCCGCTTCATTCATGCTGACGCTGCCCTCATCGCGGATGGCGGCGGCGACCAGCGTCCCTGCGGGCAGGCGCTGAATCCATGCGGCCATGCTGTCCGCCTGTGCTTTGGCGCTGTAGGTGTCAAAATTCCTGCCCTCGACAAGCCGGCCGTCGCGCGGATTGATCCGCCACAGGTTGTGACCGCGATAGCCATTGCCGGCTTCTTTGCCGCTGCGGAAGAGCCGGGCCGAATTGCCGTCCAGGTACCCGCCAGAGGTCACAGAAAGGCGGTCCCGCCACTGCCTGCCGGCGTGGTCGGGTAGATAGGCGCGCAGCCGGCCGAGATCCCACGCCCTGATGCTGGAATCGGAAAAGCCCGAAATAAAAACTTTCTTTTCTCCGATTGTGGGAGACGCAAAATTGAGCCAATCCTCTCTCGCGGCCAGTGTACGCAGGCAGGCGATTTCGAACCAGTCGACGTAGACCTGAGAGCGCTCGGAGGGGCCGTCCGCGAGCAGTTTGACGGTCAGGGTGTTGCCGCCGTCGCGCAGCAACGAGGCCGAGAAATTGGTATCGATGATCAGTTCATCCCGATCATTGAACCAGGCCGCGTGTATCTGGGTGTTGTTGAGAGAGAGGACAATGTGATGATCCGGGCCGTTGGTATCGAGCGTGGTGCCGCGCAGCCGCATGCGCAGCCGGGCGGAATCCTGCCCTGCGGCCGGTGCAGTCAGGGTGAAAGCCAGGGCCGCACTCCCCCCCTTGTTGAGGACGCTCCAGACCCATCCCTCACCCGGCACGCGCTCGCTGTTATGGATATCCTTGTCCGAATCGCCAGCGTAATAGGAGAGATCTCGTTCGAAATGGAGGGTGTCGGGAAAGATGTCGGCTGCTGCTGCAATGGAAGAGCCCGCGGCCACAGGGGCGAAACGAAGCCCCGGCATGCTGCCGGAGGCCAGAAAATAGACA
>JAKQKF010000342.1 GCA_029560815.1 bacterium
GTGTGCGAACATCGCTCCGGGTTCAAGGTCGAGATAGAATAGCCAGGAATCTTCGCTCAGGGTGATCGATGCCCTGGCGCTGTCCCTGATCTGCCGGAGATTTTCCGGCGTATCCTCCTCGATGACCGCTCCTTTCTCCACCATCTCCTCCCTGGCCAGGCAAACATAATGCGCCCCCTTGGGCACTGCCGCCGGAAGGATCTCCTTCACGACCATGTCGATGGCTTCCTCTTTGCCGAGCGGCCCGGGCGCAGTCGTTTCGTCCTTGGAGCATGAGCCGGCCATAATGGCCATCGTGCAAATGAGAAGCGGTAGACAGTTCTTTATGCGCATGGGAGGCCTCCATGGTTAATGGATTGACATAATGAGGCACTTTTGCCACGGCCGGAGCCTCCCCCCAGCCTCAACAGCGTATCGTCGCCATAGTGAGGATGACGATCGCTGCGGCCCGGAGGCATCTGCCGGATGCATGCAAGAGTTCCAGGGGCTGAAACAGACCTGATTCATTCGCTGACCCACTCTATTGCGTTGCGCACCAGCCTGCGGAAGCGGGGATCGTCAAAGGCCCGGTGATCGTGACCAGGCTGCAGATAGACGATGCGGGAGTGGTCATAGGTGTGCGCCCAGCCGATAACCGGACTGCTCTCCGGGTGACCGGTGCGCAGCAGCGCATGAATATCGGGCCGGGTGATGAATCCGCCGTAGACCTCGTCATGGAGGACAAAATCGCTGAGCCCCCGGGTCACCGGATGACCGGGATCGGCGATCTCGACCCTGACCTCGACATCCTCGCGATAGGTAGAAGCCGGCAGCCTCCGGCCCGCGCGCTCCTCCGCCGCCGGCAGATATTTTCCCCCCACCATTCTTTCATACTCCGGCCAGCCTGGATTGGCACACAGCGCGTGATGGAGGAAAACCACGCCTGTCCCCCGCTGCAGCAGCCGGGTATACTCCTCCTGCACCGCGGCAGTAACCGAGTCGGGCATATCGTAAAAAAGCACAGCGTCAAAGGGCTGCTCGCCTTCTGAAAAAGCCCCCTGTGAGAGCGGGTGCGTTTTTTCCTTCCAGGTGATGTCGCCGAACTCATTGAACATCCTGAAAAAGGGTTCGCGTTCGAAATCATGGCCGCCGGTGATGACGAGGATCTGACGCGGCTTGAAATGACCAGCGGGAGTGCAGCATAGCAGGAAAAGCGTAAAGAGGAACAGATTTTTCATCGGGGTTTTCTCCACTGACAGCAATATAAACGGGATTGGCAGCAAATTGGACCAGATGCGGATGGATGAACAGGCTGCAAACCGGTTAGTCCCTGCTGCCAGAATGGCATCATCCCGCTCACTCCGGCGTATGAATATTACCTGGGCAGGCGGATGATGAATTCCGCAAACCGGCCCTCCTCGCTTTCGAAGAGCAGCTGTCCGCTGTGCTGGTGCACGATCAGATCGTAGCTGATGGAAAGTCCGAGGCCGGTGCCCTTTCCGGGGGGCTTGGTGGTGAAAAAAGGATTAAAGAGCTTTTCCCTGACCGCCGGTGGTATGCCGTCGCCGTTGTCGCGGATGCGAATCTCGATCTGGCCGCCGAGACTGCGTGTTTTCACAGTGAGGGTGGGCTTGAACTCCCCGTTTTGCTCCAGTTTCTTGCGATGCACCTCATAAAAGCTGTTGGTGATAATATTGAGAAAAACTCGGCTGACATCCTGAGGTATGACGTTGAGTTTGCCCACCGCTGGATCCAGATCGGTCTCGATAGTGACGTTGAAACCGGCATCCTGGGCGCGCATGCCATGATAGGCCAGATTGACATCCTCGGACAACAGGGCGTTGATATCGGTGAGCTGGCGCTCATCCGACCGGCCGCGGGAGTGCTGCAGCATGCTTTTA
>JAKQKF010000360.1 GCA_029560815.1 bacterium
CCTGCCCTGAAAACTGAAATCGCCGCCATGGCCGGCAGCACCCCGCCAACGGCCTTCTTCTGCGCCGGCATGCCCGCCAAGCAAGACTGGTTCGCCGACAGCCTCGCCACCGCCCTTGAGCTCCCGCGCCTCTCCATCGACATGTCCGCTTGGAGCACCGCAGCCGGCCTCACACTGGCCGACACCTCCCTGACGCTTTCCACGACTTGGCTCGGGTTGCTCCACACCGTTTCCGGCAAGACACCACAGTCCTGGCTCGCAGGCTGGGGCGAAGTCGCACCTGCCACCAGTGCAGCGCCCGCGGCTGCGGCCAAGCCCGCCGCCCCTGCGCCGGCAGCCGCCCCCGCAGTGAAGCCCGCCGCGCCCGCGGCCACCAAGCCCGCTCCCGCTCCGGTCAACCCGGTAAAAGCCGCGACTGCGGCTGCGGCCCCTGCCCCGGCAGCCGCCGCCAAGCCCGTCACCCCGGCCCCAGCCCCCAAGCCCGCCGCCACGCTCAAACCTGCGCCGGTGTCCACTGCCAAGATTCCTGCGCCCACGCCCAAAACGGCGACGGCGCCACTGCCCGCGGCCAAACCCGCCCCCAGCAAGCCCTCGGCCGTCTCGTATAGCCACACGCCGACGACGATCCCGGCGGCAAAGCCGCCCTTCATCAAAACCCCCGCAGGCATGGGGGCCATCGCCGCCGTCATCGCAATTATCGCAATCGGCGCCTGGCTCTTCACCAGCTCCAAGAGCAAGGCCGAGGAAGAACGCATTAAACTCCAGCAGCAAACCGAGCTCGCCGAAAAGCAGGCCCAGGAAGCCAAGGCCCTCGCCGAAAAGCAGGCTCAGGAACGCAAAAAAACCGAGACTGAACTACAGGCAAAACTGCGCGCGGCCGAGCAGGCCGCCAAGACCGCTCGCGAAGAAGCCGAGCGCCAAAAGACCGCCCGCATCGCAAACGCGCGTGGCACCCTCGTCATCAAAACCGAACCCGCTGGCGCCACGGTCCAGGTCGGCGATCTCCCCGCCCAAACGAGCCCGGCCACCTTCACCGATATCAAGATCGGCAGCTATCCGGTGAGCATCACCCTTCCGCGCTACGCACAGATTGATACCACGGCGGACGTCTCCGAGAATCAAACGACAGACCTCGGCACGCTTCAGCTCCAGCGTATCACCTGCGCCCTTGAGCTTGCCTGTGAACCAGCCGGCTCCAGCTACGAACTGAAACCCACCGCCCTCTCACTTACCCCCAATATCCGCCGCGGCACGACCCCGGCCAAGCTCGAAGACCTCGATGCTGGCGAGTATCTGGTTATTTTCCGTCGCGAAGGATGGCCGGATCGGGAGACTCGGATCACACTCGAAAAAGGAGCGACGGATCGTGTCGCGTGGGCTTTCCCTCGGGGCAACTTGGAAGTCACCAGCACTCCCTCCGGTGCCAAGGTCGTCATGAACGGACGTGAACTCGGCTCTACGCCCCTGACCGCCCGCGATCTGCCTCCCGGCGAAGTCACCCTCGCACTTACCCTCCCCGGCTTCGATCCGATCTCCATTCCCACCACAGTCGTCAATGGCCAGACCGTCGCCGTACCAGCCATGCTGACCTCCAGCGACCGCATCGTGAAGACCAGTGAACTCGACGAAAAGCCGATGCCCATCTTCACCAAAGCCCCTGAGCTCCCGCCGGAGCAACGCACCACCACGATTTCCGTGCAGGTCTCGCTCATTGTCGGCCGCGATGGCGCGCCCCGCGACTTGGAAGTCATCACCAAGACGACTCCTGAAATTGCCCGCGCCTGCTTGGAAGCCGCTGCACTCTGGCGCTTCAAACCTGGCATGGTGAAAGGACGCCCGGTCAACACCCGCGTCAGCATCCCATTCCGGATCACTGCAAGCGAGGCCACTCAAACCGCCGAACCTGGCCGGTACTAATCAACGAAAAAAAGCCCCGGTGTTTTCCACTGGGGCTTTTTTGCGCCCCTACGAATCGCGTAACCCTTTTGCACGTGCGCGCAGGATATTTCCCTCTTCACCATTCACTCTTCTCTCTTCTTTTCCCCTACGGCACCCTCACTAGGGCCATTTGCTGTATTGCTAGAAGTTTTCGAAAATCCAAAATCAAAATTATGAGAAAACAGTCGCACAAAATCCTGATGGGCTGGCCAGCCAGGTTTTCTCTCCGAAACACTGCAAAAACCACACCGATCATGCGGAGTAAATCAGCTAGGGCCATGACCCTTGTCGAAGTCATGATGGCGCTGATGGTACTGGCCTTGGTTTTTGGTGGTGTCATATCGTCAATGGTCCGCGCCGCTTCAATGACCCGCGACTCCAAGGTCATTTATCGCGAAACCGCCATAATCAACGATGCCATCGAAAAAATGAGGGCCATGACTTTCGATGAGCTTAAAACTTATCTGGGGACCAAAGAGATCACTATCCCCCCAAGCGGAGCAGGCACCGCATACGGCCTCGCGGGAGCATACACATATAAACTTAAACAAGAAAGTAATGTGGGAGAGGATCCCATTCGGATTTCCTTAACGATCCACCCAGAAAACCAACCCCATCGCAGCATCTCTGTGGTCACCTACATTTCTTCAGCCGGGCTTATAAACAAATAACGACATGGCCCACAAGTATCATACATATCGTCAGCACTCGTTACAAAACGAAGCCTTCACACTCACCGAGGTCATTATGGCGATGACAGTCTTCGGGCTGGTCATCGCTGGAGTCATGTCGGTGTTTATCGGCACGATTAAGTCGATGCACG
>JAKQKF010000367.1 GCA_029560815.1 bacterium
CCCCGGCACAGCGCCGAAGTAATGGCTGGGGTCCTCGTCGCTCAAGGGCAGGCCGGTGAGGGCGTCGAGGCCGGTCACCGAACCGACATTGGCGTACAGTCCCGCCTGGGCGGTGCCGGAGGCGATGAACTCCCAGATCTCGCTGGTGTCAAGCCAGCCGTCGAGGTCGGTGTCGCCGTCGTTGTATCCGTCGGCGGGCGCGATATCGACCGCTGCCGGGGTGACGCCCTGGTCATCGCTGACCGCCAGGTCGCGCACCGGGGTATTGCCGATATTGCGGACGCGATAGCGCCACTCCACCGGCGCACCTGCGATAATAGCCGGTCCAGGTTCGCTGTCAGCATCCAGGCCGTTGGTGCTCTTTTCGATCTCGATGGCGCCCTGGCCGCCGAAGTAGTGGCTGGGATCGCTGCTGCTCACCACCTGACCGTTGAATTCCGCGGTGACAGTGCCGGTGTTGGTGTACTGTCCCGCCACAGCCACACCCGCTGCGGTGTAGGACCAAACCTCCTCCGGATCGAGGAGGTTATCACGATCCAGATCGCCGTCGTTAAAGCCATCGGCGGGAGCGGCATCCACAGCCCGCGGTGTCACCCCCTGGTCATCAGTGAGGGTGACATTGGCAAGGGGGATGTTGCCGGTATTGGTGACGACAAAGCTCCAGAACACCGGCTGGCCCGCCGGGATGGCGGGGCCGATGGGCAGATCGGCATCCTCGCCGTTGGTCATTTTTTTGATGCGCAGCGAGGGACTCGGACCGAAATAGTGCGAGGCGTCACTGGCCGTGACCGGCTGGCTGAAGATGTCGGTGCCGTAGACCGAACCGACATTGCCGTACTGACCTGCCAGGGCCGTTCCGGAGGCCTGGTAGAGCCAGCTCTCGCCGGGGTTGAGCAGAGCATCGCCGTCATCCCCGCTGATGTAGGCCGGGGTCACGCCATCCTCCGAGTCGGTGACGAGAAGATTGCTGATGGCGACATTGCCCAGGTTGGTGATGAGGTAGCTCCAGGTCACCGACTGGCCGGGAGTGATGTAGGGACCGGGCTGTTCATCGGCATCCTCGCCGTTGGTCGCTTTTTTAATCCCGATGGCCGCCTGGCCGCCGAAATAGTGAGCGGGATCGCTGGCAGTGAGGGTCTGTTCCTGGTAGCGCCCGGTGGCGGTGCCGACATTCTGATATTGGCCCGGTACAGCAGTGGCCGTAGCCGAATAGAGCCAGGTTTCACCCGGATCGAGCAGATTGTTGCCGTCGTCGCCGCTCTGGTAGAGCGGGGTGATGGAGGCGTCACTGTCGGTCAACCGGATCCCAGCGAGAGCGACATCACCGGGGTTGCTGACCTGGTAGCTCCAGGTCACCGTACTGCCCACCGGCACCGAAGGCCCGGCCGGCAGATTGGCATCCTCGCCG
>JAKQKF010000056.1 GCA_029560815.1 bacterium
TTCAGGCCGACTTTGTAGAGATGCTTCTGCACCCGGTCCCCGTCGGTGCCGTGAAACCAGACGGTTTTGGCTTTTTCGTCCACCAGGACGATATCTTTCACCTGCAGCGGCTCGCGGGTGAGCTGTTTGATCAGACGGCCATCGATGCTGTAATGGAAAATCTGGTCCCACTCCTTCTCCTCGCTGACCAGAAGAAAGCCGCTGTTGTCCTCAAAGAAATGGATGGTCTCGAAGAACTCGACCCAGGTCGGCCGCCGTTTTTCATAAATGGATTTCTTCACGCCGGTTTGCGGATTTGCACTGTAAAGGATGAGATGGTCCTGGCCGCGATTCATCCACTGGAAGAAGAGCTGCCGGCTGTCCGGTGCCCACATCGGCCAGGCGGCATAACGGTCGCCGAAGGGATCGGTATCGATCCATGTGGTCAGGCCGCTGGCCAGATGGACGACGCCGATGCGCACCTCGGGATTGGGATCGCCGGCCTTGGGGTAGCGCTGCAGCTCGACCTCGCCGTGCACTCCGTCGGCCTTGACCAGCGTAAACTCGGGCACAGGGGCGTCATCGAAGCGCATGAAGGCGATCATCTCGCTGTTGGGCGACCACCAGAAGGCGCGGTACTGCAGCATGCGGCCGAGGATTTCTTCCATATAAACCCACGAGGCCCAGCCATTGAGGATCGTTTCCGAGCCGTCGAAAGTGAGGCGCCGCTCGATCCCGCTGGCGATATCGATCATATAGAGGTCATGGTCGCGGGTGAAGGCGACCCTTTTACCATCAGGCGAGAGAATGGGGGTCTTTTCCTCAGCCTTGTTCTCAGTCAGCTGTTTGAGGCCCCTCTCCGCGGCATCAAAGTACCAGAGATCGTTATCCTTGTTGAGGATAAAACGGGTATAGCCGGAGTCGTGCTCGGCGCGGGGATCGAGGGAGAATCCCTCGGGCAGATCCTTGCCCAGCTCCTTCAAATCGAGCCAGAGGGCTTCTTCCCCGGTTCTGGCGTTGACCTTGTAGAGCGCCTGGGTACGCCGGGCAGGATCCACGCGCGACTCGAGCCAGTTCTCGCCGTCGAGCCATCTTTCGATGCGCGGCAGCATCCCCATCAGACGGGGCTCGGCGCGGTTGAAGGCCTGATCGTAAGTGAGCATCTTTTGGCCCTGGGCCGCCAGCATCAGGGGCAGGGCAAAAAGGAATGCCAGGAGAAATACAGAACGGTTACGCTGCATCGATGCCTCCAGTTATTTTATTAATGGCGGACGCTTGAGATGATAGCCCGTGGCCCGCTGGTAGGCGTTGGCCAGGGCGATGATGGTCCCTTCGTCGAAGAGCCGGCCGGTAAAGCTGATGCTGGCCGGAGTGCCATCCGCGGCCAGGCCGGTGGGCACCGCGATGCAGGGATGGCCGGTGAGATTGGTGAGCAGCAGGTTATCTCCATCCCAGGAGGGAGCCACATAGCAATCGACCTGCTGCATCAGCTTCGCCATCTTCTGGATCAGTTCATGGCGGATGCGGTTGGCGTTGATATACTCGACCGCAGGGATGAAGCGCGACTGGCGGAAATCATTCGGCCAGGCGTTTTTGATCTGGCGCACCAGCAGAGAGTCGCGGTTGCTGCGGGTCAGCTCGTCGAAAGCGGCCGCGGCCTCGGCGCTGAGGATAATTGAGAGAGCATTGACCGGCAGATCGGGCAGCTCGACCGGAACGAGCTGCGCGCCCAGGTCCCGCAGCCGGGCCAGCACAAGCGAATCGTTTTTATGGAAGGGATACTCAGCGGCGAAATCCCTGTGCAGATAGCCGATGCGCAGCGACGCGAGGGGCAGCTCTGGATCATAGCGGAAGGGCGCGCTGTAGAGGGTCTGGTCGCTGCCGTCCGGGCCGTGAATGGCGGCGAGGACGATGGCCGCGTCTTGCGCGTTACGGCAGAGGGCGCCGATCTTGTCCATCGACCAGCTCAGGGCCATGGCGCCGGTGCGGCTGACGCGGCCGTAGGTCGGCCGCAGTCCAGTGACCCCGCAGACCGTGGCGGGCGAGACGATCGATCCCCAGGTTTCGGTGCCGATGGCGAAGGGGAGCAGGCCGGCCGAGACCGCCGAGGCCGAGCCGGCCGAAGAGCCGCTCGAACCCTGCGCCGGATGCCAGGGGTTGCGGGTCATGCCGCCGAACCAGACATCCCCCCAGGCCAGCTCGCCCATGGTCAGTTTGGCGGCCAGCACCGCGCCGGCCGCGCCGAGCTTTTTGATCACCGACGCGTCACCGGGGATCATCTGCTCCCTGAAAGGCACACTGCCCCAGGTGGTTTTGTAATCGGCCGTGCTGAGCAGATCCTTCACCCCGTAGGGGATGCCGTGGAGCATGCCGCGATACTTGCCCGCGGCGATTTCGGCGTCGGCCTGCGCCGCCTCGCGCAGGGCGCGCTCTTCGGTCAGAGTGATGACGCAGTGGAGCAGGGGATCATATTTTTTCAGCCGCTCGATGTAAAAGAGCGTCAGCTCAGTCGAGGTGACCTGGCGGGTGCGCAGGAGTTCGGCCAGCTCGGGGATGGAGAGCCAGGCGAGATCGGCGGGATCGGCCGGCTTTGTCAGCCCCACGGGGCGGGGGATGCGGCAGAACTCCTCCCCGGCCGGGAAAACCAATCCCTGTGGGATCGGGTTGAAGAGCAGGGCCGGGACGACGCTGTTGGGCAGCGCAAAGGCGCGGATCGTTTCGAGATGGGCGAGCTGACCCTTGAGGCCTTCGAGCATGGAGTCGCGTTCGGCCGGGGTGAAGGAGAGGCCCTGAAGCCGTTCCGCCTCAGCCACCATCCTGACGGTAATAGAATCCCCCGCCGCCGGCGGGTGAGCCAGAGCAGCGCTGGCGGCGAGCAGGAACAGTACTGCAGCATAACCAGCTTTCATCGTCCACCTCATAAGGTTGTGCGGATAATCATGCCGCCAAACTTGAAAATGCATCGCGCAGAGGTGCAGAGATCGCAGAGAAAACATTTTCACCCGGTGGCACAAAGTACAGAGAGTTTTCTCTCTGTGCCTCCGTGCCCCTGTGAGAAACATTTTTATCTTTTCTTTGCGTCTCTGCGTCTCCGCGCGAGAATAGTTATTTCTTCGGATAGGGCGGGCGCTCGGGGAAGCTCCACGGCTTTTCCGCGATCTGCTTCTGGAGCACCTCGATGGCGGTTTCGAGCTGGCGATCCTGCCCGGCCATGAGCGAGACGGGGTCGTTCTCGACCACCATATCCGGATCGGCGCCGTGGTTCTCGACCAGCCATTTGCCCTCGCGGCCGAAAAAGGCGTTGTTGGACTGATGCACGGTGCCGTTGTCGATGGTTTTCTGCCCGTTGATGATGCCGACCAGGCCGCCCCAGCTCGGCACGCCGATGACCGTGCCCAGCTTGTTCGCCTTGAAATCCTCAATGAAAGCCTCACCGTCCGATCCGTTGGCTTCGTTGGTCAGCACAGCGTAATGGGCGCGGGAGGCGCTGTTGGGATAGCGGAAGGGTTCCATGCCCTGCATGACGTTGTAGGCGACCTGTTTGCGCTCGAGCTTGTCGATAAGGAAATACTCGGTCCAGCCGCCGCCGTTGCCGCGCACATCGATGATCAGCCCTTTCTTGTAGCGGAAGGCGCGCCAGAATTTGTCGAACTCGCCCAGATTGCGCTCGCCCATGGCGGTGATGTGCATGTAGCCGATGTCGCCGTTGCTCGCCTTGAGCACCTTGTTCATATTATCTTCCACCCAGCGGAAATAGCGCTGCTGATATTCCGAGCGCAGCGGCGTGATGGCGAAAGTTTTGGCCCCGGCCTTGCCCGGCTGGCTGTTGACCGTCAGCTGCACCTTGCCGTTATTGGTCACCTGCAGATGCTTGAAGGGATTATCCGGATACTTGATCTCCACCCCGTTGATGGCGATAAGATAGTCGCCCTCCTTCACGGCCACATCCGGCCGGACCAGCGGTCCCTCGATGCTGCGGTTGAAATCGCTGGGGCCGTAGATTTTGGTCAGCTTGTACCAGCCGCCCTCACCCGGAGCCAGATCGGCGCCGAGCAGGCCGGTGAAGGTCGTCCGCTCTAGGCGCTGGGCCGGACCACGGTCGCCGCCGCCGACATAGGTATGGGAGACGCAGAGTTCGCCCACCATCTGCGAGAGCAGCCAGTTGAGATCCTCGCGCGAGTTGAGCTGAGGGATATAGCTGCGGTAGGTTTCGCCCATCTTTTTCCAGTCGCGGCCGTGCATATCCACGTCGTAGAAAAAGTCACGGTACCAGCGCCAGGTGTCGCTGAAAATCTGGTTCCATTCGGGTTGCGCCTGC
>JAKQKF010000372.1 GCA_029560815.1 bacterium
GTGCAGTTCTGCACCATCGTGATGAAGTACGGCTATGGCATCGTCGACGAACTCCATTCCGGGCTCAGCTTTCTCCTCCAGGAGCGCGGCTTGCGCTCGGTGGCGGAGCTGATCGGCTCCGCCCTGCCCGATCCCATCACCCCCTTTGAGGCTCTGAGCAGCCGCAAGCTGATTCCACAGGTCGATGCCGGCCTCTGCGAGCACTGCGGCAACTGCACCCGCTGCCCCTATCAGGCGATAAAACTGGATCGCAAACGGGTGCCGGTTTTCGATGCCGCGCGCTGCGTCGGCTGCTCACTCTGTGTACAAAAGTGCTTCGCCGGCGCCATCTCCATACGGGAGCGCACCGCGTCGGAGGCGGCCGCGCTGCACGAAAAATAAGGAGGCAAATTGGAGCCCCCCCTGCTCATCGACCATGCCACGATCATCGCCCCCGGTACCCCCGGCCGGGTGCTCCACGATCACGCCCTCCTCATCGAGGCGGGAGTGATAAAGGCCGCCGCACCCTCCGGAGCACTCCGCGCCACATTTTCGACTAGTCCGGAGACCGGAAACAGTCACGCGGCCCCGGCCGGTGCACTGCCCACGGACGAGGCCTTCAGTCAGCAGGCGACTTTGGATTTTACAGTCCCCGCCGGCGTCCGATCCATCGACGCGGCCGGAAAAATCCTCATGCCCGGCTTTATCAACGCCCATACCCACTGCTACAGTACCTTCGCGCGCGGACTGACCAAAACCGTGCCGGCGGAGTCGTTCGAGTCGGTGCTTAACAATCTCTGGTGGCGGCTCGACAAGGCCCTCACCCTCGAGGACTGCTACTGGAGTGCCCTCTCCGCCTTGCTGGAGTCGATCCGCAGCGGCACCACCACCCTGATCGATCATCATGCCAGTCCCTGCGCCATTCGCGGCTCGCTCGAGGCCGTCGCCCGGGCTTTTCGTGAGACCGGCCTGCGCGGCGGCCTCTGCTACGAACTCTCCGACCGTGACGGCGACGCTGCGGCTCGCGCGGGGCTGGAGGAGAATGCCGCCTTCATCCGCGCCTGCCGGGAGCGGGACAATCCGCTCATCAGAGCGATGTTTGGGCTGCACGCCTCTTTCACCCTCGGCGACGCGACCCTGGCGGCTGCGGCCGCCCTCGGCCATGATCTCGGCTGCGGCTTTCACATCCACGCCGCCGAGGCCGTTGTAGACCAGGAGCACACGCTGCGCCATTACGGCCAGCGCGTGGTCGAGCGGCTGCACAACCACGGCCTCCTCGGGCCCGGATCGATCGCCGCCCACGGTGTCCACCTCGATGAGCGGGAGATGGCGCTGCTGGCCGAAACCGGCACCGCCCTGGTCCACAATCCCCAGTCCAATCTCAACAATGCGGTCGGCATCGCCGATCTCACAACCCTCCACGAGAGAGGTGTGCTGACGGGATTGGGTACTGACGCCATGACCACCCGCATGGGGGCGGAGGTGCGCACCGCCCTCTGGTGCCAGCACCTTCTGCACCGCGATGCCTCGGTGGGCTTTCAGGCGGCCACCTCCGCCCTGCTCGTCAATAATCCGCGAATCGCAAGTAACCTCTTCGGCCTGCCGCTCGGCGAGATCGCGGAAGGCGCTCCGGCCGACCTCCTCCTCATCGACTATGATCCGCCCACACCGCTGACGGAGGAAAACTGGCTGGGCCATTTTTTCTACGGTATCACGGAGGCGCCGGTCGATACCACCATTGTCTCGGGCAAGGTGCTTATGGAAGAGAGGCAGCTGCGGCTGGATCTCGACGAGAAGGAGGTCCAGGCCAGGGCAAGGGAACGGGCGGAGGCGTTGTGGAAAAGGCTGTAAAGTGCCTCCACCGTCGGGCCGGGCGACGGCAGATATTTGTCACAACTATCAAGCCTGCGAGCAAGGATGAACTATCGTAAAAGAACGGCCTCT
The DNA here is from genome assembly GCA_029560815.1 of bacterium. The sequence goes on from JAKQKF010000372.1 coordinate 1,924, forward strand.
TTCGACATAGACTAGCTCCTCAAAATCCTGCATTTCACTTGCATTCAATGGATATATTTTGTAAAATCAATAAAATAGGATTCCTGGGGAGGAGTTGTATGGAAGTGAAAGCGCAATCGAGTTCATAAGCTGGGCTGGATTGCGCTTTTTCTATTTCAGGGCATCCA
>JAKQKF010000375.1 GCA_029560815.1 bacterium
CAAGGTCGATGCGGACGGTGATTTCAAACCCGATCTCGCCGGCCAGATCGTGACCATCCAGGGTGTGGTGACCACGATCAATTACAATACCGGCAACTCTTCCAGCTATTATCTCCAGGATGACCAGGGCTGGGGCATCAATTTCTACTCCAGCAAGATCAATTACAACCTGGAGATGGGCAAGCTCGTGCAGATCACCGGCAAGATTGAGTTCTATAACGGATTGACGGAAATCACCGCGACCGACTCCGCGGCGGTAATGGTGCTCGGCGATGCCACAGTACCCGCGCCCCTGGAGATCACCAGCGGGGATGAGATGAACGAGCGCACTGAAGGGAGCCTGGTGCGTCTGACCGGCTATTATCTGGAAAGCCCGTCGCTCTGGCCGGCCGCCGGCAAGAATGCCACGCTCAAGTTCATCCGCGGCGCGGATACGGTGCTGGTCTTCATCGACAAGGAGACCGATATCGACGGCTCGCCGGCGCCCCAGGGCTATTATGCCCTCACCGGCGTGATCGATCAGTACACCAGAAATGTGCCGCCCAGTGACAGCTATGAGATTCGTCCGCGCTCGCTGGCCGATCTGACCCAGACGACCGGCATCGCACTCGACGGCCGGGAGCTCCCGGCCTCCTACGCCCTGCATCAGAATTACCCCAACCCCTTCAACCCCGTCACCAGCATCGCTTTTGAAGCGCCGCTGGGCGGAGAGGTCCGGATCAAGGTGTACGATCTGCTGGGCAAGCAGGTGGCCACCATCTTCGAGGGCAGGCTCGAGGCCGGTTTCCACAAATTCGACTTTAACGGCAGCGGCCTTTCCAGCGGTGTCTATTTTTACCGCGTCGAGGCGGGCAGCTACGTCGAGTTGAGAAAAATGAGTCTGGTGAAGTAAGCGGCACTCACCAGTACTTTTTAACAAAAACGCTGTGGCCCCTCCTCAGGGAGGGCGCCACAGCGTTTTTTTTGTGCCGGATTGTGAAAGGGGTCAGAAATCGGGGTTATGCGGCCGGGCCAGGCTTCCGGCGAAGCGGCGGGTGATCGATCCCGGCCGGGTGATGGCTGTGCCGACCACCACGGCATGAGCCCCCAGATCGAGCAGCCGCCGCGCTTCCTCCGGCCGCCAGATCCGGCCTTCGGCGATGACCGCCGTGCGTGACCCGGTCTCCCGCACCAGGGCCTCGATCAGATCATAGTCGGGCCGGTCGGGGTCGCGCCCGGCTGTCTCCGCGGTGTAGCCGGAGAGGGTGGAGGAGATGATCTCGAAACCCAGCGCAGCGGCGGTGAGGCCATCGGCCAGAGTGGCGATGTCGGCCATGAGCAGGGCGGGGGTGGTCTTGCGCAG
>JAKQKF010000378.1 GCA_029560815.1 bacterium
AAACAGTACAACCTGCGCGTCGGTTTCCGGGTGCAGCTCTCTAGCCCGAATTTTCAGCCCCGGCAGCTCGCCCTGCCCGATTTCCTCCTCGACAAGGTCCCGCTCGTCAAGATCGGCAAGCGAAGAGGGGAGACGAACGAATCCAAAACCGGGGATTGGGATTATGTCGAACCCCGGTACGACCATCCTGCCTTTAAAAGCGCCTTCCGCGAGCTGAACGACCTGCTGGCGGCCGAATACAATGACCACCCCCTGGTCGAATTCATGGATATGATGATGTATGGCTTTTGGGGAGAAGGTCATACCAATAACCTGCCCAACCCTTTCCCCGATTACCTCACCGCCGAAAAAACGATGCTCGAGATGACCCGCTACCAGATCGACACCTGGACCAGGGTCCCTCTGGCTATCAACACCCAGCCCGACATCAGCAGCACCGGCAATTATGCCTGCCTGGATATGGCGGTCAGGGCCGGCTGCTGGCTGCGCTCGGACAGCAGCCTCTTTATCGAGGAGCCGATCCAGATCGAGCACCTCTCCAGCCGGCCACCCTGGCTCGCCGCCGTGATGGAGCAGGGACGCTTTCGCGACTATAATATCCATGACATTCCCCTCGACGAGGCCGGCATCAACCTCAAGGAAAAATCCATGCTGCACTGCGTGGACATGGGGGCCAATTACTGGGCGCTCTGGACCGAGGGGGAGAACCTCCGCACCTATTATGAAAAGTACCCGGCGGGATTCGACACCCTGCAGCGCCGGCTCGGCTATCGCGTCCGGCCGTCGTGGATCTGGCAGCGGAAGCGGTACGGCACCTCCGAGGTCATCCTGGCCATCGCCAACGACGGCGTGGCCGGTGTGCCTGGTATTCTGCGCGTCTATATCGAGAGCGAGGACGGCCGCTTCAGCATGGGCGGCGGCCTGGATGCCGGCCATCCCCACGGCGGGCGGCTCCGTCAGTGCAATTTCATCCTGCCCCAGGGCATGGAAGGCAAAAAGATGAAACTGCGCGCCGAGATTGAAACCAAGGGTGTGCGCCGACCGGTCCAGTGGGCCTGTGCCCAGCCGCTCAATCCGGACGGCTCGTTCCCGATCCAGCTCAGCACCTTTGACGAGTCCGGCTGGCGGAAGGGCATCTGAATCCCGCGGGGGCGTCCAAAAACAGGGAGAGGAAAAAGTCATGAAACGATCGTCGGGGATCCGCCGCCCCGGACTGCAGCAAGTGAATCTGTACCCTCAGGAGGCTCAGAAAAATGCGGCGTCTATTGTCTTTGATTGCGGGCCTGCTTGCCCTCGCAGCCTGGCCCGGATACTCCCAGGTGGAGCCGTTCATCCAGATCATCACCGCCGATGGAGTGCCCAACCTGACCGTGGTCACGCCGGTCGAGTCGGATGCGGTGCTGGCCAATCCGGGCATGGGATTCACGACCCAGTCCTCGCTCGACCAGGAGGTGCCGGGATATCCTAAAAGCACGATCGCCTACTATCGCTGGTATTGGGATGAACTCGAGCCGAAGGAAGGCCAGTTCAACTGGGCCATGGTCGACTCGGTTCTGGCGGCGGCCAGGGCGCGCGGACAGCGCCTCGCGACCCGGATCATGCCCGCCAACGGCAAGCCCCGGGTGCCCGACTGGTATCGCAAAACCGGCGCGCGCGGCTGGGACTTTGTCGCCGAGAGCACCCAGAACGCCGGCAAAACCGATCCCAGCTGGATGCCGGATCATGAGGACCCCCTCTTCGCCAAATATATGGGCCGGCTGGTGCGGGAGTTCGCCAAA
>JAKQKF010000385.1 GCA_029560815.1 bacterium
GCTGAATTCAACCTCGATCTTTTCAACATAACCTCATTTTTTGATCGACTATACACCTGTCACTGCGGCAGGGTCCATTCAGCAAGAAAAACCTGCATGGAGACCGAGCCGGCTGTTCTCTCCCCCACCCTGGCATTCCAGAGGATGGTATCGCCGCTGGGATTGATCCGCTCCGGTGCAAAGAAAAAGGTCTGCACTGGCACGGTTGCGCCTGCAGGCAGGGAGTAGAGGGCCTCTCCGGCCACCTTCCGCCAACCCTCCGGGATTTGGGCCCTCAGCTCCACCTGCACGGTCTCGCTGGTATTATTGATGAGCAGCAGGGGGATGTGCAGATAGCCGCCCTTGCTGATCATTACCTCCGGCTGCAGGAGGGCAGCCACAGTTTCGATCTCATGCGCCCGCCAGAAATCCCGGTAAAATGCGAAGAGGCCGCCCAACTCGAGGGCGATACCCGCATTGGGATGCGGCTGGTAGCCCCGCACCTGCACGAAGGGAAGCGGACCCTCTTTGATCCCTTCAAAGAGATCCCCGGAGGGCGCGCAGGGCACAACCGCCTTGCCGAAGATCAGTTTGAAACCGGAGATCCACTCAGCGAAGGCAGAGTAATCGCCGGACTCTTGTGCGGCCAGGGCGGTCTCGGTGACGTCCCCCTGGGTGAGGTGTGGCAGATGGAGGCGGGCCGCCAGCTCATAATAGGGCACCTTTTGTGAGGGGGAGATCTCGTGCGCATTGAAAGCGGGGCCGGTCGAGGGCAGAGGATGTGAAACGTCGGAAAAGAAATAGAGCTTTTTCGGCTGCCACGGCTGCAGTCCCTCGGTAAAATTGTTGATATCTGCGCGCTCGCGCGGCGGCACGATCTGGGCGGGGAAACGGGTGGGATCGCCGGCCATATCGAAGGCCTCGACGGCGAGGAGCCCTGAGGCCTGGTGGTCGCCATGGTTCTCGCCTGCGCCGTAGTGGGGCAGCCAGGTGATAATCACTTCGGGACGGGTGAGACGGATCAGGCGTACAATCCGTTCGAGGTTTTCGCCGTGACCCCAGTTGGTGAGGGAGTGCATGAGATCCTGGCCGGGAGTATCCTGGCCATCCAGAAACCAGAGCAGGTCGATGCCGAAAGCCGCAGCCGCGCGGCGCACCTCGATTTCGCGAATGGCACCCATGGCTGAAGACTGTTCGTTCCCGAACGAGTTGCCGCCGCCTTCGCCGCGGTTGAGATAGAGGATGGCCACCCGCTTGTGGAGATCATAAACCGCCCTGGCCAGCCAGCTGCCAATGGCGGTCTCGTCATCCGGATGGGCGACGATGAGCAGGATATCGCTCTTGAAGCGGGGATCGGGAGGCAGTGGAGCCGGGGCCTCCTGAAGCTGGGCTGCCAGAAGCGGTACGGCGCATAACAATAGAGTAAAAAGCAGAAAAGTTCGGGTCATTTTCCTTTCCCCGACTAAAAGACGCGTTCGTGCGCGGTTCCTCTCGGCTCCCTGACGACGCTGGCATACCAGCCCATCGAAAAGAGGGCGAAGAGACCGCTGCAGGCGAAGAGGAATTCATATCCGCAGCGATCGGCCAGCCATCCTCCCGCCACCCCGGCTATGATAAAGGGGGAGGAGATCAGATTGGCCAGAGCGACGAAGGTCGGCCGCTGTTCAGCACTGCAGAGTTCAGCGATGAGGGGCAGCCGCGAGATCTGCACCAGTGCAATGGCCAGGGCCGAGCCGACGAAGACCAGACAGTAGAGTTCCGGGCCGGGTGCGAAAATCGCCAGCGCACAGGAAAGTGTCATCATTCCCGCGGAAAGGATGAGATTGATACGCTGGCCGAAATGGTCCGCCAGCCAGCCGAAAAAGAGATTGCCGGCGATATTGCTGGCCATCATGATCGCGGTAAAGGTCCCGGCCGCGGAGGCGGGAAGATCGAAACGGGACAAGGCATGCACGGTGAAAAAGCCGTTGGCCATCCAGGCAAGATAAAGGGCGCCGTCGGCGATCAGAAAGTTGCGATAGTTGCGCTCCTCCCGGATGATACTGGGCAGGGCGCCGAGGTATTCGCGCAGCAGAGGCGCGGCAGTTCTGCTCCTTGCAGATCGCGGTTCCTTCAAAATGGTCAGAAAGAAATAGGAGACCAGCATCGCCGCAAAGGTGAGCAAAAAGATCAGACCGAAATTGCCCGGATAGGGCAGCCAAGCGAGGATATGCCTGACCGCTATACCGGCACCGATGCCGAGCACTCCACCCAGGATCATGCGCGCTGCGAAGAGCCGGCCGCGCAGGGAGATGGGCGTCATCTTGGCGAAGATATCGAACCAGACCGGCAGATTGATGCTGCCGCCGATCCCTGCGGAGGCATAAATAATAAAAAAAAGCATCAGACCGGCCAGGGGAGTGACCCTGGGAAGGATAAAAAAGGCCAGCACAGCCAGCAGGAGCCACGGCAAGCGCTGTCCCATTGCAGTCTTGAGCAGCAGTCGCTTCTTGTGGCGTTGGCGCTGTGCATGGCTGGCGATGAGTATCTGCGGCAGATTGAAGCTGAGCATCCAGAGAATCGGGATGAGGCCGATGGCGACATTACCGCCGCCGATTTTCTGCACAAAGACCGGCAGTACAGTCTGTTGCGAGGCGAAGCTCAAACCGAAAGCATAGAGGGCTCCGTCCATCATGTTGGCGAAAAAGTTATGCCTCAGAACCCGGCCGCCGGATCCCGCAAAAAAAGAGTCCCGTTCAGCGGCCACAATAGACTTTGACCTCATTGGGCGCGAAATGGACGGCGGCCTGTACACCCCCGCCTTGCGCCGTGAAAAGCAGCCGTTCACCGGAGAACTGCTCGCGGAGCGGCCCGGCCACCGGCTCCGGAAGTGCCACCATAGCCTCGGCCTCGTTGTGGCGCAGATTCTGGAGGATGAGCATGACCTCGCCTTCGCCATTCCGCATCAGGTCGATGCGGATGTCACGACCGCTTGTCAGGTGTGGACGGTCCAGCGGAGCGGCCATCTCGACCAGACTGGCGATCAGCTCTCCATTGGCGGCCAGCTTGCTGCGATGATAAGCGAGGCCGATGTAGGAACCGATGAGGATTGCTCTGCCGTGGCCGTAACCGGCTGAGGTGATGGCGGGTTCGCCGCTTTCGAAGCGGGCGAGGACCTCCGCGCCGTCGGGAGTGAGCAGTTCCTTGACGATGCTCCCCTGGATCCCGGCGCCCGACTTGAGGTAGGGCAGATCGCGGGTGAGGACCATGGTCACCCCGCCCGAAGGATCGGGTGGTGCAGCGGTATACTGGCGCGCCCCAAAAATCCTGTCCAGCCCATAGCCGGGCAGGACTTTTTCGTGGTGGCCATGCTCGAGGTTCCAGCCCGCAAAGCAGGCCTCACCGATGAGCACCCCCCCCTGCTCCACCCATTCCGCCAGGGCCGAGCAGACTAGCTGCCCAAGCAGATAGGGAAAGGGGATGTAGATCACCCTGTACTGCAGCAGAATTTCGGGCGTGAATTCTCGCGGATGCATGAAATCGATGACATGATTGTGTTCATACAGCGCCCGGTGGGTGCCGAGCAAGGAGTCGGTGACATTTTTTTCGCTTCCTGTGGCCGCCCAGCCGAAAATCTGGTTTTCCGGATGGTAGAGCAGGGCGATACGGGCCCGCTGAGGCACGGCATCGAGCAGAAAAGTGGCGTTCTTTTGCAGTACCCGTCCTGCCTCCGCATAGGCTTTGAGCCAAGGGGTTTCCTCGCCGTCAAGCCCGGAGAGACCCCAGGTCGGCGCTTCGCGGCCGAGGATCTCTGGACGATACTGCCAGAAAATAAAGCCCTTCTGGTTGCCGGCGACCCCGCTGAAGATGAAACGCTTCACCGTGTTGGCGTCGATGATCCCGGGCAGATCGAGGGTATAGCCCGGCAGGGCGAGCATCTCAGCCGAGATCACCGGTTTGCCCCGTGCGCAGGAGCGCAGGACGTCGATCATCATGGCGTCATCCATCTGGGTGAAGCCGTGAAGATCGCCGTACTGCCCGATATTCCAGGGATCGTTGGCGGTCGAGGTGACCGGGAAGCCCTGCACG
>JAKQKF010000399.1 GCA_029560815.1 bacterium
ATGGATATCGTCGCCCTTGACCGAAATCTTGCTGAACATCGGAAAGGTGACTCCGAAATTGAGGGAGCAGAACTCCTTGATTTCGGCATCGGTGCCCGGCTCCTGCTTCATGAAATTGTTGGCCGGAAAACCGAGAATGACCAGGCCGTTCTCCTTGTAGGTGGTGTAGAGCTTTTGCAAACCGTCGTATTGCTTGGTAAAGCCGCACTTGCTGGCCACATTGACGAGCAGAACGACCTGGCCGCGGTACTTGTCCAGTTTGACCGGACTGCCATCGATATCGTTGACGGTGAATTCGTGGATGGAAGCGGTCGAGACCGGCGCCACCGCTGGTTTTTTGTTGGAGGCCAGCAGCGCCAGGGCTGCGACAAGCAGCACGACGGTGGTGATGAGCACGATTTTTGTCATATTTTAACCTCGTTGAGTTAGTATTAACCTGTTTGCACTGAGTAATACAGTTTTTTCCGGCCGCTTATTCCGCCATCCCCGCTGTGCGCCGGCCGCAGCGGCGCTTTTTACCTTGCATTTGGCCGGCTGAATGGGTAATTTTTTGGCCATCGCAGCGCATCCGCCCGATGAGGAGCAGCAGGAAACGGCCGCCTGTCTGTTTCATCCCGGTACAGGGCGCTTTGGAGCGGGCTCCGGCGCAGCAGCAGGATGAAGACCACCCCGAATGGACCTTGATTTCAGGAGAGGGAAGCTTGCATGTACAGCAAAGAATACAGTATGCGGATTTTCGAAACCAACCCGGACGGCCGGCTGGCGCCGGTCGCCCTTTTTGACTATTTGCAGGATATCGCTTCGGAGCACGCGGTGCAGCTGGGATTCGGCCGGGATGACCTGATGAAGGAAAACCGGATGTGGGTCCTGTCGCGTATCTATGCGGAAATTTCGGAATGGCCGGTCTGGCCGGAGGAACTCACCATTCAGACCTGGCACAAGGGGACGGAGAAGCTCTTCTCTTTCCGGGATTATCGTGTGCTGGGCGCGGACGGCCGGCAGATTGCCGCAGCCACTACCTCCTGGCTGACCATCGACCAGACCACCCGCCGGATCCAGCGGCCGGACGAAAACCTGCTGCGGGGCAACTCTGCAGACCTGGTGAACGCCCTGCCGCGTAACGCCGCCAAACTGGAACCAGTGGCGGAGACGGGCAGCCTTTCGCCGGCGTTCAAAGTCCGCTTCAGCGACCTCGACGTCAATATGCACACCAACAACGTCCGCTATCTCCAGTGGGCCCTTGACAGCTGCGATCCCGGTTTCCTCATGCGGTATCACGCCCGTGCTGTGGAGATCAATTTTCTGGCCGAATCGCGCTGCGGGGAAGAGATCGCCGTCCGCACAGCGGCGGCCGGGGAGGAGGGCGCGGTTGGATACGCCATTGTACGCCTCGCCGATACCGCCGAACTTTGCCGCCTCCGGATTACCTGGGCAGAATAAGAGCCGCCTTCCCATAAAAAAGGGTGAAAGCTTGGCTTCCAGCTTTCACCCGTATTCCCCGATCGTCAACCCCTCTTCCCGTATTCTGCCGTGCCCGGCCGCTTTTTAAAGAGGCAGGAGCGCACCGGCGGGTTGACCGCCCGATCTCTTCTCAAACTTGCTCCCACCTGATGCCCGCAGCACCAATCCCATTCCTCACTTGCTGAAATGCGTCTCGATCTCCTCCAGGGTCTTGCCCTTGGTCTCGGGCAGGAAAAAGGCGACGGTGATGAAGTAGATCAGGGTGCAGCCCGCAAAAATGAAGAACATGGTCGAATAGCCGTGTTTACCCACCGTCGGCAGAAAGACCGCCGCGATGAAAGTGGAGACCGCCTGATTGAGCAACAGGGCGATGCTCATGCCGTTGGAGCGGATACGGGTCGGCATCAGTTCCGAGAGGGCCAGCCAGACGCAGATCCCCGGTCCCACGCCGAAAAAGGCGATGAAGACGAAGAGCAGGATCGCAATGGCCCAGCCGCGCTGGGCCGAGGGCACCGGCGTGATGAGGGCATTCTCGATCTTGAGGGGGGCGCTCTTGGCCGCGGTCAGGTCACCGAAGGGATTGCTGAAAAAGGCGACGGTCTTGTTGGCCGGCAGACTTGAGGCGCGGTCGATGGTGATCGGCTTGGCCAGGGTATCGGTCGAGCGGATCACCTTGGTGGCGGTGCGGAAATCACCATAGGAGTAGATGATGATCAGGCTGTTCGGCTGGCCGGCGATGGCCGCGCCGGCCTCGCCTTTTCCGGCTAGCAGCCGCGCCGCTTCGGCGGGGTTGTAGCTCAGGGTCAGGCTCTGATCGGCGGCTACCTGCTGCTGGACCGCGGCGCCGGCGTCGAGGCGCCGGCGCTCGACCCCGTTAAAAAGCAGGGCGACGGCGATGAGGGAAGCAATAATGCCGGCCGTGCCGATCGAGAGCAGGAATTTCCGTCCTTTTTTATCGACCAGCATGACGCCGACAATGGTGATGAGAAAATTCACCGCGGTGAGGATGACATAGCCCCAGTGGGCCGCGACATCGGAGAGGCCGGCCTGGATGAGGATGGTGGCGTTGTAGCCGATGATCGAGTTGATGCCGGTGGCCTGATTGCAGGCGAGGATGACGCAGGCGAGCAGGAAGGGGATGACGTATTTGCGCTTGAGCAGGGATTCCTTGATCTTCGCGCTTGCAGCGGTGGCCGATTTCCGTTCCGCGGCCAGGCTCTCCTCCATCTCGCGCAGCTCGATGGCGGTTTGCTCCTCGCTGCGCGAACGCAGCAGGGCGGCGCGGGCCGCCTCCGTTTTGCCACGGCTGTAGAGCCAGCGCGGCGATTCGGCGACGATAAAGCCGCCGACGACGAAGAGGAGACCGGGGAGCAGCGAGATCCAGAAGATACCGCGCCAGGCGGCGTCCTTGGCGGCGAAGAGCCGGGCGGCATCGCCCAGGGCGGCGATCTTGTCCAGCCGGATGCTGTAATACATCGCGATCAGAGCCGCGGCCAGGATGCCCAGGGTCAGCAGCCACTGAAAGATGCCGGTCCCCTTGCCGCGCGACGAGGCGCTCAGGCACTCGGCCAGGTAGAGGGGGACGACCACGCCGATGAGGCCGGCGCTGATCCCCTGCAGCAGCCTCCCGAGCACGAGGGGCCCGTAGCCCTGGGCGAGGGCGATCGAGGGGATGCTGACTACGAAGAGCAGTCCGCTCAGGATCATCAGCTTTTTGCGCCCCATCCAGTCGGCGAGCATACCGGCGAAGAGGGTGGAGATGACGCTGCCGAGGAGCACCGCGGCGACGATGAAGGAGAGCTGTCCGGCGTTCAGCTTGGAAGTGGCCTCCAGATAGGGCAGCGCCCCGGAGATGATGCCGACGTCGACTCCGTAGAGCAGTCCCCCCAGTCCCGCGACCAGAAGCAGGAAACGGTTATATCCCTTTTTTTCCGATGCAACCGCTGTTGCCGCCATTTTCAATCCTTTCCATTATGTCCATTCATGTTCTGCAGGGCCTCCGCGTCTGCTGGGGCACCGGCGAGAGCGCGGTTGTGGTGTCTCTATCCGGCGATCGCCTGCACCAGCTCCTTCATTTTCTTTTCGTGCTCCTCGATCGAAGCGACCAGCCTGAACTGGTTTTTGGCGCGGACGAGATTGTGCTCCGGATAGGCGATCTTGTAGTAGGTATCGCCGTTGAGATAGTCGCCCAGGAAGCGGATGCCCTGTTCGAAGGTGATCAGCTTGCCGCTGAAGGCGAGGTGATCGATTTCAGCAGGGTTGAGAAAAGCCCTGGCCACCGAGAGGTAGCCCTGAGCGAGGGCCTCGAACATGCCCATTTCCAAACCGACCCGGGTCAGGTCGGCCTCGTCCTCGGCCGCGGTGCAGGCGGAGCTGCGCACCATATCCCCGAAATCGTAGAGGGCGCTGCCCGGCATGACGGTGTCGAGATCGATGATGCAGAGGGCTTGCCCGGTAACATCGTCGAGGAGGATGTTATTGAGCTTGGTGTCGTTATGGGTGACGCGTTCGGGCACGGCGCCCTCGCGCATGAGATCGACCAGCACAGGTGCGATATGGCGGCGCTGCAGGGCGAAATCGATCTCCTCCCTGCAGTGCTCGTCGCGTCCCGCCCGGTTCTCGCGCACCGCCTTTTCGAAATCAGCGAAGCGGAGTGCCGTGTGGTGAAAATTGGGGATGGTCTCATGCAGCCGGCCGCCCGGCAGGTCGACCAGGGTCTGCTGGAAACGGGCGAAAGCGGCGGCGGTGAGGGAGGCCTGCTCGGGCGACTCGATGATGTCGCAGGTGTGGGTGCGCTCGACGAGGAGGGAGAGGCGCCAGCAGCCCCCCTCCTCGTCGATGTGGCAGTAGCGGCCGCTGCGGGCGGGGAGGTACTCCAGCACCCGGCGGTGGATCTCATCCGCTCCGCTCTCCACCAGTTTCATGCGCTGGTGCTGCGTGACCCGCAGGATGTTCTCCATCAGCTGCTCCGGTTCCCTGAAGATGGCGGTGTTGATACGCTGCAGCACATAGCTGCGCCGCTCAGCCCCCTGGCGACAGTCGATGCGATAGGTATCGTTGATATGGCCCGACCCGAAGGGAGTGGCGGTGATCCATTCGCCATCGACAGCAAAGTGCCCGGCGATCTCCAGAAGTGAGGGTATTGACATTTTATCCTGCATGGAGGCGGAATTCCTTTCCTTTGGCAGGCCAATATAGGCATTCAAGGGTGTAAAAATCAATCAAAATTTGCATCTGGCCGGTTCGAGGCCGGGACTCACCGTGCGATTTTCTCGCTCCCACCCGGACTCGTCCATCCGTCCTTCTTGGCCCTTCTGTAATTCTACCGTGCGATTTCGTCGATCTCGCGCAGTTCCTCAGCGCTGAATTTGAGATTGTTCAGGGCGGCCAGGTTGTTCTCCAACTGGGCCACGCTGCTGGCCCCGATCAGGGCTGAGGTCATTTGCGGCAGGCGCAGCACCCAGGCGAGGGCCATCTGGGCCAGGGACTGGCCGCGGCGCTGCGCGAGCTCGTTGAGGCGCCGCACCTTCGCCAGGCTCTCCCCGGTGATATGCTCGGGCCGCAGAAAGCCGTGCGGCTTGCCGGCCCTTGAATTTTCGGGGATGCCCTGCAGATAGCGGTCGGTGAGCATCCCCTGGGCCAGGGGCGAAAAGGCGATGCAGCCGATGCCCTCTCTTTCGAGCACCTCCGTCAGACCCTCCTCGATCCAGCGCGTGAAGATGTTATATTTGGGCTGGTGGATAAGGCAGGGGGTGCCGAGGTCGCGCAGAATCGCGGCCGCTTGAGCGGTAATCTCCGCGGAATAGTTGGAGACTCCGGCATAAAGGGCCTTGCCGCTGCGCACCGCCTGGTCGAGGGCGCCCATGGTCTCCTCGAGCGGGGTGTCGGGATCAGGACGGTGGGAGTAGAAAATATCTACATAGGAAAGGCGCATGCGCTTGAGGCTCTGCTCGAGGCTGGAGAGCAGATATTTACGCGAGCCCCATTCGCCGTAAGGACCCGGCCACATCAGATAGCCGGCCTTGGTGGAGATGACCAGCTCGTCGCGATACGGACGGAGGTCGAGGGTGAGGATCTTGCCGAAATTCTCCTCGGCCGAGCCGAAGGGGGGACCGTAGTTGTTGGCGAGATCGAAGTGGGTGATGCCGAGGTCAAAGGCGCGGCGGACGATGGCGCGGCCGTTCTCGAACAGATCGACCCCGCCAAAGTTGTGCCACAACCCCAGCGAGATGAGGGGAAGTTTGAGTCCGTTGCGGCCGCAGCGGCGGTAGATGTCGGCGGCATAACGTTTTTCTTCAGGAAGATAGGCCATAGAAACTCCTCACTATTTGGTCGGTGACTCCGGTTCGGCCGGGGAGATTCGCTGCCACGGGGTGGGAACAAGCCGCTCCGCCGACGGCGTCCGGTCCGGCTATCTTGGAATATATTTGGTGGTCATCTCTATCTGCATTTTATCACCCCGGCGGTCAAGGGTGTAATCGACTACCAGAAAGCGGTTATCGGCGAAAAGCTCTTGTTTGCGCCGCAGCAGAAACTGCATCAGGGCCGAGATCTCCGGCTTTTTTTCGGCGGGGAGCTGCGCCAGCATCTCCTGCAGCGCTGCTTCCCGCCCCGCTTCGCTTTCGAGGGCGAGATTCCAGGCGAGGATGGCGTAGCTGATCGCCTCCTCCCGCGCCGCATAGCTCGCGCAATGCTTCAGCATCGGTTCAGCAAATTCGACAATGACGCGAGCGAGATCCGAGTCGGCCAGGCCGTAACGGGCGAATTTCTCCGCGGCTGCATCGTTCACTGGATCAGACATTAAAACCTCCCTCTCTGCAGGGTCCGGGGCCGGCGGAACAGACCACCACCTCTGTGTGCAGCGATCAGCTCTTGCGCCCGCCCAGGGCGCTGCGCCGGGCCAGTTCCTCTTCCATCGTTTGCAGCCGTGCCGCGGCCTCGGCTTCCTGTTTTCGCGCCTGCGGACGCTTGCGGCGGAGGCGCTCGATCTCGTCAGCCAGCCTGCGATCCGAAAAAGCGGCCAGATCGGGGTCGAAGGCCAGTTCGCTCATAAAGACTCCGGGCGTGCCGGCGGGGCCGAGGACGAGCAGTTCCTCCCCGGCGCGGGTCGCCCCGACATAGGCGACGCGGCGCTCCTCCTCGACCTCCTCCTCGGGGCAGGAGCCCGGGCCGTTGAAATTGTAGAGGACGACGCAGGGGAACTCCCGCCCCTTGGCGGCATGGATGGTCGAGAGCAGCACCCCTTCCGGCTCCGCCACCGCGGGTGCCGGCCGGACCCCCTCGGCCAGGGCGCCGTCGAGCCATTCGAAAAAGTCCCGCAGCGAAGGGTAGGAGCCGGCGACGGTGATGATCACATCGAGGAGCACCTCCAGCCCTGCCTCATCCATGGCCATAAAGGGACGCTTCTGCTGTTGATAGAAATCATGCAGGCCGATGATCATGCTCAGGTGATTCAGATAGGAGGCCGGCTGCTCCTTGCGCACCACCAGCTCGCGCAGATAGGCGAGGTCGCCGAGGAAATTGTGCGCTGCGTTGCGCAGCCAATCTTCCAGCTCATCCGACTCTGCGGCATAGGCCAGGTCGTCCAGACTGGCGATGGTGTTGATAAAGTGGTTGGGAAAGAACCGGTTCGGGCGTTTGAGCGCCCGCGTCAGCGCTGCGGGCGGGGCCTCATCCCCCTTGAGGATGAGGGCGAGCCAGGCGTGGAGGTCGCGGCCGGCGGCCGTCTGCGCCAGGTTCCGGCCGTCGACGGGGCTATGCGGAATTTCGGCGGCATCGAGGAGGAGGGCGGCGACGTATTTGTAGGCGTGATAGCGAAAGAGGATGGCGAAATCGCTCCACGCCCCATGTCTCTCCTCGCGCTGCACCGTGATCCAGTTCACCGCCTCGCGGGCCTGTTCCCAGAGCGAGCCGCAGCTCTGCAAAGTAACCCGCCCGGGCGCAGCCGAGGGCGGCGTCTGCATCGGCTTGTCGACGCGATGGCGATTGTGGCCGATCAGCCAGGCGGCGTGCCGGACGACCGCCTGCGCGGAACGGTAGTTGATCGCCAGGGTGCAGTCGACCGCCCCGCCGTAGCGCTGCGGAAAATCAAGGATGTGGCGCACATCCGCACCGCGCCAGCCGTAGATCATCTGGTCGTCGTCCCCGACCGCGAAGAGATTGTTCTGCGGCAGGGCGAGCAGGTTCATGAGCAGGATCTGGGCGGCGTTGAGATCCTGGAATTCGTCGACCAGGACGAAGCGGAAGCGCTGCTGCAGCTCCTGGCGCAGCCCCGGGCGCTCGAGCAGCAGCACCAGGGCGAGGTAGATCATGTCGTCGAAATTGCAGAACCTCCGCGCCTTTTGCAGGGCGAGAAAGGCCTCGAAGACGGGGGCGAACGGGAGGCTCTCCTCCTCGGTCTCTACCATCATCTTCTCGAGGGGCAGCAGTTCCATTTTGACGCGGTTGAGGGCGGCGAGAAAGGGCTCGAGGGCGTCCTGGCCGCGCCGCGGTGTCAGCCGGTGGTGGCGGGAGACGGCCTGCTGCATCATCAGCCGCAGCTGTTCCTGTTCGCCGGCGCCGTCATAACTCCAGCCCAGGACGCGGCGGATGATCTCGTAACCGAAGCCGTGGAAGGTGCGCACGACCACCCCCGGCTGGTGCAGCCGCTTGGCCACCGCGATGCCGCGGGTCTGCAGCCGCGCCGCCATCTCATCGGCGGCCTTTTTGTTGAAGGCGAGCGCGACAATCCGGCCCGGCTCGACCCCCTGGTTGAGAAGATGGATGACCCGGTTGATCAGGGTGCGGGTTTTGCCCGAGCCCGCCGGCGCCAGCACCCTGATCGGCCCCTCCAGATGGGCGACAGCGGCGCGCTGGCTGGCGTCAAGATTCTCGTCGAGCGCATAAATGGGAGCGGGGAGGAGGGGCTCCTCCGCGGGCCATTCCCAGAAGGAGGAGAGCTGCTCCAGATAGAGTCCTTGCCACAGCGCCGCACGGTCGCTGTGCAGTCCGGCGCTGCTGACCGCTTGCCGGTAGGCCTCCCGCGGCGGCTGCGAGAGCAGGATCAGGGGTGCGCCCGCCAGCCGTGCGGGCAGAAGCAGCCGGTTCAGCAGCGTCTCCAGCCCGCCGGCCAGCTCCGCCACCGGCAGATTCTGCCAGAGGAGCAGGGGCGCCGGGTCGGCCTTTTCGGGCCCGTCCTGCAAATGGTCGCTGCGGACGACACGATGGGCGATGCCCCGGGCCTTGAGGGCGGCCCGCAGTGCCGCCAGATCGCTTTCCACAAGGCCAAAGCCGAAGAAATCCGGCGGCCGCTGCGGCGGCTCCGGCAGCGCCGCGATATACTCCTGCAGATCCATGTGCGTTTGGTCCGGTAAATGGACCCGGCCGGACATCATCAGAGGTGACCGGCCGGAAGGTAGAAACATCATGCGGCACAGCTAAAGCCGGCCGGCCTAATAGGCGGATCGCCGCCCGCCTGGCTTTGAGCGGCTATTCGCGGCTGTAGAGTTTCCAGAGTTTGTCCAGCGCGGCCTCCAGGGCCGGGGCCAGTTTGGCAAAATCGTTGGTCAGCTCCGGCTCGTTCTCCAGCACCACCACGGGAACCTGGTGCCCCTTGATGGGCAGGTAATCGGTATGGCCGGCGGTCACCTCCTCCCAGTCGACCTCCTTGTAGAGACGCTCCAGCTTTTTGTCGGGCAGGCCGTGCTCGAGGATGCTGTCGGGGCGCTCGGGGTTGAATCGGCGGCGGTTCTTGCGCAGCGACTCCTCATAGCTGACATTGACGTAGAGGATGGCGGCGCGGGAGAGCAGCTCGTCGGAGAGGTGCTGAAAGGCGGAGCGGTAGCCGCCGTGCTCGCTGCCGCGCGAGAATTCGATCAGGGCGGTGTGCTCAGCGTGATAGTCGCTGAAATCGCGCTGGTGCTTCTTGTACTCCATGGAGATGCGCTCGATGAGCAGGTCCCACTGGTACTGGTGGAGGAAATAGCCCTCCTTGTCGCTCTGCACGCGCGGTTTGTCCATGATTTTTTCGAGGATGGCATCCTCCTCAAACCAGACCCAGAGCATGGGGAAATCATCGATCATGTCGATGGCGCCGATGTGAAAACGCTCGACCCGCTCAACCGGGCCGGTCTTGTTGAGAAAATCCATGATCTCGGATTTGCCCGAAGCGGGGCGGCCGAGCAGGATGAGAACATCGAAATGGCTGCGGGGCATGAGGGCTCCTTTGCTGGGTTAATGGGCTTTGCGTTTGGCGTCCGGAAAGGCATGCCAGATCTTGATGGCCAGGAACAGTCCGATGATGGCGAAGGGCACCAGGAAGGGGGGCCACCAGCTCCAGTTCTGGCTGGTGAGAAAGCCGAGGGAGAGCGACTGCACCCCGGTGCCGAGGTAGACAAAGCCGTCGATCAGTCCCACCGCCGTGGCCGCCCCTTTGGTGCCGCCGAAATCCATGGTCGAGGTGCCGGAGAGCATGCCATGGACGCCGATGACGGCCAGGGACATCAGGACGACGATGAAGCCGAGGATATAGGCGCGGCTGTCGGCCCCGGCGCCTTGCACCACACCGATGTCCTTGACCTGGACGTGCATCGCCTCGCTCTTGTTCTTGTATTTGTTAAAGCGCTCATAATTGGCCAGGGTGATGTCGGCGATCTTGCTGGCGGTCAGGCTGCTGCTCTCTTTAGGGCTGATCTTCCAGGTGTAGCTGTCGCGTTTATCGATGGTGAATTTTTCGGCCACCTTCTGCTCGATCCCTTCGAGGGTGAGGGGGGTCTGTTCGGCATAGCGGGCGATCTGTTTGGGCTGGATGAGCAGCTGCATGCTCCCCTTGACCGAGTTGTGGGTGGCGGTGACAAAAGGCCACATCGCCAGGGTGCTGGCCAGGAGGATGCCATAGAGCAGAGCGGCCACCGGACCGCGCCGGGAGCCGAAAACCTTGTCGGAGATAAAGCCGGCGAAGATGCCACCGAGGACCCCGGCGATCATCAGTAAAAGTCCCCAATGGGCGTTGATGAAAAAGTCCTTGGGATAGCCCATATCCGCGGTGAAGATCAGATACCAGTGCATGATGCCGTTGCGCATCACCCCGGAGCAGAACTCGATGAAGGCGATGGTAATCAGGATCGGATTGGTGAGGACCTTGATGATGATCTCTTTGGTGGAATACTTTTTATCCGCATCACCGCTGGTGGCGTCGCCCGTGTTAAAGTCGGTGAATCCCGCGCCGGAGGGTTTCTCGCGCAGGACGAAAAGGTCGATGATGAAAAAGAGGCCCAGGAGGATGGCCGGGATAAAAAAGACCCACCAGGTTTGATCGATGCCGCTGGTGCCGTCGACGGCCAGCAGGCTGCGCAGGCCGCGCTGCACC
>JAKQKF010000401.1 GCA_029560815.1 bacterium
GCCTCGGGGGTCAGCAGATAAGCCGTCGCCGCCGGATTGACGTAGCCAAGCATGCCCTCGTCAAAAGCCCCGGGGGAGGCGAAGAGAAAGCCGGCGCTTTGGTGGTAGCGCGGAAAGGAGGACTGGGCCTGGAGCGCATCCGTGGTCCATGCCAGCAGACAACAGAGAATGATCCATTTTTTCATCGTATTTTCCTCCGATCTCTTGACAGCGGCTGCCGGTGCCCGGACGTCCGGTGACTGTGTTTGCACCAGGTGATGTTCAATAGAGTATACTTTAAAAATGATCATGAAGCAAGTGGAAACTGCCGCAGATCCTGTCCGGCTGGGCGGACATGGCCTTGATAACCCCCAAAATTTAGCTCCCACTTGAGACCCTGCGCTGCATACCCCCCGAAATCTGGCTCCCACGCTACGGCTGTAAAAAAAGGCATTTTCTCCTTGCCTGATGCAGAAAAACGGAGTATAGTAAAATCGGGTCCGCTTGACCGCGCCGGGATTTTTCAGGGACTCCGCTGACCTTCCTCTCGATCAGACTATGCCTCCACGCCGCCTCCCCCAAGGCGCCGTTCTGCGGCGCTTTTCTCTTTGAAACGCATCTCCTTGTTGCCCTTGTCTGCATAGATGACGTAATTATCACCCCGGGAATCGCAGGTTGGCTCATTGGCTCCGGGCGAATGCGAAAAACGGCAGGCAGGATAGGCGGACAGGCGCGGGAGATTTCCGGGGACATTTTGCACTGCTGCAGTTATCGCTTGATTTTTATCTGGTGCGGATTATATTAATAGTATAAACCTCCCCTTCCGATTCCGACCTTCCCGGCCTCTTCCGGAGTTCAGTTTCTGCCAGATGTTTCACATTGTAGTTCAGCGGCGCAGAGATCCTACGCCGATCCCCCCCCCCAGATTTACCACTACTTTCATCAGGCACGGAGGCCGCCATGGAAACCCTGGAACCGTTGATCAAGTCCCATCCCTTTTTCAAGGATCTGGATCCCACCCACATCAGTACGCTCACCGGTTGCGCTGCCAACAAGATCTTTGCTGCGGGTACATTTCTCACTCGGGCGGGAGAGGAGGCCAACGAGTTTTACCTTATCCGCCACGGGCTGGTCAGCATCGAGACCTCGATCGGCAGCGGTGAACCGTTTGTTCTGCAGACAGCGGATGATGGCGATATCATCGGCTGGTCCTGGCTTGTTCCCCCTTATTATTGGCACTTCGATGCCCGCGCGGAGGTGGAGACGCGTGTCTTTGTACTGGATGGCGCTTGCATCCGCAAAAAGTGCCAGGAGAACAACGCCCTCGGCTACGAGCTTCTCAAGCGTTTTGCGCAGATTATGGAGCGGCGTCTGGAGGCGACTCGCCTGCAGCTGATCGATGTCTACGGGAAGCATTGAGAAGCAGGCTCTCTTCGCGCTCAGGATCAGTGCCTCGCGGTGCGGGATTTCAAATCGCCTCCTCATCATAACAGAGGTTGATCCGCAGCATGCCGGCTAATCTGCGCAGCTCTTTACCTGCTTACCATCTCTTGTGTCTCTCCTGGGCGGGCAAGGCTTGTCACTTCCTGCTGATCATAGTGTTCAGAGGTAGATAGGGTTGGCTGGGGATCTGCATGGGCAGACGAGAGGGCAGAAGGCAGGTCTATTTTCCTCCCGCGCACCTGCCGTCACAGAAAAATTGATGTATCAAGAGAAAGGCGCCGATCTCCGGCGCCTTTCTCTTTGTGTACATGTGTCGTGAGGCGGTCAGCGCACCAGGATCATCTTGCGCAAGGCCGTATAGTTGCCGCTGATCAGTCTGCAAAGATAGACGCCGCTGCCCGCCGGCATCCCGTTCGTATCCACGCCGTTCCAGCTCACCTGATAGCGCCCCGGTTCCTGAACCCGGTTCACAAGATCGGCTACCCGCCGTCCAAGCAGATCATAGATGGTCAGCCTGACCAGCCCCTTGTGGGCGATCTCGTAGTGCAGGGTAGTAACCGGATTGAAGGGATTGGGATAGTTCTGCGAGAGGCTGCAATCCTCCGGCAGCGCCGGTTTTCCCTCCACCGCGGTGGTGCGTTTGATGCCGGTGTAGAGGAAACGGACATCATCGGCGCTGAGGCCGGCGCGGTAGAGCTGGACATTGTCGATCTCACCGCGGAAGAAATTGGCGCCGTCGTTGCCCAGACGCGCGACCTGGTTCGGCTTGACCTTGCCGGTCAGGGTGTGGGTATCCATCAATTCGCCGTTCAGATAAATCATCGCCTGGCTGCCGTCATAGACTCCGACGATGTGGAGCCACGTCCCTGTCGTCAGTTTGCTCTCCGGAATGCCCGGCCGTTCGGCGCCCTTGTCGGTGGTCACCTTGAAGCGCAGCTCCTTGTTGCCTTTGTCAGCATAGATCACATAGCAGTCAAGCGGGGCGTCATAGATCGACCCGATGCCGACGGGCATGGCGGTGGGCAGGTCGTCGAGCTTGACCCACAGCGAGAGGGTCACGGCGCTGGTATCGATGTTGAGGCTGGCCGAGTTGGGAATCGCCACATACTGGTCATAACCGTTGAAGCGCAGGGCGTTGCCGAAGAGGCCGGGGCTCCGGAGCGGGGCACCGCCGAGCTGGCCGTGGTTGCCGATCCCGGAGACGTCGAACGCCGTCGAATCGGCCTCCTCATCCAGCGGCCACCAGGCGATGAGGCCCGGGAGGGGCTCATGGTAGACGAAGATGCGTTTGCTGTCGGTTTCTATGAGGTTCGGCACCGTCGCCAGGTCAGCCACCTGGTTGACCGTCAGGGTGTACACCGTGCCGGCGGTCAGCCCGCTGACGGAGAGCAGCGCCGTTTGACCGTCGAGCGCCAGGCGGACGGAATCGACCGTGCCGCCGTTGTCGAGGGTGTAATGGGCTGCGATGGTCGCGGAGACCGGATCGACCTTTTCGCTGAACTTCGCCAGCACCCGTCCCGCTTCACCGGTCGACATCACGCCCGCCAGCTGCGGCGGGGTGGTATCGCTGCCGGTCATCACTGCTACTTCGTTGCTGAAGAAGGGGCTCTCGACGCCGGCGGCATCGACGCTTTTAATCCGATAGTGATAGGTTATGGCTTCACTTTTGGTCTCATCGACATAGCGGGTGGTATCGCCGAGTGTGGCCAGGAGAGTGGCAGGGGCCTGGGTGGTGTCGCGATAGACCTTGTAGCCGGAGAGGCCAAGGAGCGGATCGGAGACCGGGTTCCAGACCAGGTTCACCGCGGTCTGGCTGACCGATTCCACGGTCAGATGGGGGACCTGGAGACCGGCGTAGAGCCAGATCACCTCCTCCGGGCTCAGGCCGCGGTTGAAGAGCTGGATGTGGTCGACCGCGCCGCTGAAGCGCGAGCCGCCCTCTTTGCCGAGGGTGATGATTGTTCCCGGCTTGATGTTGCCGGTCAGGCCGGCATGGACATCCTTGAGCTCGCCATTGAGATAGATGCGCGCGCTGCTGCCGTCATAGACGCCGACGACGTGCAGCCATTCGCCCACCTGCAGATCCGCGGCGGGAATGCCGGGCCGCTCCGCGCCTTTGGTGGTGGTCACCTTGAAGCGCAGTTCCTTGTTGTTTTTGTCGACATAGATGACATAGTTGTCGGTGATGCAGTCAAAAACAGGCGCGAAGGTGGTGGCCTGATCAGTCGGCAGGAAATCAAGCTTGACCCAGACCGAGACGGTGACGCCGCTGGTATCGATATCGAGGCTGGGCGAATTGGGGACGATGGTGTAATCATCGATGCCATCGAAGGTCAGGGCGTTGCCGAATTTTCCGGGGGACCATCCGGTGCCATCGCGCAGGAACATGTGGTTGGCGTTGGCTGTACCATCCACGGTGGTGGTATCCGCGCCCTCATCCATCAGCCATGAGCTGACCAGACCGTCGGGGAACTCTTTATGGACAAAGTGCGCGCTGCTGCCGGGAGAGATGAGATTGGGTTCCTCGGCCAGATCCTCGACCCCGCTGACCGCAAGGGTATAGACCAGACCCGGAGCGAAAGGCGAAGTCGTCAGAATCGCAGCGCGGCCGTCAACGCTCAGCCGGGCGGTGAGCACGCTGATGCCGTTGTCGATCGCATAGTGGGCGATATTTTCCGCGGAGATTTGGTCAACGGGCTCGTTGAACCCGACATAGAGGCATTCCGGATCGCCCACTGAAACCGCTCCGGTCAGCAGCGGGGGCTCGGCGTCGATGATGGCGGTTTTGGCCTCCTTGTAGAGGAAGAGGATCTCCTCGGGGCTCAGGGCCCGGTTGAAGATCTGGATCTCGTCGATGGAGCCTTTGAAAAAGGAGCCGGGGCTGTCACCGATGAGGCCGATCTGCCCCGGATTGACCGTGCCGATCAGGTTGTGCGAGTCCTTGAGCTGGCCGTTCAGATAGATCATGGCCTTGGTGCCGTCATAGACCCCGACGATATGGAGCCAGACATTTTTTCTGAGATCCGCCGCCGGGATGCCGGGCCGTTCCGCGCTCTTGTTGGTCGCCACCTTGAAGCGCAGCTCGTTGTTGCCCTTGTCCTCATAGATGACGTAGTTATCACCCTGGGAGTCGTAGGTCGGCCCATAGGCGCCGGGCAGTTCGGCGGGCAAGTAGTCGAGTTTGGCCCAGAGTGAAAGGCTTACCGCATCGCCCTTGATGTCGAGGGTGGGGGAGGCCGGCACCCTGGCGTAATCGTCGATACCGTCGAAAATCAGGCTGTTGCCAGACGGTCCGGCCGCATAGCCCAGACCATTGAAGAGCGTGGCGTGATTGGCGCTGCCGGAATAGTCGGTCAGCGTCGTCAGGTCCATGTCATTCATGTCCCAGGCGGCGATGGTATTGGGCAAATAAGGTGTGAAGGTGAAAGGGATCGCTTCGGGTTCGACGATGGCGTTGGGAATCGTGGCGACGTCCTGCACCTGGGTCACCGTGAGGGTATAGGGGGTGTTCTCCGCCATGGGGGAGAGGGTGAGGATGACCGACATGGAGTCGAGGGCCATCTGTGCCCCGATGACAGTGATGCCGGGAGCGATCTGATAATTCGCCGTATTTTCCGCGCTGGCGGGCTGCAACCGTTCATTAAAGCCGACGACCATGCGGTCCGGCCGGCCGAAGGCGGTGATGGCGTTGACCTTGGGCGGCTGCTGGTCGAGGAGGGTGACCGCCTCGATCTCGTTGCTGAAATTCTGGCTGGTCATCCCCACCAGATTGACCGCCTTGACGCGGTAGTAAAAGGTGGTGGATTCGGTCAGGGTTTCGTCGCTGTAGGAGGTGGTGTCGCTGACCCGTGCCAGAAGGGTAGAGGCGTTCGGGGAGAGGTCGCGATAGATCTCATAGCCGGTCACGCCGCTCTCCGGATCCTCGGCCGGCAGCCAGTTCAGGAGTACTCTGGTCACCTTCACGGCCGGCGGCAGCAGCACGACATCGGAGGGGGGGGTGGCATCGGTCACGGCCTTGGCAATGTCGGGAAAATTGGTCGTGATGGCGTGAACGCCGACCTGCATCAGGGCGATCATCTCCGGGGCGCTGTTGACGGTCCATTTGTTGACGCGGATGTTCTTGACCGCGGCCGAATCGAGCAGGGCTGTGGTCACTGCGCCGCTGGTACCGACCCACTCGCCTCCGATCCCGGCGACCTGGTTGATGTTGGCCTGGGTGATGGTGCCGAAAAGCTGCACCGGGATGGAGGGATCCAGTTGTTTGGATTGCTGGATCTGGGCAAAGTTGAAGCTGCTGAGAATCACCCGGTTCTGCAGGTTGCGTTTTTGCACTTCCGCCAGGGTTCGCTGGACGATGGTGGCATTGGTCGCCTTGATCTCGATGACCACGCCTACGGGGTAGGGGCTCTTGAGCGCAAGATCCAGGGCTTCGGCCAGGGTGGGTATTCTTTCGCCGGTGAATTCAGGGCTGAACCAGGAGCCCGCATCGGCGCCGCGCAGTTCGCGAAAGACGAGAGCGCTGATGGAGCCGCTGCGATCGGTCGTCCGGTCGATGGTGTCGTCGTGCATAAGGACCAGCGAATCGTCCTGTGACATCCGGACATCGAGTTCAAAATAGTCGGCGCCAAGGTCGACCGCCTTCTGAAAGGAGGCCAGGGTGTTTTCTGGGGCCAGACCGGAAGCGCCTCTATGGGCGATGATCGCAGTCTGGGCTGTGAGGGTGGCGATGCCGGCCAGGAGCAGGAGCAGTGAGACAGAAAGGGCTTTTCGCAACATGGAACCACCTCCATCAAATGGGGTCAGGCACAGCACTTTGCAACGCCAGTCGTCACTACAATAGCACTTGTGATGTCACAGGAGGGTATCCCCCAGTCCAGGTTGATTTTACCTCTTATCTGCAAAAAATAAACATTCAGCCGGCCAATGTCAAGATAAATACAGCAATGCGATGAGAAAACGCCCTCGGCTATGAGCTCCTCAAACGTTTTGCGCGGATCATCGAACGGCGTCTGGAGGCCACCCGGCTGCAGCTGCTGGACGTATACGGGAAGCGTTGAGATACAATTATTGCATCATTTCCACGCCGGATCCGCAGAGCGCGCCTGCAGATTTCAGATCGCTTCCTCATCGTAAAAGAGGTTGACCCGCAGCATGCCGGCCAGCTTGCGCAATTCCTTCACCAGCTCATAGTGCTTCTGTTCGTCGCGCAGGTCGACGTAGAAGGAAATTTCGTAAAGGTTTTCCTCTTCTTCAGTCTTGACGTTGATCAATTTGTGGGTGCGGCAGTACTGTTTCAGGATGGGTTCATAGGGGACAGCGTCGGGGGTGTCGCCGAGCAGGGAGAACTGGAGCAGAAATTTTCGCCCCATCGGCAGGACGGCAGTGCTTTTGGCCATGAGGATCATGACCAGGCCGATCAGCATGGTGGCGCCGATGGCCAGTTTATGCATGCCGACGCCGGCGGCCATACCGATGGCCAGGCTGAAAAAGATAAAGACGATATCCGCGGTGTCCTTGACGGCGGTGCGGAACCGGATGATGGACATTGCGCCGACCAGGCCAAAAGCCCGGGCCAGGTTGTTGCCGATGACCATGATGACGACGGCGGTGATCATCGCGAGGTAGATCAGGGCGTGCACAAAACTGACGGCGAAGCCCGGTCCGCGGTAGGTCAGGCGGTAGATCCAGGAGATGGTGAGCCCGCACACCAGGGCGAAGAGCAAATTGGTGGCTACCTGTTCAAAGGTGATGCTGGTGACAAAGATGGTACTGAATTCCTGCAACATGGTCTTGTGCTCATCCTCCTATTGGGTGCCGGTCTCGCCCATGCGATGCGGTCTGGTTTCAATTCCTCCCCAGGCGGGCAGCAGCAGGGAGCCTTTATCCCTGCCATAGCGTCCGGGCTGCAAAGCCCTGGCGCGCTCCAGCGACAAGGTGTACTTGGAAATCGCCTGCCGCTGCAGGCTGAATTCCGTAATGACATCGACCAGCCACTCGGGCAGACTGTCGTAAAATTTTACTTCAAAGACGAAATGGTGCCGGAAGAGCGGGTCGAGCGATTTTTCCTCAAAAAGGATGCCCGGATCCTGCGTGCGGCGAAAGCGGATATGTTTGTCAAAGGTAAGCCGGATGCGGCGGTCGAAGGTCGCAAAAAAGGCCTCCCGTTCATAGGCGATGAGGATGGCGGGACTCATGCCCTTGGCGATGACCTGGTAGAAAAACTGCCGTGCATCCTCCTTGCCCTGTTCGAAAGCGCGCCGGACGCGGACGTGGCGCTCGACATCGCGATCGCGGAGCAGGGCCGGCAGCTCGGACCAGGGCACGGGCGCCCGGTTCTTGCGGATAAAAGGACCATATTTACGCTTGAGCTCGAGAAAGACGGTGCTCCCCGGCTCCGGCTGGTTATAGCCCCGGATGCGCACCTTGATGCGGCGTTCGATGCCGGCCAGCTTTTCGTCGTAGCTGCGATATCCGGTGTTCTCGTAATAGATGCTGCGGACGGTATACTGATGCTCCGCCCGCCGTCCGGCAAATTTGTCTTCCTGGACAAACGGTTTGATCCGCCGGCGCAGTGCGTCGATCCCGCTGAAAGGCACCAGATATTTGAATTCATAACGCAACATGCAAATTATTCCATAAACCTTTGCAAATACTGCAATTTTGACAATGATTCGCACCTGATTTTGCACGGGATGAACATGCCCGGGATCAGGCCGGTCGCGTTTTCGAGACGCGCCACAACCCAGAAGATCTGCTCTCCGTTCAGCAGCTCCAGCATCGGATTGATGAAGACGATGGGCCCGCTGCCGCTGAGGTGGCCGTCACTGGCGCGAATGGTCACCTCCTCGCCGCCCGAAATCAGCGCACGTTCGCGGGCGCGCACCGGCATGGTGAGGATGTAGCTGGCGGTTTCGGCGACGGCCATCAGGGTATCGGAAGCGAAATGCTGGATCCTGGTCCCGGCGATGGGGGAGCGCACGAGATAGCCCTCCGACTTGAGCTGCAGGGCGGCGAGTTCCTCCTCCAGACCTGCAATCCGGGCCTGCATCAACGCGATCTCTTCCTTTTTGGCGCCGGTCTGCAGGACGGCCAGCCGGGATCTGGCCATCGCGATATTGGCCTCATAGGCCCGCTGGGTGGCCAGAGCCAGTTCGTACTCCTGATAGGAGACCAGCTGCCGGGCCTGGAGTTCAGCCAGACGTTCGGCGACCCGCTTTTGCTCCTGCGCCAGCACAACCGCGTGCTCGACCTGATGGCGGGCCTCTTCGATCATGGCGGTCTTCTCGCCGGTAGAGAGGACAAGCAGAGAGTTCCGTGCTTCGGCCAGGGCACCCTGGAGCTCCGCGACCGCCTGCACCAGGTCCGCAGAGTGGAGAATGGCGATGGTATCGCCCTCGGCGACCTGCGCAGAACCCAGCACGCCCGGCAGGATCCGGAATTCAGCCGCATCGCCGCGCAGCAGCTGGGTGACCGTCACTTTCTCCGCTGTAGCCGATTCGTGATTCCAGAGGTGGGTGGAAATCTGCCCATCGTCGGCCCGCACGACCAGCCATTCGCGGCGCGGCTGGACCTTGCCGATGGTTTTCAGGGTGTAGGGAATGCGGAAGGGAAGCAGCAGAACGAGCAGCAGGGCAGCGGCAATGACCAGCCAGCGGAACGCCGATGTTGGGGTCAGTTTATTCACATGAACCATCCGGTCGAGAATAATGCGCTATGATTATAATGGCCTGGCGAAAGCAGTCCCCCTTTTTTGCCCGCGGAATCCGGGCTCTCCCGCGTCCAGTCAGTTGTTGATAATTTAAAATATAGAGATTATACCAGAGGAATGCAAGGTAAAAGCGGAGCGGCCCAGCCCTTGTCGGGTAACTGAAATCCGGAAGGGGAGAGGAGCGTTTTTAGACGGAGGCGATCGAAGCGCAAGGTAAGGAGACCTGCTTATTCAATCCAGAGCAGGGGATAACGAACCGGGAAGTTGCGCTCTCCCTCCGCGGTGGCCGGTCCAGGTGGCAGCTTTTGCCAGAGATCCAGAAAGCGTTTTTCATTCCAGGCCAGTGCGGAGAAGAGCAGGGCAGGCTGCCGTACCGGCCATTCGTCGAAGTACATGACGTCAGCCGGATAGGGCCACCGGGATTTGTCCACAATATAAGGGTAGATATACTCCAGAGCTTTTCTCATTCCCCTGCCGTCCGCGAGACGGAAATCCCAAAGATTATCTTCCGGGATGGAGAGGATCCAGCAGACCATCGCCAGGGCATCGAGGTTGAAGAGGGAATAGCCATAGGGTTTGGTGCGGCCCAACTCGAGGGGGAAACTGCCATCGGCGGCGAGCTGCTGAGGAAGCAGCACATTTTTAAAACGGTCGCGGCAAAAAGCCATCAGGCTGTCATTGCCGGTGAGCCGGGCAAATTCAGCCGCCTGCATCACCCAGCAGGTGCCGTGGTTGTTTTTACGTTCGCGCTCATCGATGCCGTTTGCAGAGGTGGTCAGCCAGGAGAGATAGGCCCTGAACCACGCCGTGATCTGCCGGTCGAGTTCCGGGGGCATAGCGCTTGAACTCCTGAGCAGAGAGATCGACCGGGCCACTTCGAGCAGATGGATGGTGTCGATAATGCCGACGCCGCGGCCTTTGGTGACGCCCTTGATCGCCTGGGCATAGTCCAGGTGGGGATTCATTTTTGTGTTCTCATCGACAAACCAGGCCGCCAGGTGTTGAAGGGCAGCCCGGGCGTAGCGCTCATCTGTGCTGATTTGCCAGGCGCTGGTGAGGGCGGCCACCCGTATGCTCATTCCCCGCAGCAGCTCGCGATGCGCGACGAAATTGTCCGGGTTGGTCAGACCATCGCGGCGGATGTAGGGTCCCTCCGGATTGGCCGGATCCGGCCACCAGTAATCGCCCTCTGAATAATAATCGTGCCGTCCACCTGCGCTGCGCGGGCAAGAAACCGAGGTTATGGTGACCGGTTCACTATGCAACCAGCTCTCCGCCTCGCGCAGCACCCGGTCCCGTTCGCTCTCCATCAGGGCGGGAGGTAGAGGCTCAGGAGGAATGGTAATCCAGGCGCCCTTGAAGTCCTGGTTGCGGGCATCGATGATCGTCCGGCCATCGCCGGGCATGCATTCGATGGCGGCCTGGCCGTTGGCGAACTCGATGACTTGGCTGCGGGTGGGAGTGCCGTAATTCACCAGCAGGCGGCCGGCTCCGCCGGAGCTGAAATAGACTCTTTTATTATACTCCAGGCAGCGCTGCCCCTGGTTGTCGACGACCCGTGCGGTGACGAGCCAGAGGTCATCCGTCCTTTTTTGCGCCGAGAGTACAATCTCTTCGGGTTTGCCGCTCTTCCGGCCGGTATAGTGCACGGTCAGTGTATCGCGCGTCACCTCGCGGCCGCCGGCGAAGCCAATGGCAAGCAGGTGATTTTCTCCCTCCTGAAAAAGGAGCTGCCAGCGCAGGCCGCTGGCGGGGAAATCGCCGGGCACCCGCGCTTTACGTCCCACTGCGGTGCCATTCACGTAGAGTTCCACCTCGGCGCAGTTGCTGAAAACGCAAAGCTGCAAGGGTTCGCCCGCCTTGCCGACGCGTTCCCGCCAGGTCGGTGATTCGATATGGCAGAATTTGGGGTATTTTGTCCACCAGCTTTTAAAAACGTACCAGGCATCCTTGGGTTTGCCGGCCCGGTCGACCAGCCCTTTCTGGTTGACATAGGGGATCGGGTTTTCCGGCCGCAAGGGGGTGGCAAAATCCTTAAAGGCCCACTGCGCCGTTCCGCTCAGCCAGTCGAGGCGTTCCGAGACTGTCAGGTGCCAGTCGAAGAGATCGACGATGTAATTCTCGCTCCAGTCTCCCTCCTCCGAAATGCGCGCGACATTGACCATATTGGGTTGTTCCGCCCACTCATCCTCCTTGACGATGCCCTTGCCGTCGACCGGATTTTCAGTATGCCGGCCGACATGGCTGTCGCCGCCAAATTCGATGTGGATGAAGCGGGGGTAACGCTCCCTTGCGGCGGTCAGGGCCTTTTCGTAGCTGGCGTAGACGCCTGAATACCATCCCGCCCAGATCGAGGGCGAGAAGATATCGGTGATGCCCTCCCCGCCCGTGAATTTGCGCACCGCCGTCAGCCGGCCTGGATCGAGCGCGTGCGCCCGGGCGTGCAGTCCGGCGGCGAAGGCGCGCAGGGAGTCGGGATGATCGCCGCCGGGGAAATCGGGGAGCCAGTAGATCTCATTGCCGATCGACCACAGAATGATAGAGGGATGGTTGTAGTTCTGCTCGATCTGTTCCCGGAAGAGGCGGCGGGTATGGTTCTGCCAGACCGTTCCGCCCATACCGCCGCGGCACCAGGGCAGTTCATCCCAGACGAGCAGCCCGAGCTCATCGCAGGCGCGGTAGACGGCGGGGTCCTGCGGATAGTGGCCAAGGCGGACGAAATTGGCCCCCATCTCCTTGATCATGCGCATGTCGCGCAGGTGGAGGGAATCAGGCAGGGCATTGCCGAAGCCGG
This sequence comes from bacterium, assembly GCA_029560815.1. Next base: position 11,925 of record JAKQKF010000401.1, read on the forward strand.
CGTACTCCTCGTGGCGATGGGTGCCGCGCAGGAGCTGCCGTCGTCCATTGAGAAAAAAAGCTCCCTTTTCCGCGAACTCAAACCAGCGGCAGCCGAAGCGTTCTATGAGTGTGTCGGCGCAGCGCCCGGTTTTCAATCCTACTGTCATATGGTAGAGGGCGGGCTGGTCCGGCGACCAGAGCAGGGGATTTTTTAGACCAGGAAAACGGAGGTCGATCTCGTTGGATCCCGGCGCCAGCGCGGCGGTGCTGACGGTTCTGGCCACCACTTTGCCCTGTGGATCCCTGATCAGAGCGGAGAGTGTATATCTCTCTTTTTGCGAAGCGCCGTGGACTATCCGCACCCGGGCCGTCACCTTCGCGGAGCGGGCGCTGACCCGAGGGGTGCTGATCAGCACCTGGTCGATGTAATCGGCGGGCAGCACCTGCAGCCAGAGGTCCCGGCAGATCCCGCCATAGATGATGAAATCGGATTTCTGTGAAGGGATGATGTCGCGGTTGACCGCATTATCCACGCGCACGGCGATCCGGTTCAGGCCTTTGATGATAAGGGGGGTGATATCCACTGCAAAGCCGACATAGCCGCCGATGTGCCCGCCGGCCCTGCGACCATTGACGTAGAGATCGGTCGTGATATTGGCCCCTTCGAAACAGAGGCGGAAAACGCGCGGTCCGGTGAAATCGGGGATGAGGATCTCCTTGCGGTACCAGCCGGCATCGCGCCGGTAGCCGGGGATCTGATCGACGGCGTCGAAGGCGTTCCAGCTGTGGGGGAGATCAACTTTTTCCCAGGGAAGCGCCGGATCATCAAGAGCTTTTACCGATGGGAGGGCTTGTTCGAGATACTCCCAGCCGGAGTTGAGGCTGATGACCTGGCGCGCGGCACTGTGTTCGATCACGATGGCCTGAGTGGATGCGGCCGGAGCGGGCGCCAGGTGAAGGACGGCGAAGATAACCACCCCCGCCAGAGAGAGTAGAGGGTTCATTTCAGAGCGATATGACATAGCCTGGTTCCCATGCTGGATTTATGGAAGGGGGGGCGAGAGCAGATTTATCCGGCTGGCGGGCCGGACGCCACCGGGCAGGCGGTTGGCAGCCTCCAGATAGCGTGCATCCTTATATTTTGCAGCCGCGAAACGCAGCAGTGCGGTCAGCTCTTCGACGCTGCCCTCGATGGCGGTGATCTGCCGGTACCCCCATTCTTTCTCTCCGGCAAGATAGGGGAGAAGAAAATCGAGGGCCTTGCGGATGCTGCGGCCATCCCGCGTCGCATAGTGCCAAAGATCGAGGCCGATCCGGTCGCCGAGCAGCGCAGCGGCGAAGAAGGCTTCGAGGTTCATGGCGCTGTAGCTCAGGGCGCGGGTGCGCACGAGCTCGCGGGGCTGGCGGCCATCCGGCTCGATCTGGCGGGCGATGCGCCTTTCGGCGAACTCGTCCAGGATCCGGCGTGCAGCGGGCTCATCGCCGAGATAGAGGGCCAGGAAAGCGGCCTGGACGTCGTACCAGGTGCCGTGGTTGTTCTGTGCGGCTGCCTCTTTGCGGCCCGTATCACTTTGCAGGAGCCAGCGGTGATAGCGCTCGAGCCACTCTTCGAGGGCCTGCTGGTCTTTTAAGGTCCAGGAGGAGGAGCCGGCGAGCAGACGGGCGGCGTCAGCTATGCGGAAAAAGGAACGGCCCTCGATGATGCCCACCCCCCGGCCCACGTTCTGGCCCGGGATGAATTGGGCATACTCGAGGTGAGGATTCATCCGCGTCGCCGCATCGAGGAACCAGGCGCGCAGGAGGCGCGCGGCCTGACGGGCATATTTTTCACGGCCGGTGAAGAACCAGGCGAAGGCCAGGGTGTTAACCCGCTCGTCGGCAGTGCGCAGGGGGATCTTGTCGTAGCGCTCCACCTCGGGATTGATCTCGCCATCGCGGCGGATCCAGGGCAGACCATCCGGCTTTTGGGGG
>JAKQKF010000470.1 GCA_029560815.1 bacterium
GCCCTCATCGCAGATTATTTCAGCGGCAGCGCGGCCACCTTCGACACTCTGGGGGCCATCGCCAGGGAACTGGCGGAAAACGCGCCCCTGGCGGAAGAAGAGACCCTTTTCCTGCAGCGAACCCTGCGGCAAAGCATGGAAGGCTGCGGCGGCCCCGGATTCACCGGCTGGTACCCGAAGCTTTATCTCTATTATGATTCAGATGGGATGACCAGAAAGGATTATCTGGTCGCGGATATCCATACTGCGCCGACGGATGAATTTGGCGCCATGGTGGGATGGGTCAAGCATGTTGGCACCGGCCCGATCAATATGGGCCTGTTCGTCCTGCCCCTCGCGGGGAAAAACATCGCCTTTGCCGGGCCGATGATGAGCTACTACGAGCATCTCGCCACCAATTTCCGGCGGCTGACCGATGAAGAGTGGGCGGAGATTTACAGCCTCGCCCCCTCGCTGCGTCCAGATTTCGTCAATCTCTATCTGGCGGATCAAAAAGGCGCCGTCCGCAGCGGCGGCGCCGCGCTGCTGACCGGGGTCGAGGAAGCGCCGGACGCGGCCGGAGGGCCGGCCACCCCCCTGCTGGCGGCCAACTGGCCCAATCCCTTCAACGCCTCAACCCTGATCCGCATCACCATCCCCTCCGGAGGCCATGCCGCCTCCGCCCGGCTGGCGGTCTACGACCGCCGCGGCCGGCTGGTGCGGCTGCTCTTCGCAGGCCAGGCCGCGCCCGGCCACTATCTGGCGCGCTGGGACGGCCGCGACGAGGGCGGCCGGCCGGCGCCAAGCGGAATCTATTTTTACCGGTTTATGCTGGGTGATCAGATGGTCGAGGGCAGGATGAGCCTGGTGAGGTAACTTTTCAGTCCTACGTCATCCTTTCACGAAAGATCTGCGGGATGCGGATGATCTTTTCCTCGCGCGTGACCCAGGCGAACTTGACCTCCGCCAGCGCCCCCATTCTGCCTGTGCTCCGGTTGTAGATTTCATAACTCAGCACAAAGCTGCTTTTTCCCCAGCTGCTCACCCAACCCGTGATCTCCAGCTCATCGTCGTAACGGGAGGAATGTTTGTACTCGATCTCAGCCCGAACGACATAGGGCATGGCATTCCAGAGCTGAAAATCGTTGAACGAAATCCCCACCTGCAGCAAATACTCGCTGCGCGCATACTCCAGATACTGCAAATAGACCGCATTGTTGACATGCCCGAAAGAATCGAGCTCGTAGCTGCGCACACGCACGGTGGTTGTGAATCGGGTAGCCATCTGTTCTCCTCAAAAAGCGAAACTGACGCCGAAAGAGGGCAGGAAGGGCATCATATAGATGACGCTGCGGCGGACATAGCCGTCGCTTTCGTCGCTGCTCTTCTCATAGCGCCAGTCGTAGAGATAGAGATTCTTGCGATTCAGGACATTGATCAGGTCGAGATAGGCCGAGAAAGTGCGTCCGCGGCTCTCCCTGAGGTATCCCAGCCGCACATCGCAGCGCAGGTAATAGGGATAGCGCGCGCTGTTGTGGGCCTTGTTGATAATGGCGTAATTATAGAGCGGATCACCGGGGGCATCGAGGTCGCGCTGGATGGCCAGGATGGGAGTGTAGGGAAAGCCGCTGTTGTAATGGCCGATGAGGCTGCACTGCCAGCCCTTGCTGATGCGCAGCTCCGCGCCCGCGCTGGCCTGAAAACGCTGGTCGTTGTCGAAATAGCGCCACTCATCCCCGCTGAATCGTTTGTACCTGGCCTCCGCCAGGGCCAGGTTGGCCCACCATCCGAAGCGTTCCTCGGGCTGGCGCGCCCGCTGGAAGGAGAGTTCCACCCCCCTGGCCAGGCCGGTACCCGAATTCTCTGGGGTGAAGAGCAGGGAGTTGGGGTTGACGAGCAGATCGGTCATATCCTTGCGGTAGAGCTCGAGCTTGAAAAGACTGCCGGCTGCAGGGGCGTACTGCATCCCGATGATGCGGTGTTCGGCCCGTTCGGCCCTGATGTTCTCCTGGTTGCTGCCGATATCGAGCGGCTCGCCGCGGCCGATTACGGTCATGATATCCGGATACTGGGAATAGCTTCCATAGCTCAGCCAGATATTGGCCGGCTTTTTCGGAAAGAAGAGCAGCTTGACCCGCGGATGCCAGAGATATTCGTTGTACAATGAGGAATAGTCGTAGCGCACGCCCGCATTCAGCTCGACCCATGCCCTGGGCAGCAGACGCATCTGGGTGAAAGCCCCGACATCCTCGGAACGGATCGCGAAACGGAGCGAGTCGAAATCGAGCAGCGGGATTTCGTTGCGCCACTCGATGGCGCCGTCAAGATCGGTGGCGTGATTGTTGAGCTGGAGGCCGCTTTTAAAGCTGATCCGGGGGCTGGCCTCCCAGCTCACCTCCGCTTTGGCGGTGCGCCGCTGAATCCCGTACTGCAGATTGGCGTGATAACGGGCATTGTAGGTATCGAACATGCGGATGTCGTTGCGGTCCTCGTAATAGCCGAGGAGGAGATCAGTCATCACCCGCGCAGAGAGCAGGCTGTGGAAGCGCAGCCCGGCGATATGGCCGAGCCCGGAATTGAGCAGATCGAGCTGTTCGCTCTCCACCTTCATCATCCTCGCCCCCTCGCCCAGATGGGTGTAAAAGGCGGTCAGGCGGCTGTCACGGCCCAGGTCGTATGCGGTCTTGGCGTGGAGATCGTAGTAGTAGGGGAAGATATAATCTTTTTCGTAGAGGCGGTTGGCAAAGAGGTCGTAAAAACTGCGCCGGCCGGCGATGAGCCAGGAGCCTTTCGACTTGCCGATGGGACCTTCGGCGACGGCCCGCGCCGTGACCATGGCCAGGCTGGCGCTGGCGGCGGTCCGGTCCCGGCGCCCCTCGCGGTTGACGATCTGGAGCAGCGCCGAGGTCTTGTCGCCGTGGCTGGCGTCAAATCCCCCCGGCTCAAGGTCGATACCCTGCACGATGTCGGGATTGACCAGGCTGATGCCGCCCCCCATGATGATGAAGAGACGGCCCGGCGTGGTGATCTCGATGCCGTCGTAAAGGAATAGGTTCTGGTCGGGACTGCCGCCGCGGATGTAAAGCTGGGTGTTCAAATCGCTGCGCGCGGTCACCCCGGGCAGGACGTTAAGGGCGCGATAGGCGTCCTCGAGCGCGCCGGGACGCCTGGCGATGAAGCGGGGGGTGATGATCTCGTGGCCGGCGATCGACTTTTCATACTGGAAGGCCTGCGCTTCCCGCTTCGCCTCGACCTGTACCTTGCCCATGTCGATGGCCTGACGGTTCAGGCTCACGCGCAGGGCGCGCACCGCCCCCGCCCGCACGGCCACATCCTTGATGATCATCTTGCGATAGCCGAGCATGGTGACGACGAGCTGAT
>JAKQKF010000422.1 GCA_029560815.1 bacterium
GTGCGCGAAGCGGATGGCGGACCCAAGCTCACCACTGTCATGGCCGGCGAGACCTACCGCTTTGTCATCCAGCTCTTCAACCGCGGCGATGCCGATGCCGAGGATGTGGTCGTCGAAGATGTGCTCCCGGCGGGACTCACCTTCCAGTACGCCGACCACGGCGGCAGCTTTGACGGCACCAAAGTCACCTGGACCCTGCAATCCATTCTTCGCAATCAGGAAAAGCGGGTCCGCGTCTACGCCACTGTCGATGCGGATGTGCCCGAGGGTACCGAGATCACCAATACGGGCTGCACCGTCGATGGGGCGGTCCCCGATCTCAACGGCGATAACAACTGCGCCGAGGTCACGGTGCTGGTGCTTCAGCCCGACGTCGATCAGGTCGCCAACATCAACTCCGATGTCAACGTCGGCCAGGCTCCCCTGCTGGCCCGTTTCACCTCGATGAAGCCCCTCACCAGTTACAAGTGGTGGCTGGATCTAGACAAGCGGTCGCTCTGGGATCACCCCTCCTACATCTATCGTCATGTCGTTCCGCCGGCCGGCCCAGGCGAGAGCTATGACATCAGCCTTGAAGGTCCGGTCGAGAGCGAAGAGTTCGAGGATATGATGCGCGTCTACGGACCGGGCGGCTATGGCCACCTGCAGCTGGTGAGCGGCACTCCGACCACCAGCGCCGGCTCCTGGAGCAACGCGGTTGACGGCGATCTCTACTGGTACGACGGCACCGCCGAAGTGGCAGCGGACGCCTCGGGCGCAGCCTGGGCGATCTACGAGTTCACCGATCAATCCACCCGCAAGATCAACCAGGTGCGGATGATGACCGACACCGGCATCGACAATCTGAAAAAGCAGGCCACAGAGTTCAAGGTGCTGGTCTCCACCGATGGCGTCACTTTCACCGAGGTGCTGGCCGCCACCAAAAGCAACAATGTCAGCACCCCCGCCCTGCTTCATGATGACTGGATGAGCTGGACGTTCGAGCCGGTCGATGCCCGTTTTATCAAGCTGATGGTCACCGCCCCCCTGGCGTACACCTATGCCGCCATCGGCGAGTTCGAGGTCTGGTTCGACACCAAGCTGGCCGATCCGGCCCAGTCGACCCTGAGCGTCAGCGGCGAGACCGTCACCATGACGATCAAGGATACCCTGGGCAGCGCCATCACCGGCCTGACCCGGCATGATATCGTCGTCTACAGCTTCAATACCGACGGCTACTATGGCAATCCCCAGGTCGCATTCGGCACCGGCCTGACGGAAGATAGCGCCAACCCGGGCACCTACACCTGCTCGATTCAGAACAAGGGTGTGGTCGAGGCCTCGGTCAACGGTGTGATCATCCCGAAACCGGTCCCCGCTCTGGCGGCCTTCGAAGCAGCCGCCGCGGCGGCCGGGGAGAATGTCCCGGTCGCGCTCCAGGCTCTGCCCACGGAGTTTGCCCTGGAGCAGAACTATCCCAACCCCTTCAACCCGGAGACCACTATCCGTTACCAGCTCCCCGAAGGGGTACATGTCACGCTCAAGGTTTACGACCTGCGCGGGCGCGAGCTGGAGACTCTGGTGAGCCAGTTCCAGCCCGCCGGAAACCATTCAGCATCCTGGCGAACGCTTAACCATGCCAGCGGCGTCTACTTTTATCATCTCACGGCCGGCTCCTTCAAGGCCATCAAGAGCATGACGCTGGTACGCTGATCGCCGGTACAAACCGTCACAACAAAAAGGGCTGCCCACTGGGCAGCCCTTTTTTGTTTTCATCCGGCCGGAATCGGCATACAGAAGTTTCGCCGGCATCGTCAGATTCTATGCGAGTCGCGCTGCCACCAGCTGGGCGAGGTCGGCCGTGCGCATCCGCTCGGCCAGCCCCTTTTCGCGGATGGCATCATCGAGCATGGTCAGACAGAAGGGGCAGCCGCTGACGACCGTCTCCGCATTGACCGCCGCCGCTTCGGCAATGCGGCTGTGGCTGATGCGCGTGCCGAGACGCTCCTCCATGAACATGCCGCCGCCCCCGCCGCCGCAGCAATAGCTGTGGTCGCGGTTGCGGGCCAACTCCATGGGCGGCGCACCGGCGAGAGCGGTCAGCACCTGGCGCGGTTCGTCATAGATCTGGTGATACCGGCCCAGGTAGCAGGAGTCGTGCCAGGTGAGGCGTCCCGCGCCCTCCTCCGTCAGCCGGATTCTTCCCTCCGATAGCAGCTGCCGGATGAGCTGACTGTGGTGGATGACCTCGAATTCCGCGCCGAGCTGGCGGTACTCCTCCCCGAAGATGTGGAAGCCATGGGGGCATGAGGTGAGCAGATATTTGAATTTATACTGCTGTAAAAGCTGGATGTTCTCCATGGCCAGCGTCTGAAAGAGGTATTCATTGCCGGTGCGCCGGGCGGGATCGCCGCAGCACTTCTCCTCGACTCCGAGCACGCCATAGCTGATCCCCGCATGGCGGAGGATGGCGGCCAGGCTGCGGCTGACCGCCCGGGCGCGGTCGTCGAAGGCTCCGGCGCAGCCGACGTACCAGAGATAGTCCGCCTCACCGATCTCGGCCATGAGCGGCACCTCCATTCCTTCCGCCCACTCCATGCGTCCGCTGCTGCCGGCGTTCCAGGGATTGCTGTTGGTCTCGAGGCCGCGGAACGCGCTCTGCAGCTCCTGGGGAAAAGCGCTCTCCATCATCACCCGGTTGCGGCGCAGGTCGACGATCGCGGGGATGTGTTCATTCAGGACCGGGCAGACCGACATGCAGGCGCCACAGGTCGTGCAGGCCCAAATCTCGTCCTCGCTGAGGGCCGCGGGCACAATCGGCGCGGAGGGCGCCTGGCCGGCGAGGAGGGCTTTGGATTCGGCCAGAGCGTAGGAGCGCTGGCTCATCATCACCACTTTCGGCGACAGGGGCTTGCCGGTGGCGTAGGCCGGGCAGAGATCCTGACAGCGGCCGCAGTCGATGCAAGCGAAGAGATCGCTGATGTTCTTCCAGGGGTAGTGATTGATCGTGGCCGCACCAAACTGCTCGCTTTTGTCAAAATCGACGGGCTGCAGGGTGCCGATCGGCTCTCGGCTGCGGAAAAAGAGGTTGACCGGACCGGAGAGCAGATGGAGGTGTTTGCTGCCGGGGATGATGACCACGAATCCCAGCAGCATGAGGAGATGGGACCACCAGAAAAGGTCGTTCCAGAGGGTGAGAGCAGCCGGATCCATCCCGGCAAAGAGGGGTGCAAATTGTGCTGAGACCGGCATCAAGGCGAAGGCCTTTTCTCCGGTCAGGATCATTTCCGCCCCCTGATTGAGCAGATAGGTGATCATCAGGCCGGCGATCAGGGCGAGGATGAAGGCGCTGTGGGGAGAGCGGGAGATGGGCCGGGGGCGGGTGATGCCCTCCGGCCGGACCAGATAGCGGCGGATGGCGAGTGCGATCACCCCGATGAGGGTGAGCAGCGCGGTCAGGTCGACCCCGAGGAACCAGAAATCGGCGAAGCGGTAATGGCCAAGGATGGAAAACCCCCGGCTGAACGCCCCGGCCACGTGGTTGATGGTGGCGACACTGAAAAAGATGAATCCCCAGAAGACGAGGGCGTGCATCACGCCGGTCCATGGGCGTTCCCGGATGGCGCAGGTCTGCGTGACCACACGGCCCGCCATCCAGGCGAGGCGTTCAAAAGGGCGGTCCCAACGCACCGCTTGCCGCTGTCCGAGCCGGACGAGACCGATGCGCAGAGCGATCATCCGGTAAAACCGGTAAAACGCCAACGCGATGAGCAGCAGGAGCACGATCCTGCCAGTCCAATTCAGCACTTGAACCTCCCTTTTTTGGGGAATGACGGTTGCATCTTTTCTCTCCGGCTGCTGCCCCTCCTCTGCGCCGCGGTGAAGCGCGGGCCTTTCGGCAGGATCAGCCGCGCAGTCTGGCGATCTCTTGCTTAAGGGCGGGCAGGACCTCAAAAAGATCGCCGGTGATGCTGTAATCGGCGCGCTGCATGATCGGAGCGTTGGGGTCCTTGTTGATGGCAACGATGCAGCGGGAGCCCGACATGCCGGCCCAGTGTTGAATCGAGCCCGAAGCACCACACATGATATAGAGGGAGGGTGAAACCACCTTGCCGGTCTGCCCTATCTGTTCGCTGTGCGGACGCCAGCCGGCATCGACCACAGCCCGCGTCGCACCGACGGCGCCGCCGAGCATGGCGGCGAGTTCCTCAAGGAGCGCAAAGTTCTCGGGGGCGCGCATGCCGCGGCCTCCGCACAGGATGACATCGGCCTCGCTCACATCCAGCCGGTTCGCGTCTCCGCCGCGCACCTCCCTGAGATGCGCCCGGGCGGTCAGGGGCGGCAGCGCGAGCGCAGTCACCGGCGCACTCCAGCCCGGGCGGCAGGCCTGGGCCGGGAAAAGACCCGGGCGCAGGGAGGCAATCTGGAGCTCCCCGCTCAGCGCCACATCGGCAATGACCTTGCCGGCATAGAGGGGTTTCTGCGCTGTCACTCCGCCCTCCTGCCATCCGATGGCGATGCAGTCGCTGGCCAGCACAGCATCCATGGCCGCGGCGACGCGCGGCGCCAGCTCCCGGCCCGCCGCTGTGGCGGGAAAGAGGACGACGGCTGCTCCGCACTGCCCGATCGCGGCCTTGACCACTTCGGCATACTGATCGCCCTGAAAGGCAGCGAGGACCTGATCGGCGGCGAGCAGCACCTGGTCGGCCCCGTAGGCGCCCAGCTCCCCAGCATCCACGCTTCCGGCGGAGCCCGTGATGACCAGCGCAGTCACCTGCCCCCCCATGGCCTCGGCTAAAAGATGGGCCTGGCCGGTTACTTCGTGACTCACCCGGCGCAGCCCCTTATCGGCAACCTCAGCAACCGCTAAAACCATCGGCATTGGCAAACTCCTTGATTAAATGACCCTGGCTTCGGAATGGAGCAGAT
>JAKQKF010000429.1 GCA_029560815.1 bacterium
TATGGCTCGGCGGCCACAGGACCCTTCTACTGCCCCGGGGACGAAAAGGTTTATATCGATCTCGCCTTCTGCGAGGAGCTGCAAAACCAGTACGATGCCCCCGGCGATTTTGCCATCGCTTATGTCATCGCCCATGAGGTCGGCCACCATGTGCAGAACCTGCTCGGCATCACCGACCAGATGGCGGCCATGCAGGGGCGCGTCAGCGAGGAAGAATACAACCAGTACTCCGTCCGTCTTGAGCTGCAGGCCGACTTTTTTGCCGGCGTCTGGGCCCACCATGCCCAGAAGATGAACAATATTCTCGAGCCGGGCGACCTCGATGAGGCGATCAACGCGACCGCAGCGGTCGGCGATGACCGCATCATGCGCCGGACCCAGGGCTATGTCGTCCCCGACGCCTTCACCCATGGCACCTCAGAGCAGCGCCAGCGCTGGTTTAAAAAAGGCTGGGAGACCGGCGACCCCAACCAGGGCGATACCTTTTCGGCCAGGTCACTCTGATCGCTCTCTTTCGCCCGATATCAGCCGGTTCACAGCCGCCTGAAGGCTGACTGCTCCGGCGGATGATCGGGGGGAGAGGATCATTTTACTGCACAAGAGGGTATCGCACTATTCGGGAGAATGCAGATGAAGCGACTTAATGGCGGACTAGTATTCATGGCGGCATTACTTTGCGCAGCGGCGGGCATGGCTTTCGAATTGCCGGCGGTTTTCGGGGATCACATGGTGCTGCAGCAGAAGCAGCGCGTCGCTTTTTGGGGTACGGCCCCGGCAGGCGAAAAGGTGACGCTCGCGGCCTCCTGGGGCGCCAGCAGCGCAGCGCTCGCTGATCAGAATGGCAAGTGGCGGGCCTACCTGAAGACCCCCGCAGCGGGAGGACCTTTCACCGTCACCGTGACCAGCCCGACCGGCACTAAAAAGTTCGAGGATGTCCTCATCGGCGAGGTCTGGATCTGCTCGGGCCAATCCAATATGGAAATGCCCCTCCGCGGATGGCCGCCGAACGATCCCATCGCCGATTCCGAAGCCGAGATCGCCGCCGCCAATCTGCCGCGGATGCGCCTCTTCACGGTCGAAAAAGCCATGGCCGCCGCACCCGCCAGCGACTGCCGCGGCCAATGGCAGCCCTGCACCCCGGAGACGGCGGCCTCCTTCAGCGCCACGGCCTTTTTCTTTGGCCGCACGCTGCTGAAAGAGCTGAATATCCCGATCGGCCTGATCCATACCAGCTGGGGAGGCACTCCCGCTGAGGCCTGGACCAGCGCCGGGTATCTCGCGACTCTGCCCCAGTACGCCAGGGCGCTTGAGCAGATCAAGACCAGCAGTGGCCAGCTCGAGGCCCGGGAGCGCTGGCTCCAGAACCATCCCGTTTTTCCCGTGCTCAAGACCGGCGAGGACCGCTGGGTCAACCTCGATTTCGACGACGATATGTGTCCCGCGCCCGGCTATGACGATTCGCGCTGGGGCCGAATGCAGTTGCCGGCCGCCTGGGAGTCCACTGAGGTCGGCCAGTTCGACGGCGCTGTCTGGTTCCGCAAAACGGTCGAACTCCCCGCGGATTGGGCGGGGGAGGAGCTCGTGCTCGAGCTGGGTCCGATCGATGACATGGACGTCACCTATTTCAACGGCGAGCGCGTTGGCGGCATGGAGCAGGACGGCCTCTGGCAAACCAATCGCATCTATGCCGTGCCGCCGCAGATGGTCCGGAGCGGCGCCAACCTGGTCGCAGTGCGCGTCCTCGATACCCAGGGGGGCGGCGGCATCTACGGGCGCCGGGAACAGCTCCGTCTCTATCCCCGCAGCAAACCGGAGCGTGCGATTGCGCTGGCCGGGGAGTGGCGTTACCTGCCCGTGGCGGAATACCGCAACTCCTCCTTTTACCAGTTCAATGTCGCCGAGGCCGATTTCTTCACCCGGCCCCGGGTGGAGGTGCAAATTTCGGCCAATACCCCCTCGTTTCTCTACAATGCGATGATCGCTCCGCTGGTGCCCTACACGCTGCGCGGCGCGATCTGGTATCAGGGGGAATCCAATTCCGGCCGGCCGCAGGAATATCAGGTTCTTTTTCCGCTCATGATCGAAAACTGGCGCCGGGCCTGGGGCGGAACGCCCTTCCCGTTTTACTATGTCCAGATCGCCCCGTACGACTATGGCGAGGCGACGCGTTCACAGGAGCTGCGCGAGGCGCAGATGTTCACCCTCCGCCACCCGAAGACCGGCATGGCTGTCACCATGGATATCGCTGCTCCCAGCATCCATCCTCCCAACAAGCAGGATGTCGGCAAACGGCTGGCGCTTTGGGCCCTGGATCGGGACTATGGACGCAAACAGGTCCATTCAGGTCCCATTTACCGGAAAATGAAGGTCAAGGGCGACCGGATCGAGCTCACTTTCGACCACACCGGCAGCGGACTCAAGGCCGCCGATGAGGGGCTCACCGGCTTTGAGATCGCCGGGGCCGACAGGAAATTTGTGCCCGCCACGGCGGTCATAGCAGGCAAGCGGTTGGTGGTCTCGAACCCGGCGGTTTCCAGGCCTGCCGCTGTTCGCTACGCCTGGAGCAACCTGGCCAGGGCGACCCTCTTCAATCTGGAGGGGCTGCCGGCCTCTTCTTTCCGCACTGACGACTGGCAATGAGCAGAGCACCGTTCCCGCCTGAACCAGGCGGGAACGGGTTCCTTCCGCTTT
>JAKQKF010000474.1 GCA_029560815.1 bacterium
CATCGGCGCGCGCACCATGGTAGTCAAACTGGATGAGGGGCCGCGTCGCACCCTTGGAATTTTTTACGGCTCCCTGTCGATCCCCCTGTCGGACTGGATCGGCGGCAGCGCTGAACTCGAGGAGCGCCGACTCAGGGAGAAAATCGCTGAAAATGAGCTGCAAAACAGTGCGGAACTCCTTCTGCTCCAGATCGAACAGGCCTGGCAGGAGCTGAGCGACGGTTGGACCCGGATCCAGCTCTGCGAACAGGCCATCCTCCAGGCGGAGGAGAATCTGCGCGTCAATGAGGCGAGCTTTCACAGCGGCCTGACGGCTCTCTCCGAACTGCTCGAGGCCCAGGCCCTGCTTCAAAAAGGCCGGGATGAATGGACCGATGCACGGAGTGAATACATGGTCAAACAATGCCGTTATCTGCAGGCGACCGGGAGGTCTGGCGACCTGCACTGATCCCTCTTTTTGCTCCGGCGTTAAAAGCCCGGGTTATGGCGAAGAACTTTATTTCGCCGGCCCGGGCTTTTTTTGTTCTCTGGCATAACCCTTGCATTTTACCGCTTGCATTCCGTACATAATGATATATATAGATAATTATATCATATACTTAAAGAATATGGTCTTTCCAGGAATTCATTGGAGTTGTATACTCCGCGCCACATTCACTGACCAGGAGAAGGGTACAATGGACGGGTATCAGGGAGGTTCGAGGGGGTACGTGCTGTTTTTGTTCATCATGCTGTTTATTTGCAGCGTACTGCCGGGACATGGCGGGACATCGGGTTTTCAGGAGTATCTGATCCCCGGCCAGGAAAATCTGCTGCGCAGTCATTATGCCTATCTGGATAATGATCCTGTTGTGGGAAATTCGATGCACTGTGTCACCAGCGTGACCGCCAGCACGGATGGCACTATCATCAACTATGATCACTGGGAGAATGGCTACGGGACTCCTGATGAGACCTATACGGTTAACACCGGGCAATTCAAGATTTTCGAGTCGGGCAACATCCCGGCCAATCCGCGCGGCACGGCCACCTTTTACGACGGCGGCGACCGCATCACCATTATCGGCGGCCCGGCTTTTGTTTCCCGCGCCAGCTGGCCCGAAAGCCCCGGTACGGTAATGGCGCTTGCTTTTGAGATTTTGCCCGTCCAGGCCCTTTCGAACGCTTTCGAAATGCCAGTGGGCTCGGACCTCTATCAGAACGACCGCTCCGAACCATTCGCCGATTTCGAGCGCGTGGTCCTGATGGTGCAGTCAACGCGAGACAACAACGCAGTCACCGTATACGGCCCAGACAATGCCGTGATCTATTCAGGCACCCTCAACAAGGGCCAGTCGGCTGTCGACAACGATCTGCGCAATGTCCGCAAGGGTACCCGCGTGATGGCGACCTGGCCGGTCCAGATCCAGTTCCTCACCGCTCTGGAAGTGTCGGGCACCAGTTCCCAGATCAACGGCTTTACCGGACTGCCGACTGCTCTGTGGGGGCGGCGCTATGCGGTCCCCGTCACCAGTTTTCCGGCCAGGAGTTCAAGCCCCGCTTCGCGCACCGATCTTTACATCTACAATCCGAACAGTCAGCCCATAACCGTCACCTACCGTGACAGCACCACTGGCAGCTTTACCATCGCGGCCAAGCAGCTCGCCTCTTTCGCCCTCAAGACCGGGCACTACGTTCCGCGCAATTACGGGGTCGACCTCACCGGCAGTAACACCTTTTGGGGATTCGGCATCGCCGGTACCGGTTACGATTCCTGGGACTGGGGGCTGATCTTTATCCCCAAGGAGTACTGCCGCACCCAGTATGTGGTCGGATGGGCTCCAGGGGATCTTAACAAGACCAACAACTATTCCGCCGTCTTTGTCATGCCCTTCCGCAATTCGTCGACCATTTTCGTCGATTATGACCAGAACGGCACAGTGGACAACACTTATACCGCATCACGGCCGCAGGTGGTGCGCATCGTCGATCCAAACGACCGGGACATGACCGGGGCGCGTATCTGGAGTCCGGATACCCTCGCGATGAATTATGGAGAGATCAGCGGCGACGCCACCGTCACCGGCAGTCCGGCCCTCGATCTGGGTTATACCCTGATCCCCCTTGCCGAACAGTTCGTCGACCAGGTGCTCAGCATTGAAAAAGGGGTCAACATCGACACCGTCATCGTCGGCCACCCGGCCGAATTCACCCTTACTGTGACCACCTACAGCTATCTCGTCGGCGGCATCAAGGTGCGCGATTTCATGCCGACGGGCTGGGATTATGTCGCCGGCTCGGCCGTGGTCTCCTTCTCCAATGGCAATCCCCCCCAGCAGGTCGAGCCCGCCCGAAGTGGAACGGTCGCCGCCGGGCTGACCCTCTTGTGGGATCTCGGTTATACGCTCAATCCCGGCCAGGCCGTCACCATTACCTTCTCCATCTATCCGACGAACACGGCGGCCGACGGGGTGACCGAGAACTGCGCGGAGGTTCAGGGCACCAACAGCGGCAACACCTTCACGGCGGACGGCTGCGGCTTTATCTACAACCAGCCGGCCGGGGATATCGGCGACCGGGTCTGGAACGACCTCAACCGCAACGGCATCCAGGATGCCGGCGAACCCGGCCTGGCCGATGTGAGCGTCGCCCTCTATTCCGCCGGCGGCACCCTCGCGGGCAGCACCACGACCGATTCTGACGGGCGCTACCTCTTCGCCGATCAACTGCCCGGGGATTATTATCTGCAATTCACCGCCCCCGGCGGCTACGCCTTGAGCATCGCTGACCAGGGCGGCAACGATACCCTCGACTCCGACGCCGATCCCGCCACTGGACGCACGGCAGTTACCACACTCATCTCGGGCGAGATCGATCCGGATTGGGATGCGGGTCTCTATGTGGTAGTGCCCGAAATTCATCTGGAAAAATCGACCAATGGTCTGGACGCGGATTTGCCGGCCGGACCCTCGATCCCGGTCGGCGAAGCGGTAACCTGGAGCTATACCGTCACCAATCCCGGGGATGTCCCCCTGAGCGGGGTCACAGTCACCGACAATCAGAGTGGAGTCCAGCCGGTTTATATGAGCGGGGATGACGGCGATAACCTCCTCGAACCGGGTGAAAGCTGGATTTACCAGGCGGCTGGAGTTGCTGCCGCCGGCCAGTACCAGAATATCGGCACGGCCTTCGGCCGCTACAATGGCCAGAGCGTCAGCGATACCGATCCGAGCCACTACTTTGGCGGCCAGGCAGGGATTCTGATCAAGAAATACACCAACGGCGAGGATGCCGATGCCCCGCCGGGACCCATCATCACCCCGGGTGCGGAGGTGAACTGGCGTTACGTCATTACTAACACCGGCAATGTCGCCA
>JAKQKF010000479.1 GCA_029560815.1 bacterium
CGCCAGCCGCCGCAAACTGTTCCGGCGCACTATTAGGTAGCAACAAGAGGCCGCTTTTGCCGAAAGATTTTGCCATGGCACCGCAGCTGATCTTGCGGGGTATTAAAAAGCCCTGGCAAGACCCGAAAGGGAAAAACCAGGGCTAAGAGGTGCCGTTCTGCGAGCCACATCCCGGTACATCCCGCAGAAATATAGTAAATAATTAATTATTTACAAACCTGTTTTTACTATTAACCCGGAGATCACCGGAACCTCCTTAAAGTACGGAAAGCGCAAATGAGATAAAAGCAATGCCCAACGCAACCAGGGCGATGATGAGCGATTTGGTCTCAACCGAGCGCAGTTCCTTGCGGCTGCGCTCTTCGAGAATCTGCTCCGCGAGTAGAAAATTATGATGGTTGGGGGGATACTGGAGCTGAAAATCAAAAAGCTCCTGATCCCCCTTGCCGGCCAATTGATCATAGGTGTATTCCATATCCTTGCCTGCTGCTTTCCGCGAGCGGCGCCCCCGGCGCCTACCCGGCAAAATCCAAACCTTTAGGTACGGAGGGCGGCGTAGTGTCCGCGACCGTGCCATCCGCCTTTTTGACCAGCACCAGATACATTGAAGTCTTGCTGGTCCCTTCATTGCCGCCCAGTACCACCTCCCCCGCCGGAAAATCGCGGCGATAGAGATGGAGCGGGGAATCATCACTGGTGCCGATCTCTGCGCCGGTATCACTCCAGCCGTCCAGCCAGGTCGGCCGGGTGCTGGCGCCGTTGTCGTAGGCGATCATCACCGTCACCGCCATGTTGGCCTTGAAGGAGAGCCAGTGGGCGTCGCTGCGCTCCTTGTCGTCGTTTTCGGTCATGATCCAGGTGAAACCCTGACAGACGGCCGGGATGGTGGTCAGCTTGAAATCGCGGTCGGTGTAATAGGCGCTGTTGGCAGCGAGCTGGGCCAGCCGGTAGGTCGCCGGACTGAGTTCGTTGATCTGCAGGGTCGCCTCGAACTTGTAGTTGAGCGTCTGCGCCGCCATGGTATTGGCGACGCGGGCGCGGTCCTTGACCCCGGATACCTTGATGGTGTAGGCCTGCCCGGGGCTATGGGCGGCGGTGGTCAGGGTAACCTGGCTGCCCTCGCTGGAGAGAGTCGCGGCAGTGATCGCAACGGCCGGGGTGATGAGATAATTGGCAGCCGTCTGCGCCGAGGCGGCCTCAACCTTTTCGTCGAAAGTGACGGTCAGCTGAGTACCCGAAGCGGTCGCCACCCCGGTCACTTTGGGCGCCTGATTGTCCCCCGTCGTGGAAACCGTGAGCTGGGCCGCGGAAGCGCTCTTGTTGCCGGCGTCATCCAGGGCATGGACCGTATAGGTGTGGCTGGAGGACTCTTCCAGACCCTGGTCCGTCCAGGTCGTCGCCGTGACTGTGGTCTGCACTGCGCCGTCGCGGCTGATGACGTAGCTGCTGGCGGCATCCCCGTCGGCGGCCGCTGCCGGAGCACTCCAGGAGAGGGTGATGCTGTACATGGTCCGGGCGGTGCTCTGCAGCGCCTGGGGGGCGTTGGGAGCGACATCATCGGAGCGCAGTCCGCTCCCGATGTGCAGGGCCCAGTCACCGCTGAAAGGCGGGGTGAAGCTCTGCTTCGCTCCACCGGTCACGGTTCCGGCGGACTGGCTGACCCCCGCACGGGGATCGAGCCACTCGACCGGCAGCGACCCGCTGACCTTGCTCAGGTCGATCGTCACCGCTCCGCCGCTGCGGCTGTAGGCCAGATATTCGGCCCCCGGCTTGGCCAAAAGCTGTCCGGCGCTGGTCCATTCAGGATGAGGTTCCATCTCGGCGATCGGCAGCCGGTCCATCAGCTTGTTGAGAAAGGTGACCCAGCGCTGCTCCTCCGGCATGGCCGCGGGATCGTAGCCCCCCTTGTCCGGAGCATAGGTGGTGAAAAAGCCGTTGGTGTAATAGCCGCCCGAGGTGACGATCTCCCAGAGGCCGTGGCGGCTCTCGGCATTGTCTTCGTCCGGATACATATAGCGCGGCTCGCCGTTGACCACCGGCTTGCTGTGGACCCGGTCGCGCTGGATATCGCGCGCAAAATAGGGGGTCTGCTGCATCACCACATCCATCCACGCCGAGGAGCCGAACTCGGCGCTGCTGGTGCGGCCGGTCGGATGAAGCGTGATGGGATGGTCGTAGGGATCGTACTTTTTGACCATCTGTCCCCAATCGGCGAACTCGCTGGTGGGACGGTTGTAATCATTGGGCATTTCATTGTACTCGCCGCAGAGCACCCAGATCACATTTTTGGACGAGAAGCGGGCGACGAGATAGCGGACATATTTCTCCCACTGATCCGGACTGAAATTGACATACTCCTGGGCCCAGGTGAAGAGAATGACCGGCACGATCCCCTTGCTGAGGGCATAGTCGATACGCTTGTCGATCCAGTGAAAATAGCCGGGATTGAGCTGATTGTAATCCTTGGCATCAGTATTCTCGACGAAGCAGGTGCCGCCCTCATTCTTCCAGAAACCAAGACCGTTGATGTAGCTGACCACGATCGACTGCATGGCGGTGTAGCCCTGCGCGGCGCGCAGATCGACGATCTCTTTCCAGCGGCCGTCATAGGGGAGCAGGGAGGTGAAACCGCGCCAGTTGGTGTCGCCCTTCCAGAGCCAGGGTGTGCCGTCGTCGTGCATGAAGGAGTAGGGCCGCACCGGATTGGGGCGGATAAAACCGCGGGAGGTGCCGGCGGTGCAGGTGAAAGTGCCGCTGCGGTTGAAAACGGCATTCGAACCGGTGATCTGGTAGCTCCACTGGCCGGTTTCGGTGGGGGCCATGCGCACCTTCCAGATATCCTCGCCGTCCCAAAAACCCTCGATCTCGATGGTTTTGGTCGGGCCCTTGAAGACCCCCTTGAGAGAGGCATCACGGTAGGGGCGGCTGCCCCCGGCACCCGGAGCCTTGATGGTCACCTCGAAGGGTTCGTAGCGGCCGACTGATGTGAGCTGTTCGCCGCGGGTAGTAAAGGTGGCGGTGTAAGGGGCCGAGAGAGTCAAACCGGACTTGTCTTTGGCGGTGGCCTCCACCCGGACCGTATAGGCGGTATTGGGCTGCATCAGTGCGCTGTGTTCCAGCGCCAGGGCCGAACCGATCCACCGGAAAGAGCCGGTCACGGCCGGGGTGATGCTGAACGCCGCCTGGGTTGAACTCTCATCCATGGGCTCGCTGAAATAGACCAGAATGTCAGCGTCGGGGGCGACCGCACTGCTGCCCGCCGCCGGCTCGAGGCCGCTCACCTGCGGCCGGGTCTCATCCTTGTGGCGGTAAAACTTGAGGTCGGTGAAGGTAAGATCGTTCGGAGAGGCATAACCGCCGCTGCGGCTGTTGAGGCCCGAGCCAAGGCGCAGGCTGTGGTCGGGCGGGGCGTATTCGACTCCAAAGCTGGAATAGTCCCAATCCTTGATCAGCACGCCATCGAGGTACCAGAGCATGTGGCCGCTGCCCCAGACCAGACGGTGGTGATAGGTATGATCCTTCTGCCATTCAAAGGGGCCGACCATGGGATCCTCAAAGGCGTGCGGATCATCCTCATACCCGCCGTTGAAGGCGGCCACATTGAGGCGCAGTTTCATCCTCTTCCATTTGTAGAGGTCGCCGGCGGTATAGCCGTAGATATGGACCACGGTCTTGTAGGGATTGTGCCACTGCACCGAGCCGTACCAGCTGCTGTCTTCGTCGCGATCGTACATCCCGAAGAGGGTATAGTGGACATTGTCGGAGCCGGGCACCGGCTTGCCATCGCGGTCGTAGCCGATATTGGGAAAGACCTCATTGGAGGCGTGGATGCCTTTCACCTTGAACTCGACCTCGCCGGCGGAGCAGCACGGAATTTTGTATTCGATGAAATCAAAGGCGGTCTGGGTGACCCAGCCGTCGGCGGTCAGCTTGCCGCCGCTTTGCGTCCCCTTGGTCGATCCCTTGAGGGAATCTTCGAGTTCCAGAACCTTGTTGACCGTCTGCGCTCCGGCTGCGAGCGCCCAGATCAGGGTGAACGAAACCAGGATGCCGGTCCATTTGCTGCGAAACGCCATGATACTTCCTCCCATTCCACACCGGGGTGAATTGATGGTTATTCTGTCGCGAGTGATGTTTACAGAGGGAGGCTATGCAAAAGGCGGGCCAATTTATATCTTGTTGTTTTTATTACCGCGAAAATGAGGCAGGTTTCAAAATTGTAAGCATGAATTTCATAAGCGGACGTCTCCGGCATATTTTCGTGTCGCCACCACCTTGGCGGGGATGCCCAAAGCGACCGAATAGGGCGGGATATCTTTGGTCACCACCGCCGCGGCGCCGATGACCGAGCCGGTGCCGATGGTGACACCGTCGAGCACCATCACCCCGGCGCCGAGCCAGCAGTCATCCTCAATCACCACCCCTCCCTTGCTCTCGTAGCCCTGGCGCATGATCGGCACATCCAGGCGGTCGAACTTGTGCTGTGCCCCGCCGATATAGCAGTTGGCCGCCAGCAGCACATGCCGGCCGAATTTTATCTGCGTCGTCGTCCCCAGGCGGCAGTTGGCGCCGATGTTGCTGTAATCCCCGATCTCAATGGTGCCGTTGCGCGTCCCCAATACCGTACCGCGCCCGAGCAGCACCTCCTCGCCAAGGGTGATGCCGCTCTGCTCGTCCCCCTGCGCCGAGAGCGAACAGTACTCCTCGATGACGCAGCGCTTGCCGACGCCGATTTTGTGGGGATGGCGCAGGGTGACGTTGCGGCTCCAGACCGCCCCCTTGCCCTGCCGGCGCAGGATCGCCGGCAGAAAGAGCTGGCGCAGACCGTAGCCGATCATCCCCGGCAGGGGCATGCAGAAGAGGGTGATCAATTCATATTTGCAGAGGCGCCACAGCCTGAGCGGGCCGATGACGATGTCGGCGTATTTGTGCAGGGGCGATTTCCTGCGCCGCATGACGTCCTCAAAGCCGCTGTAGTACTTGACCTCGCCGGCCACATCCCCGGCGCCGATCTCGCGCTCCGGATCCTGCCCCATTTTTACCTCCTGATTGATGCGAATGCCCAGAGATGAGTAGTAGAGGCCGCCCAGAATCCCGGTCGCCAGGGCCTTGACGCGCATGAGCAGGGCCACCGACAGGCCCACCGCACCGGTCAGCCCCATGCGGTCAAAGGTGAAAAAGTAGGCCCACTCCGCCAGCCCGATCCCGCCGATCGAAACAGGCAGCATCATGATCACCATCACGATCGGGGTGATGATCAGGGCGTCCATGAAGGAGAGGGGGGAGCGGAAGGCGAGGGCGCTGACCCAGACATTGACCACGGCAGCCAGATAAAAAACGAAAGAGTTGATCATGGAAAAGAGGATGGCACTGCGGTGACCGCGGATGGAGAGGATCGCCTCCTGAAATTTTTTCAGCTTGACGATGAGTTTGCGCAGGATCCCGGCCGGAGCCTTGCGCTCGAGCCAGGAGAGATAGCGCTCGTTGAAGACGATCACCAGCAGGGCGAGGTAGCCGGCGACCGAGACCGCCATCGCCAGTGCCAGCCAGGCATCCCAGAGGTCGCGCAGGGCGGCAAAAAAGGCGGCCACCGCCACCAGGATGAGGGCGGTCAGGCCGGTGAAGCGCTCGATAAAGACCGAAGCGTAGGCCTTGGCGCTCTCCCCCGTCGATTTGCCCAGGGCCCAGGCGCGCACCACATCCCCCCCGACGTTGGTCGGCAGCACCGTATTGAAAAAATAGCCCACCATGTAGAGCCAGAAGAGACGCCAGCCCGAGACGGCGATCCCCTGAGCGCGCAGGATGACCTGCCACTTCCAGGAACTGAGCCAGATCAGAACGGGGGTGAGGGCGATGGAGAGGCCGAAATAAAACCAGTCCACACGGCTGATCGTCTGCCACAGTTTGCCAAGATCGACCTTGTACAGGACCCAGGCGATCAGGGCAATGCTGATCAGCCAGCGCAGCAGAACGGAGAGTGATTTCTTGGCGGACATGATCGATGGGCTCTCTCAAGAGGGCGCCCGGAGAGACCGGGCGCCAGGCAAGGGTTATCCCAGGTACTCTCTCAGCACCTCGGCGGAACGGCGCGCCTTCTCCTTTTCGCGGGCGACCTGCGGCAGCATCGCCTCGCGGATGCGCTCCCGGTCGTGCCAGGCCGCACTGATGCGGGCGAAAAAGCTCTCCACCGCCAGCTCCTTGAAATCGACCAGATGGGCCTCCATGCCGATGGTGCGCATATAGCCCCGGTTCTTCGGATAGGTGACGATGCCGACCGGCGGAACCCCCATGGCCGAGGAGAGGATCAGGGAGTGGGTGCGCATGCCCGCGAAAAGCTGCAGCCTCTGCAAAACCGCGCAGATCTCGCGATAGCTGTAGACCTTGTTGGAGATCAGGCGCACGCGGCCGCGCTGACCGATTTTGCCGAGCACAGCAGTCGCGATGCCCATGTCCATGTGCTGGGTCTCGACGAAGAGGACGTCCACATCCAGCTCCGTGATCACCCTGTCGACGGTGGCGGCATAGAGTTCGACCAGGTTTTCACGGCCGAAGGTGCCGCCCTGACGCACAAAGGCATCGACGTAGCTGTTGACGTTGAAACCGATGACCGGACGGCCGCTGGTGAAAAGATCCGCCTCACGGCAGATCTCCTCCAGCCGCGCCTCGTCGACCGGCCTGGCGTTGAGGGCGCAGTCCGCCCCCTCGATCACCCGCGGATGGTGAAAGCCCTGACGGTCGAGCAGCTCAACCGATTCCCGGTCGCGCAGGATGAGAGCGCTGGTGTGGTCGAGAATCGCCTGCAACGCGGCATGGCCGGCCTTGGTGCGGATCGGTCCGAGGCTGCAATTGTAGAGCACCACCGGCACTCCCTTTTGAAAAGCGCGCGGGAGAAATTTGGAGAGAGTCCAGAGATAGTTGAAGAGAGGATTGTAGAGCTTGCGATCAAAGAGGATGGCATCGGTCACCAGGATCACATCCGCCGAAAGAGCGGCGCGCAGGACCGGGATCCCGAGGATCTTCATCGAACCGTTCCAGGGCAGCATCGAGACCGTTTGCACCTTGTATTCAGCAAACTGGCGCTGCACAAAGCCGGGATTGATGGTCGGGATCGTAAAGAGGGCATCGGGATAGAGCTTCGAAACATCCTCGAGCACCCCGCCGAGAATGGCGGCATCGCCGGCGTTGCGGCCGGAGAAATTGCCAATGACATTGATGGTTTTCATAACACCCGCTTGTTTTATATTCATGATCAGTCCAGCAGTCCGGATTCCTTGTACCAGAGGGCTGTGCGGCGGATGCCGTGCTCCAGTTCCACTCTGGGCTGGAAGCCGAGTTCCCGCTTCGCCTTGCTGATATCAAAGGCCCGGTCCTTGACGAAGATATCGACGCGCCGCCGGAAGATCGGCGGCTGCACCCGCAGGGGGATGCAGATCTTTTCGCAGAGCCAGCCGGCCGCATAAACCGGCCAGACCGGGGGGTGGAGCCGCGGCGGCTTGACCTGGAGAGCGTCGGCGACCATTTTGGCGAAATCGTTGAGCGTGAAATATTTTTCCCCGGCGATGATATAGGTCTCGCCGGCCGCAGCCGGGGTCTCAGCGGCAAGGCGGAATCCCTCGACCACGTCGGTGACGTAGCTGAGATGGTAGAGCACATTGCCGCCGCCGAACATGACGAACTTGCCCTTGTAGATCATCCGGTACATCTTGAGCATGCGCCCGTCGCCGGGACCATAGATGCCGACCGGACGGACGATGGTGACCGGCAGCCCCTTCTCCCGGTTGAAAAAGAGCGCCACCTTTTCGCCTTCGGTCTTGGTCTCCTGATAGATATCCCCGGGTCTGATCGGAGCGTTCTCGTCCGCCGGCGGCTTTTCGATGTGACCGTGCACGCCGCAGGTGCTGCAGTGCAGCACCCGGCGCACCCCCATTTCGAGGGCGGCGGCCATGACGTTCTCAGTGCCGGTGACGTTGACATCCCAGTAGGCCTGGTCCGGCTGATTGGCCTCGCGGTAGAGCGCCGCAATGTGATAGACCACATCAATATTGCGCATCGCCTGGGCCAGATCGGCCTTGTACTTCAGGTCGCCGGTGACAATGTCCACTCCCTTCGCCTTGAGCCGTGCGGTGTCGCTCGTCGGCCGCACAAAGGCGCGCACCTGATATCCTTTCTCCACAAGATTGTCGACCATATAGCCGCCGGTGAATCCGGAGGCGCCGGTGACCAGAACCCTCATCGTCCTTCTCCCTTTGCCTTATTTTTTCGCCAGCACGACCGCGGCATGGCCGAATTTGTTGCGGATGCAGCCGGGCAGCAGATTGTAGACCGGCACGAAGAGATGATTAAAGAGACCCGCCAGCACGCCCTTGCGCGGGGAGCGGGTGGCCCGGGTGTAATCGAGAAAAACCTCCACTGCACTGAAATCCTTGAAGAGATCGCGCAGCTGCTTCTTGTCGTAGAGGCGGGTGATCGGGGCATCCTCATGGGCGAACTCGAAATTGACCCGGCCGAGCTGGGTCAGGAGGATCTTCCAGGAATACTTGTAATAGAGGGTGATGGCCGCCTCGCCGCCGGGTTTGAGCACCCGTTTGACCTCGGCGACCGCGTTCTCGGTGCTCTCGGTCTGATGGAGCACGCCGAATGAGGCGACGATGTCGAAGGTATTGTCTTCGAAGGGGAGCTGCTCCGCATTGCCAAGCTTGAGTTCGGCCTGCAGCTTGTTGTGCTCGAAATTGCCCCGGGCCAGTTCAAGCGCCCCCGACGAGAGATCGAGGCCGGAAACCTGCATGCCCGCCTGCGCCCAGGCGACCAGCTCCCAGCCCGCCCCGCAGCCGATCTCAAGCATGCGGCCGCCGGGATATTTGGCCGCCTCGCTGGCGATGAGCCGGTAGCGGTGCTCATAGTTCTTGCGGATGAAGGCCCCCACCGTGTCGTAGAACTCGGGGGAGCCGATCTGGCGCGGATCTCCCGTCCAGAACTGGGTGGTGTTGACGTTATCCGTCCAGTAGCGGCGCACCTCATCGATGGTCTTTTCGTCGCTGCCCTTCCACAGGTAAGAGCCGATGGTATCTGCCATAAAAACCTCAAATTCCTCTTCAGTGATGAATAATTTATTATTTACTTGCCTTCCCTACACGCTACACAATTTTGCGCAAATTTCAAAGCAGGAAATCTACGCCGGCTGGTAGATGGCTTTGAGATCCGCCAGCTCCCGCTGCCGGCGCGCTTCATCCCAGCCCAGCTCCGCAGCCATGATCGCGGCCGCATCTTCGGCCGCGGCATCGCCCGGGTACTCGCCCGAGCCCAGCTCGGTGCGGCGCAGAATCACATCGGCCAGAGTCAGGGCCATCTCGTGACGGGCGGCATACAGCACTTCGGCACGCAGCACCTGCGCCTGTCCGGCCACCGGCCGCAGCCACTCCGGATCGCCGCCGGCGGTCTTGTAGAGCTCGCCGAGGCCGGTGCCGTAGTTGCGCGCCAGCTGATTCATCTGCTCCTCGGTGACCGGCGCGGGCCGTTCAGCCTGCTGGGTTGCCAGAAAGCCGCTGAAATCGCCGACATCGCCCCCCCACACCGGCCTCTTCCGGCCCGCCTTGTGGTCGAGTTTCTTGCCGAGCTTGCGGCCCGCCGCCCGTACCGCAGCTTCGGCCACCCCCCTCGCGGTCGTATACTTCACGCTCAGGATGCTGAGCAGGCCGGGAATCCCCTGCTCCCGCTCATGGTCGTAGATCCGGAAATGTTTGGAGATGCTGACATCCCCGCTGCCCGGATTAACCCCTGTCATCGGCAGCAGCCCGCCGTAGAAAAAGGTCACCTCCTCGCGGCGGATATCGGCCCCCGGCATCGCCGCGTTGGCATCATTGAGAAAATTGACGATATCCGCCTCGCTCACACGGTACTCGCCCGCCGTGCCCTGCCAGGGCCGATGGTCGGTGCCGATCATGGTGTACTCCCGCCACGGCACGACAAAGAGCAGACGCGAGCCCTTTTTGATCAGGGCATCCTTGTCCTTGAACTCTTTCCGGCTGTTGACGCCAAAAGCATACTCCTCGCTCAGCCGGCGCTTGACGACCAGATTGAGAGCGGTCGAGAAGAGCTGCTCGGGCGGCCGCCTGTCGCCAAGCCGGAAGAGGAGATCATTGATCCAGGGACCCGCGCAGGTGAGGGTCATGCGGGCGCGGATCTCCACCGTCCCGCCGCCGATAGTGTCCCGCGCGACTACGCCTCTCACCCGCCCTTCCTGCAGGATGAACTCCTCAGCGGCGAGATGGTTGGCCGCCACGGCCCCATGCTCCACAGCCGCACGTACAAAAGCCAGGGCCAGCCGTTCCGAATTGTACATCGCGGCATCATACCAGACCGCGCCGCCGTTGAGATTCCTGGTTTCGACATGGGGGACCAGGGCAAGAAGTTGATCGCGTGAGATCACCCGGCCCATCGGCAGGGCGTGACCGGCGTCGGCGCCCAGGTTGCGGTCGGCGCTGAGAACGTCGTTCATCAGCATCGCGATGCGCATCACCTCCGGCCCCTTGATGGCGTGGCCGTAGGTCGGCATGACGCAGGGGAGGGGATGGACCAGATGGGGGGCGATGCGCAGCAGGATCTTGCGCTCGGCGATCGATTCGCGCATCCGCTTGAGGTCAGCATGCTGCAGATAGCGCAGGCCGCCGTGAACGATCTTGAGACTGTTGCCCGAGGTGCCTGAAGCAAAATCATTCTTTTCGATCAGGGCCACCGAAAGGCCGGCCAGGGCCGCTTCGCGCGCCGCGGTGGCCCCGTAAATTCCTCCGCCGACGATGAGCAGGTCAAATTCGTGTTGGCCGATCTGATTGAGGTCGCGTTGCATTATATCTCCTCTTGAACCGCCCCGCCTCCCCGGCGCAGGACTGGATTGAAATGAATACTCCATGCGGCGGATCCCCTCTCCGCCGCCCGTTTGAACAGAAAATCAGCGCATGTACTCGTGATGCCACATCTGAAACATCAGCAGCGCCCATAGACGGTGGCTGTGGTTTTCGCGCCCGGCCAGATGCTCGCCGATCAGCCGCTGCACATGGGCGGAGTCAAACCAGCCCGTCTCCGCCAGCGCCCGCGGCGAGAGAAATTCAAGCAGCATCGGCTTGAGTTCGCCCTTCATCCAGCTCTTGATCGGGATGCTGAACCCCTCCTTGCGCCGGTCGAGAATCTCGTCCGGCAGAATGCCCCGGAAAGCCTCCTTGAAGATATACTTGCTCCGCTTGCCGTTGAGGCGCAGGTGCGGCGGCAGCGAGGCGCAGAACTCGACCAGACGGTAATCCAGAAAAGGGGCGCGCGCCTCGAGCGAAACCGCCATCGACATGCGGTCGACCTTGACCATGATATCGTCGGCCAGATAGGTGACGATGTCGACGTACTCCTGCTGGTCCAGGGGCGCCGGCGAATCGCA
>JAKQKF010000483.1 GCA_029560815.1 bacterium
CTGATCGCCCGCGGCAAGCTGCCGCCTTTCATCGCCACGCTCGGCATGATGAGCGTCGCCCGCGGCGCCGCCCTCATTTTCAGCGATGGCCGGCCGGTCTCGGGTTTTACGCCGGGCTTCCGGGCGATCGCCAACGGAGAGTTCCTCGCCATTCCCGTACCGGTCTGGATCATGGCGGCGGTTTATCTCCTCGCCCATCTGGTGCTCAACCGGACCACCCTGGGGCGCTACACCTACGCCATCGGCGGCAACGAAGAGGCGACCCTGCTTTCGGGCGTCAATGTCAGGCGCTATAAAACGCTGGTTTACAGCCTCGCCGGTCTGCTCAGCGGGCTGGCGGCCGTTCTGCTGACGGCCCGCCTGAATTCGGCGCAGCCCATCGCCGGCATCAACTATGAGCTGGACGCCATTGCCGCCACGGTGATCGGCGGCACCAGCCTGCTCGGAGGGGAGGGACACATCCTTGGCACCCTCATCGGGGCCTTTATCATGGGGGTTTTGCGCAACGGACTCAATCTGCTCGGCGTCTCCTCGTTCGTCCAGCAGACCGTGATCGGCGCGGTGATCATCATCGCCGTACTCCTCGATATGGCGATGAAAAAACGGCGATCCTGAGAGAAGGAGAAGATATGAAAAAGGTACCGGTTCTGATTGTCATCCTCGGGCTTTTCATCAGCTGCGGGCAGCGCAGGCAGGAGCAGGCAGCGCCTGCAATAGCCCTGGTGATGAAGACGCTCAATAATCCATTTTTTATGGATATGCAGCAGGGGGCTGAAGAGGCGGCTAAAACTCTCCAGCTGCCGCTGATCGTCCAGGCCGCCGAACGCGAGCTGGATGTAGAGAAGCAGATGCAGATCATCGAAAATCTCATCCAACGCAAGGTGGCGGCGATCTGCCTCACTCCGGCCGGTTCACGTGAGGTGATTCCGGCCATCCTCAAGGCTAACCAGGCGGGCATCCCGGTGCTGATCCTGGATACGCGCGTCGATTCCGCTGCCCTGGCTGAGGCCGGCGGCGAGGTGGCCACCTTTATCGGCTCCGACAATTTCGATGGCGGCCGCATCGCCGGCGAGCGGATTATCGAAAAACTGGGCGGTGAGGGCCGGGTGGCCATCCTCGAGGGCATCCCCGGCCATGAGACCGGCGACTCGCGCCTGCGCGGATTTCATCACGCGGCCGGCCAGGCGAAGGGCATCCGCATCGTCGCCTCCCAGACCGCCAATTGGGAGCGCGACCAGGGCTATAATGTCTTCCAGAATATTCTCCAGTCTCATCCCGATGTTCAGGCGGTATTCGGCTGCAACGACATGATGGCTCTGGGGGCGGTCGAGGCAATCGCCGCGGCCGGACGCACCGCGGATATCCTCGTCGTCGGTTTCGATGCCATCACCGATGCCCGCGAGGCCATCGCCGCCGGCCGGATGGAGGCCTCGATCGCCCAGAATCCGCGCGAAATGGGCCGCCTGGCGGTTGAGAATGCCGCCCGCCTCATACGGGGTGAGAAAATTCCCGTCTACATTCCGGTCCGGATTGAGTTGGTGCAGAAGTAGTCTGATTCATAAAAACAGCATCCCGCAGAGGCGCAGAGATGCAGAGAAAAAAGTGGTTTAACCTTTGCCATGCCATCAGTCCCCCCGCATGGATGGTGTATTACCCGCACAGCTGCTTGATGCTGCTGTGAGAAACAGAAGATTAATTATGGAAGCGAGAATGAGATGGAAACGATGAAAGCACTGGTCTTCAAGAAGGTGGGCCGGATTGAACTGGAAGAGCTGCCGGTGCCGGCCGTGCGCGAGCCCAATGATGTGGTCCTCAAGGTGGCCTTTTGCGGAATTTGCGGCTCCGATGTCAAGATCATGGAGGGCAAGCACGCCTACAGGGAGGGTGTCGTCCTCGGCCATGAATTCTGCGGCACCGTTGTCGAGGTAGGCCCATCAGTCACCGCGGTCAAGCCCGGTGACCGCATCGCGGTCGACAACAATCCCCGCTGCGGGGTGTGCGATTTCTGCCGCATGGGGCTGAGCAGCCAGTGCGAGATTATCAAGGAGAAAACCCTGGGCATTTTCCAGCACGGCGGTTATGCCGAGTACTGCCGCGCCCCGGAAAGCGTCTGTTTCAAACTCCCCGATGAAATCGACGACACCACGGCCACCCAGGTTGAGACCCTCGGCACGGTCCTTAACGGCATGAACACGGTGCAGATGCAGCCCTGGGATGCGGTGCTCATTCTCGGCTTCGGCCCGATCGGCTATCTCTTCACCGGGATGGCGAAGAACATCGCCGCCCAGGTGGCCGTCAGCGAAATCGATCCCTTCCGCCGCGGTGTCGCCAGCAAGCTCGGCGTGCCGGTCTATGACCCCGCGGAAACCGATCTGACCGAGATGGCCAAAGCACGCACCCGCGGCAACGGATTCGACATTGTCATTGATGCCGTCGGCACCCAGCTTGAAAATGCACTCAAATATGTGGCGCCCGGGGGCAAGGTTCTCGCTTTCGGCATGGACTCGAGCGTCAAGGCGACCATCACCCCTTACGAGATCACCCGCCGGGCGGTCAAGATCCTCGGCACCTACATCGGCCAGAATACCATGCTGCCGGCGATCAAGATCCTGCAGGAGAAAAAGATCGATATGGCCCCCTTCTTCACCGGGACCATCCCCCTGGAGCAGGGCGCAAGCGCCTTTGAGAAACTGGGGCTGGATCTTGCGACCCTGAACCATGTGCCCAAGCAGGCGATGAAGATCACCCTGAAACCCTGACCCGCTTAAGAGCGCCTGGCAGCCTGCAGGATGCCAGGCCTTGCCGCGGGTGGCTCATCTTCCTGTGCAACTGCAAATCGAGGATAGACCGCATGTGGAATCTCTTTCGCTTCTTCGCCACCGGACCGGATGCGCCGCGCCTGACGGACCAGGATGAGATCGACCGGCGTTACCGGCGCCAGCGTCTCTCCGTCATGCTCGCCATCACCCTGACCTACGGCATCGCCTACACCTGCCGGCTGGGGCTGTCGGTGGTGAAAAAACCCCTCATCGACGGCGGCATCTTTTCCGCCGAGCAGCTGGGCCTGATCGGCTCGGGTATTTTTTACGGCTACGCCTTCGGCAAGCTGGTCAACGGTTTTCTCGCCGACCACGCCAACATCAAAAAGTTTCTTGCCACCGGCATCCTCATGTCCGCCCTGATCAACATCGCCATGGGCTGGTCGACTCTGCTCTGGGTCTGGGTCGCCTTGTGGGCCCTTAACGGCTGGTTCCAGGGCTTCGGGGCGCCGGCGGGCATTGTCTCGCTCTCGCAGTGGTTCAGCAACCGCGAACGCGGCCGCTTTTATGGCCTCTGGAGCACCGCGCACTCAATCGGCGAGGGTTTGACCTTCGTCGGTTCGGCGGCGCTGGTCGCCTTTTTCGGCTGGCAGGCCGGGTTCATCGGCCCGGGATTGCTCTGCGTGCTGGTCGCCGTGGCCGCGTACATTTTCGTCCAGGATCGTCCCCAGACCCTGGGCCTGCCTGCGGTGGCGGAGTGGAGAAATGATTTTGCCACCGGGCCGAAGGCGGATGCGGCGGCGGCAAAGAGCACCTGGCGGTCGCAGATTTCGATCCTCAAGATGCCCTCGATCTGGATCCTCGCCCTCGCCAGCGCCACCATGTACATGACCCGCTACGGCATGAACAGCTGGGGTATGCTTTTCCTGCAGGAGGCGCGGGGCTTTTCCGACATCCAGGCCGGAGGGCTGCTGGCGATGAATCCGGTCGCCGGCATCGCGGGCTGCGCCGCCTATGGCTTCATCTCCGACAAGCTCTTCGGGGCCAGACGCCCGCCCGTAAATCTGATCTGCGCGGTGATGGAGATCGCCTCACTGGCGGTGATCTTTTTTATGCCCGGCAACAATCCCGTCTTGCTGACCATCGCTTTCCTCGCCTACGGCTTTTCCATCAATGGCCTGGTCACCTCGCTGGGCGGCCTCTTCGCCGTCGACATCTCTCCGAAAAAAGCCGCGGGCGCGGCTATGGGCTTTATCGGCGTATTCAGCTATCTCGGCGCCGCCATCCAGGAACGGGTCAGCGGCACTCTGATCGGGGCGGGCACCACCATGGTCGACGGTGTGCGCCACTATGATTTCTCCTCCGCCATCTGGTTCTGGCTGGGCAGCTCGGCCGTTTCGCTCATCCTGGCGGCCCTGCTCTGGCGCGTAAAAATGAGAGACTGACCAATACATCAGGGAAAAAACGCATGAACAAAATCAACAACTACGATATTGTCCTGCTCGGTAATTATACCAAGGATACGATCGTCTCCAAAACCGGCACCCGCCAGGTGGATGGCGGGGGATTCAATTACGGCGCCCACGTCGCCCGGATGATGGGTCTCAGAACCGCAGCGGTGACCCGCCTGGCCCGCAGCGATGACCATGTCGTCGATGCCCTCACCGCCATCGGCGTCGATGCTTTTCCGGCCTGGACCCCTTATTCCACCGATATGCGGCTCTATTATCCGACCGACAACGTTGATAACCGCATCCTCTCGGTCACCCATACCGCCGGCTCATTCACGCCCGACCAGTTCACTGATCTGGAGGCGAAGGCTTTTCTGATCAACGCCTCGGCCCGCGGCGAGGTCGACCTGGACGTGATCAGCTTTTTGCGCAAAAAGCATGCCTTGCTCTCGGCCGATGCGCAGGGCTTCGTGCGCATCATCAATCAGGAAGGAGTGCTGGAATTCGACTCCTGGGCGGAGAAGAGCGAGGTGCTGCCCTATTTCGACATCCTCAAGACCGATGCCGTCGAGGCCAGGACCATGACCGGCGAGGAGGACATACGTGTGGCCGCCCGGATGATCGCCGGCCTCGGCCCCAAGGAGGTGGTTCTCTCTCACCGCGACGGGCTGCTGGTGCTGGCCGAGGGCAAGTATTATGAGGCGCCCTTTCTGCCGGAGCCGCTGGTCGGCCGCAGCGGCCGGGGCGACACCTGCATCGCCGCCTATGTCTGTAAACGGCTGACCGCCGGACCGGCAGAA
>JAKQKF010000510.1 GCA_029560815.1 bacterium
TTGATATCGGCCACCGCGCCGGAGCTGGTGCCCTCCACGATGACGTTTGCGCCCGGGAGGGGCTGGCCGCTCCTGGTGTCCAGCACCTTGCCGGAAATTTTGCCGGTGGTTTGCGCCAGGGCGAACGCCGGCATCAGGAACAGAAGCAGGAGCCACGCTAGGTTCCATTTCATCTTGAGCATACGCTTTCCTTCTCTTATGCTGCGGGTTATTTGGCGATGGTGGCGCATGTGCGGGATGCCGGGGGCGGTAGTGCCCGTACGCTGCACCGGTTACATTTCTGCAAACTCCGGGTTCTTTTTCCTTTGTGCGGAAAAAGGGCCTGCAGTCTGCAAGAAGGGGCGGGCGATACGGACGGCATTGCCGGCAGTGCCAAAAACGAAAGCAGTCGCGGACCTTGCGATCCGCGACTGCTCCGGAAAATTTTCCTTATTTCATCAGCACCATCTTGCGCATGGTGGTGAAATCACCCGCCGTCAGGCGATAGAAATAGATGCCCGAGGTCAGGTTGGCGCCATCAAAATCGACGGTATGAATACCGGCGGTCTGATTGGCGTTGACGAGCGTAGCCACCTTCTGGCCGATCATGTTGTAAACCTCGATCGCAACCTTGCCTGCCCTGGGCAGGGTGTAGCTGATCGTGGTGGTCGGGTTGAAGGGGTTGGGATAGTTCTGCGACAGAGCGTAGGTTTCAACCGTGGTCGCATCCTTGATCGCGACGCCGGTCACCTCTTCCTGATCGCCGATCCAGGTGAAGGCCCAGTTGGCCGGGCTCTGCCAGGCGTTATCGGCATTCAGCGTGGAGAAAGAGAGTACGCCGGCGCGGGCATTGGCGACATCCGAATCGTGGAACATGAACTCGATCGGGATGCGCATACCGTTGAGCGGATGAAAACGGGGGTCATCGGCGGAGCCGTGCGTGACCAGCGAATCGAGCGGAATCTTGAATTCGATGGCATAGTCGGCGGCGCCAAAGCTGACAAAGGCATAATTGGTCGGTGTATTGTTCGGATAAAGGGCGAAATCACCGCCGCTGCCATTGCCCCACATAAAACCGGAGGTCAGGGTATAAAAGCTGTAATCGGGTTCAGCTCCACGTTTGAAAGCGGCATGAACCGTGGTCTGGTTGTAGAGACCGATGTAGAGCTCCATACCATCGTCCTCATACCAGTTGCCACCTTCGACAAAGCTGTAGACGTCATCGATAACATCCGCAGCCACATAGAGCGCGTCATCGTCGATGGCCAACCAGACGGTCGCCGTCAGATCGTCGTCGCTGCTGAATTCACCCAGAGCGATGTTCGAGGTCGAAGGTTTGAGAACGAAGGGCATGATGCCGGAATTGACCCACTCGGTCACATCGCCATCGGCGACGAAATTGGCCGGCGGAGTGAGCGAAATGGTGGGAATGCCTTTGGCGGTGTTGCTGAAAGGACCAGCGATGCCGGCCGGGCTCTCGTTGCTGGAAGCATCCCGGCAAATCACAGCGTAGTAGTAATCCTTGGGTTTATCGGTCAGGGCGGAGTAGATATAGTGCGCAAAGGTCTGGGTGCCTTCAGCGATCTTGGAGGCGATCAGCAGCACGCCGGGATCGGTGATGGCCGTGAAGGGCTTGGGGCTGGCATAGAGGTTGTAGACCTCGCCTTCCTCACCCGGAACATCTTCCCAGATCACCAGGTTGTAGCCGTCCTGAGGAATCGCGGCGACGCCGGCCGGGGCATTGGGGGCGACAACGTCGATCACCGGGGTGCCGGTCCAGATGTTGGTGAAATAGACCACTTTGCCGGCGATAGCGGAGCCTTCGGCCATGATGCCGAGCACGGTGACGGCGGCGGGATCAAAGCCGGTGGTGCCGTCCTGGGGCGCCATCTCGCTCAGCTTGAGGGCGTGACGATGCCACTGATTGTCAGCGATGGGGGCAAAAAAGGAGCCGACCTTGGCCGCGCCGGCTTCGATCTGGAAGCGGATTGCCCCGGTGCCCTCTTCAGCCTTGTACATAAAGGAAAGGGAGTCGCTCTCCCAGACCGACGACATGTCAATGGGAGCCGTAGCGGACCAACCGATGCCGCTCCAGCCATTGCCCCACTCGTTGCCCTGGGTCCATTTCACGGCGTTGGTCTTTTCGACGACGCCGGCGCCTTCCTCGATCGTCACTGCGGACTGGCCCCAGCTCCAGGCGCCGCCGAGGAAATTGGCGACCTCGCGGCCGTTGAAAAAGATGATCGGTTTCTTGGCCAGGTGGATCAGGCTCAGGTCATCGAGATAGAAGGAACCGGCGGAAAAATCGCCTTCGCCGGCGCCGCTGATGGAGATCTCAAAGCCGTAGCCCTTGATCTTGTTGGCATCGAACTTGTCGTTGCCGGTGACGCCGGCCCAGCCGGTGCGGTTGAAAGCCCCGCCGTTCCACTCGTCCATCACATCCTCATTGCGGCCATCGAGCAGCGGCAGCTTGAACCAGGCCCAACCCGGATCGTTGTCGAGAACGTACTCAAAGCTGTAGTAGAACTCGCACTGGCCGGCGCTGTAGGTGGCATTGCCTTCCGCAGCATCGCTGACTTCATAGAGCTCGAAGCGGATGTGAGCGCGGCCGGGCAGGGTCTGCTTGTCCTTGATGTTGTACCAGAAGCCGATGGAATCGTACTTGGAAAAATCATAGACTGCAGTGGTATCCAGATTGAAATGCTCGATCTTGGAATAGCCACCCCAGCTCTCGGTGTTGTGGGCGCTGTATTCGTAGAGCATCGACCCGGCGCCTTCGGCTTTGGGATCGGTGACGTAGGTGAGGCGGACCCAGCCCTTTTCAGGGGCGGCGCTGGTGTTGACCTCATAGTGCTGGCCGCCGTGGTTGGATTTCCAGTTCCAGTAGTTGGTGTCCGCGGGAGCGGCGTCAAAATTGTTGATCATCTGTCCGAATGCCAGCACCGGCATCAGGGCGAGGACCATGACCAATAGCAGTTTCTTCATTGCTTCTTCCTCCAAAGTGGTTTGGTTGGTGGTTTTGGCCTGCGTTGGAAAGGGCGGCGCAGAGTACGGGAGCACAAGGCTTCCTTTCTGCGCGGGAATCAGGCGCTTTGGATTTGAGCTGCCAGGCACCTCCTTTCACATGAATATTAGATGCGTTCTGGTAATTTTGGGTGCACAGAAAATCAGCGAACAAGTACGAGTTTGTTCAGGGCGCGGTGCGAGCCCGCGGCGCCCTCATGTTCAAGGCCAACGAAATAGAGCCCGCTCGGCAGGGTGGGCGTCCATCTCACCATGTGCGGGCCGGCCGCAGCCGGGCCGGAGGCGAGCTCCTCGACCTGCCTGCCAAGGCGGTCGTACACCGTCAGGCGGATCTGGCCTGCACTGGGAAGTTCGTAAGCGATCGTGGTCTCGGCGTTAAAGGGATTGGGGTAGCTGGTCACCAGGGCCATCGTCTCCGGCCGGCGCGCAGGATTGCTTCCGACCGACGAAGCCGCCGGCTCGATGACCAGGCCGTTGAGCAGGGAGCCCCAGTCGGTATCATACCCCCAGAGATACTCGAAGCGGATATCAAGGATGCCGTCGGTCACCTCGACCGCCTCGGCAGTAAGTTCCAGAGCGGCTTTCGGGCCAGGATCGGCCGCCAGATCGAGGCGGTCGGCCACCTTGCGGCCCTCCACATAGATGTTGTAGAGCCGGCTGAGGGGTTCCATAAAGGTCATCTCCGCCACCTTGAGGGTGACGCGATAGCTGCCCCGGGGCAGTCGCACCCTG
>JAKQKF010000551.1 GCA_029560815.1 bacterium
GGGCCTTGACGAACCCGTCCATTTTTTTCAGCTGGCCGGGTTCCGGGCTGCCGAGGATCGAGATATGGATCCGGTCGGACGGCAGCAGAGCGGCCAGTTCCAAAAGGGCTCCGGGATCATCCTCCGGCCGGCAGCGCAGCAGCAGCACGACCTTTCCTGCCGCCAGCCGCCGATTGACGGCCTGGGGCATGGTTGCAGCTTTTGCGAGGTCTAGTGACCAGATTGCCCGCCCTCTCCATAGATCGAGAAGTTCGCCTGCGCGGCTGGTGTCTGCGAGATCGATATGCAGGAGCATCGAGGCGGACCCGGCGGCGCGGAGGAGTTCCCTGCCGGCGGCGCCAATCCCGCCCTCCGCAAAAACCGGATCCCGGGGCGAGTCGATGGCCAGAATATTGAGACCGAGCCGGCCGAGCTGGCGTGCGACTGAAGCCTCGCCATGCAGGAGATGGGTGCCCCGGAGAAAGACAGCTGCGGTCAGTTTTCCCTGGCCGGCGGCCCGGTCGACAGAGCCGCTGTTTTCGTAGCGGGTGAGGTGCACGGGATGGGCGGCGATCCACTGCTCGAGGCTGTCGAGGCGGCTGAAGAGCTGCGCGGTCTGTTCCGTTTGCGCGTTTAGAGGCAGAGCGGTGAAATTGATGCCGACATCGTGGGCGGCGGCGACAGCCATCGCCAGATCGCCCTGCAGCGCAACGGCACTGCCGCAGAGATCGAGCTGATCGCCGTGGCGGACAAAAAAGCGGCCCTGGCCGGCATCGTCGAGGGTGAGAGGTTCAGCGTGGTCTGCAAGGGCCCGGATCAGCACCGCCGCACGGTCGCCGACGCTTTGCAGCGAAGCGACATTCAGAGTGTGCGGCTGATCCTCGATCTGATGGTAGAAGGGATGGCCGCCGGTGGAGCTGAAATAGAAGGCGGGGATCCCCTGCTCGATGAAATGGAAATGGTCGGAGCCGGAGCCGCCCCAGCCGCGGCCGAAGCTGGTTTTGGCGAGCACAGAATCGCTCCATGAGGCGACCAGCGTGCGCACCACCTCCGGGAAATAGTTCCGTCCGCCCAGACGCGCACCGCCGTCGCCGGTCCCCTCCATATCAAAATTGAACATCGCGGCGATTCGTTCGGCCGGGACCGGCGGGTGATGGGCAAAATGCTTCGAACCGCGCAGCCCCTGTTCCTCTCCGCCGAAAGTGACAAAGAGGAGCGAACGCTTCGGCCGATCCGGCAGGGCGGCGAAATGGCGCGCCAGTTCCATGACCACCGCCGTGCCCGAAGCGTTATCGTCCGCACCGGGATAGAGGTGACCATCCTTGCCGAGGCCGTTGTGGTCCATATGGCCGCCGATGACCAGATACTCCTCGCGCAGCAGGGGATCCGAGCCGGGGAGCAGGGCGACCACATTCTCGCCCCGCCCCGGTTCGATCCGCCGCATCCGCACCTGCAGCTGGAGCGTGCGGGCAAGAAGCACAGATCCGGTTTTATGGGGCAGATCGCGCAGGATGAGATCGAGATCCTGGAAGGTGCCGTGAAAGAGGTCCCGCACCATTTTTTTCGAGACGTTCAAGGCCGGCAGTGCAGGATGGTACCCCTCCTCATGGATGGTGCCGCCGCGCACAGGCCAATCGCCGCGGTCGAGCATCAACAGCCCCGCAGCGCCGTGGGCGGCGGCCGTGCGCATCTTGTAATCGCGCTCGGTGGCAAACTCCCAATCCTGATCGCCGGCCGGCACTCCGCGATAGATGAGAACGATCTTGCCGGCGGCGTCGACGCCGGCGTAATCATCCCGGCCCATGGCTGGTTCACTGATGCCAAAGCCGGCGAAGAGAACCTCAGCTGTCACCTTGCCCGAGCCGGAGTTCATATAAACGGTGAAATCGTTGCCCTCCTGGTACTCGACCGGGCCGAAAGCGCCATTCTTCAGCGTCAGCTTAGCCCGCTCCAGTTGTTCGCTCACGATCATCGGATAGACCTGCAGCCAGCCGCGGTCGTCGCCCGCCGGGGTCAGCCCCCAGCTTTCAAAGCGCCCGCCGATCCACTCGGCCGCCAGGGTGGCGCCGGGATGGCCGGTGAAGCGGCCTGCGTATTCGGGTTTACACAACTCCTCGACGTAGGCGAGGGCCTTTGCGCCGGAGAACCCCTGCTGTTGGGAATCCGGGCTGGAAGCAGCCCCGGCCGTCAGCGTCGCAAAGAGAATTAAAAAGATTAAAGACAGCAAATACAATGATCCGGATCTTTTCATAGTTATATTTCCCTGAAATGGGCGGTGACGGCGGCAATTTGCTGGAATTTGGCCAGGACCTTGTCGGTGGATCCGCCCATGCGGTAAGTGTCCTTGTCCAGCCGGCCCGCCGGGTCGAGTTCGGAGAGGAGGTTGTCGCGGCCGAGATCGGGATTTTCTTTGGCGTAAGGCCAGAGACGGAATGAGCCGCCGGTGATCTCGTCGATGAGGTGGACCACGCCGTCGATCAATCCATATTCGAGTTTGAAATCGACGAGCTGGATTTTGAAATGGGCGAAAGCGCGCTCGAGATGGGCGAAAACCTCGGCATTGATCTCCTGCATCTGCCGGTACTCCGTGGCCCCCTTGGTGTTGATGATATAGTCGATGTAGCCCTGGTCGAGCATGGGGTCATGGAGGGGGTCATCCTTGTAGTGGAACTGGGTGACGACCGGATCGAAGCGGGTTCCCTCCGGGATCTTGCCCCAGTGGACGATCGAGCCGGCGGCGACGCGGCGGCTCACCACCTCGAGATTGATCTTAAAGTCGAGTTTCCTGACCAGGGCCACCTTTTCGGCCGGGGTGGCAATATAGTGGGTGCGCACGCCGCAGCGGTTGAGGTACTCAAAGATGTCGCGGTTGGTCTGCCAGTCGGTGAAAGCCTTGCCCGCGATGATGTCATGTTTGACGCCGTCGCCGGCAGTGATGTCATCCTTGAAGAGCATATAGACGCATCTGGGGTCATCGGGATGGGCATAGATGACCTTGGTCTTGCCCTCGTTGATTTTTTCAAGACGCGAAAAGTCGATAGCCATAGTCACTCCTGTCGAGATGAGACCACTATTTTACTGGGCGGCCAGAATCAGCCGGGCGATGGGGTCCACCACCACCAACTCGGCTTGGCCGCGCGGTTTTTTCGCCCGTTCGATATGCTCCTTTTGCAGCGCTCCCCAGTCACTGCCAAGCTTTCTCCCCTCCTGGATGGCCTCGGCAGCCTGCAACCCGGCCGCGGCCAGATCGGCCAGATCCTGCGAAAGCGACTCCATCTCGCGGATGGCCGGGGCCTTGGCCATGGTCTGCAGCAGGCGAGCGTGATTTTCCTGCCAGAGGGCGAGCTGATTCATGATTTCGCCGCCCTCCTGGCCGGAGCGCGACTCAAGAAAGGCCTCGACCTTGCGGGCGAAGCTGCGCGCGGTCATCGACTCCGGCCGTGCCGCATCGACGACGCGGGTGTAGGGCGAATAGGAGTAATAGGTCACCCCCTGGCTGTGACGTTTGTAGATCTTGAGCGGTTCGACCACATCGGCGAGCACGCGCAGGGCTGTGGTCTCCTGCTGGTTGGCCAGCCGGCGCAGCATCATCTCATAGTTTTTGATATGGTTAAGGTCTAGTTCCTCGAGTTGGCGGCTGATCACCTCCATGCGCCGGTACATATCGTCCACGTCGCGCACGGAAACAGGCGACCAGAGCCGCTCGGCGATCACGGCCGTACGCGGCCAGATGCGCGAATCGATGGTCTCGGGAGTGACCAGCTCCGCCCAGCTGGTGGCCTCGCCACCGAGGATGCGCGCCTGTTCTTCGGGCGTCAGCTGCGCGTCCGCTCGCACCGGATCGACGAGATAGTGATACGAGGCGGGCTGGATGAGATCGATATAGTAGCCGTTGGAAAGAATGCCCATATAGCCACGCCGGGCAGCCTGAACAAGTGAATCAGGCCCTCGCCAGGAATGAATGACGATGTCTTTAGGCATGGAAGGATGCAAAATCTCATCCCAGCCGATCATCCGCTTGCCATGTTTGGTCAGGATTTTGAGCAGCCGGCTGTTGAAATAGGCCTGCAGGGCATGATTGTCCTTGATCCCTTTCTTCTTCATCCAGGCCTGGATAGCGGGATTGGCGTTCCACTGCTTGCCGTTATTCTCATCACCGCCGATGTGCAGGTAGGGATCCGGGAAAAGAGCGGCCATCTCGCCGAGAAATCCGTCCAGCAGCTGGTAGGTGCTCTCCCGGGTCGGATCCATGGTCGGGTCCATAACCCCCCAGCGCCGTTCGATGGTGTACGGTCCGGGGGCGCTGGCCAGTTCGGGATGGCCGACGAACCAGGAAGTGGTATGGCCGGGCATGTCGAACTCGGGGATGACGCGGATGCCGCGGGCATTGGCATAAGCGATGATCGTTTTGATCTCCGTCTGGGTGAAATAAAAGCCGTCGGAGCCCATCTGATGGAGTTTGGGGTAGAGCTTGCTTTCAATGCGGAAGCCCTGATCCTCAGAGAGGTGGAGATGGAGGACGTTCATCTTGACGGCGGCCATGCCATCGAGGTTGCGCTTGATCACCTTCATCGGCATCCAGTGGCGGCAGACATCGATCATCAGCCCTCGCCAGGGGAAGCGCGGCTTGTCCTGGATGGAGAGGGCGGGGAAATAAAAGCCCTTCTCATCTGCCTGCAGCAGTTGAAGAAGGGTCTCGAGGCCGCGCAGGCCGCCGATATCGGTGACACAGCGCAGTCCGATTCCGGCCGGGCTGACCGTCAGCTCGTAGGATTCGTCCTCGCCGAGGGCGACCACACCGGCCCGCTGGCAGGAGATCAGCATGGCGGGATTTTCGACGGTTTTGCCGGGAGTAATGACATCCTGGGTCATGAAGAGCCCGGTGCGGCCGCTGAGGCGGCGCAGCATGCGGGTCACTGCGGCATAAAGGCGCGGATCGGCCTGGCCGTTGACCGCCACGGTGAAGGAGGCGTCGAGGCGGTATTGCCCCTCGGCCATGGTCATTTTTTCCGGCACCGGCATGAGGGCGAGAGGCTCAGCCGCCGTGAGCAGGGCCGGCAGAGTGACGGCCAGGAAAAGAATAAGGAGCATGCACTTTTTCATGATCATCCTCGAGATTTATTTTTTGACAAGAAAGCGGTCATAGAGCCAGAGTCCTGTCATCGAGAGCACCCCCATAGCGGCGACCAGGATCCACATCAGGGGCGCGTGCGTGGGGAGCCCCTGGGCGGTGGGATTTTTAATCAGCGTCTCGAACATGATGCCGCCGATGGGAGCGCCGACGATAGTGCCCAGGGCCATCGGCAGATTGGCGTAGCCGAGATAGAGCCCCTCCTGCCCTTTGGGCGCGATGGCGCCGATATACTGATAGATGCGCGGTGAGGCGAACATTTCGCCGATCGCCATCGAGGCGATCGAAACGAGGATAAAGATGCCGGCCAGAGGCATGGCGAAGGCGCCGAAGGAGATATTCTGCAGAGCGCCGCCGTTGACGAGGCTGGGGATGATGTTGAGCAGCATGCCCACCACAGTGACGCCCACACCGGCCATGATCGACTTGAGCGGCGACCACCCTTTAGAGAAACGGGTGATCAGGAGCTGAAAGCAGACGATCATCACCGGATTCATCAGGGTGTAAAGTTCGACCGGAGCATCCTTGTCCACAAAGCGCAGATAGAGGGGGATGAGATTGTAGATCTGGACGTAGATGAACCAGAAAAAGCTGATCACCACCAGAAAGAAGACGAAGCGCAGATTGCCCAGCACCATGAACATCCCCTTGAGAGCCTGGCCGATCGTACGCGGCTTTTGCAGAGCTCCCGCCGAGAGCGGCTGCTGATATTGGGGCTCGCGGTAAACAAAGAGGACCACGAGCAGTCCGATGAAAGCGAAGAGGGTGGCGACATAGCTGAAAATGGCCGGGATGCCGTAATGGGTGCGCACAAAATAGGAGACGGTGCGGCCGAACATCGAGCCGATGTTGATCACCATGTAAAAGATGGCGAAACCAAGGGTGGTGTTGACCCCGGCGGTCTTTTGCACTGTGCCGGAGATGCAGGGCTTGACCACGCTGCCCCCGATGCCGATGAGGAGGATGCCGAAGACGACCGGGATGGTGTAATCGATGTGCCCCGCCGTATGGCCGAGCAGGGCCGGCCAGAACTGCTGCAGGGTACCCATGGTCAGGTAGCCGAGGGTGATAAGCACAAAGGCGAACACCAGAGAACGCTTGAAACCGAAACGGTCGGCGAGGGTGCCGCTGAGGATGGGCAGAAAGTAGACCAGCCCCCAGAGCAGCGTCCCGTTGAGGAAGGTGGCCTTGGTCGGGGCCATGCCCAGGGTCTCGTTGAGATAGATGACGACGAACGAAGCGATGGCGTAATAGGCCCCGCGCTCGAAGAGTTCGATGGTGTTGGCCGTCCAGAAGGTCTGCGGGAATTTGGTCTTCATAGGGCTCCTGAGTTAGGGGATGACCTGCCATTGATTAAGAATCTCGTCCACCAGGGGCTTTAACAAGCTTCTTCCCCGGCCGGGCTTGCGCCCAGCCCGGTGATGCTGTTGCCCAGGGTGACGACCACATTCCCATCCTGCGGGAGCAGAACCTGCCCGGTGAGGAGGGTCGCGCCGAGCAGGAGGAACAGCCAAATCAGCATATTTCTGCAGCGCATCTGTTCTCTCTTT
>JAKQKF010000555.1 GCA_029560815.1 bacterium
GGCGATGAACAAGATGAACACCTTCCACTGGCATCTCACCGACGATCAGGGGTGGCGGATCGAGATCAAAAAATACCCCCTGCTGACCGAGGTGGGGGGGTGGCGCGTCGACCGCTCCGGTGACCACTGGAACAAGCGGGCGCCGCAGCAGCCTGGCGAAAAGGCCACCTACGGCGGTTTTTACAGCCAGGAGGAGATCCGCGCCGTCGTGGACTATGCCCGCAGCCGCTTCATAACTATCATCCCTGAGATCGAGATGCCCGCCCATGCCGGGGCCGCTCTGGCCGCCTATCCCCGCTTCTCCTGCACCGGCGGTCCCTTCACCGTGCCCCCCGGCGGCGTCTGGCCGATCGTTAACCTCTACTGCGCCGGCGATGACACCACTTTCAGCTTTCTTCAGGATATCCTCGATGAGGTGATCGGGCTTTTCCCCAGCGATTATATCCACATCGGCGGCGACGAGGCCGACAAAAGCGAATGGAAAAAATGCCCCAAATGCCAGGCGCGCATCCAGGCTGAAAATCTCGGGGATGAAACCGGACTGCAGAGCTATATGATCAGGCGGATGGAGGGCTACCTCCACAGCCGGGGCAAACGCATCATCGGCTGGGACGAGATCCTCGAGGGCGGACTGGCGCCGCGCGCCGCCGTCATGTCCTGGCGAGGCATGCAGGGCGGGATCGAGGCCGCCCGCACCAACCATGACGTGGTCATGACCCCGACCGATTACTGCTATTTTGACTACTATCAGGGTCCGGCGGATTATGAACCCCTCTCCATCGGCGGCTATATTCCCATCGAGACCGTCTATGGCTTCGAGCCCACCCCCGCCGGCCTCGATGACAAGCAGGCGAAGCATATCCTCGGCTGTCAGGCCAACCTCTGGACCGAATTCATCGCCACACCCGAACACGCTGAATACATGCTCTTTCCCCGCCTTCTCGCCATGGCCGAGGTGGCCTGGTCCCCCAAAGCCTCCCGCAGCTGGGACCATTTTCTCGACCGCCTCACCGGGCTGCTGCCGCGCCTGGAGGCGATGGGCGTAGACTATTCCCGCTCGCTCTACAGCGTCAAAACCCTCCTCGAGAGGAGCAGCGACGGCCGCAGCGCACTGGTCGCCCTCAAGAGCCCCGCCCCATTCGCCGTCATCCACTACACCCTGGATGGAGCCGAGCCCACGACCGCCTCACCCCGCTATGAGAGCCCGATCACCCTGCAGGGCAGCAGCACCATCAAGGCCGGCCTCTTCCTCGATGGCGCCCTCCAGGGCAGGATCGTCTCCGTGCCCTTCCTGGTCCACAAGGCCTCCGGCCAAAAGGTCACCTATACCCACCCCTGGAGCAATCGCTACCAAGCCGCAGGCCCCACCGCACTGGTCGACGGCCTCACCGGCAGCAAGAATTACAGCGACGGCTCCTGGCAGGGATTCGAACAGCACGATCTCGAAGTGGTCATCGATCTCGGCAGGACAACGGTGATCCGGCGCGTCTCGAGCAGCTACCTGGAGGACATCGGCTCCTGGATCTTCGCCCCCCGGGAGGTCAGCTATGCTTTTTCGGACAAGGGGAAGGATTTTCAGATCCTCGCGGTGCTGCCGGGCGACGGGATGCAGGATGGAAGTGAGATCAAAATCCACCATTTCGGCCGCGATTTCAGCAATCTGCGGGCGCGCTATCTCAAGGTAACTGCCAAAAATATCGGGGTTTGTCCCCCTGATCACGCCGGAGCCGGAGGGAAAGCCTGGCTCTTTGTCGACGAAATCATTGTGGAGTGATCTTCATGCACCGTACCGGTTTCTGTCTTTTTCTG
The DNA here is from genome assembly GCA_029560815.1 of bacterium. Next base: position 1,810 of record JAKQKF010000555.1, read on the forward strand.
ATGCTGCTCACCGTCGGGGCCGCCGCGGGAGCCGATCTTGTCCCCCTGCCCGCCAGCGTTACAGCCGGCGCAGGAAGCTACACCCTCAGCGCTTCCACGCTCCTCTACTACGATCCCGCCGTGCCTGAACTGCAGGGCTACGCAGAGCGTTTCGCCGCCCGGCTGCGCCTCGCCACCGGCCTCCCCCTGCCTCTGCAGCCCCTGCCCGCCGACACCAGCACCGGCGACGCCCTCTATTTCACCGCCTACGGCGCCCGTGCGGAGTGGGGCCGCGAGGGCTACAGCCTCGAGGTGACTCCGGCGGGGGGGCGCATCCGCGCCAATGCCGCCCCCGGCTTTTTCTATGGCATGCAGACCCTGCTGCAGCTCCTGCCCCCGGCAGTGGGATCGCCAACGCCGCTCCCCGGCACGGTATGGCGGATGGAGTCCGTGACCATCCTCGACCAGCCCCGTTTCGCCTGGCGCGGCGTGCACCTCGATGTCGGCCGCCACTTTTTTCCGGTCGAGTTCGTCAAGAAGTACATCGACATGATCGCCCTTTACAAAATGAACACCTTCCACTGGCACCTTACGGAAGACCAGGGCTGGCGCATCGAGATCAAAAAGTATCCCCGGCTGATGGAGGTCGGGGCCTGGCGCAACGACGGCATCAGCGGGCCCTATGGCGGCTTTTACACCCAGGAGGAGGTCCGTGAAATCGTGGCCTATGCAGCCGAGCGGGCGATCACCGTCGTGCCCGAAATCGAGATGCCCGGCCACTCTCTGGCCGCCCTCGCCTCCTACCCCCGTCTGGGCTGCACCGGCGGACCCTACCGTGTGCAGTTCAGCTGGGGCGTTTTCGATGACGTCTTCTG
>JAKQKF010000034.1 GCA_029560815.1 bacterium
GGCCGCCCTACTGCCGGAGCGACAACTATATCCACCGCAAGGTCGTCCTCAACTCGCTCATCGCCGAAAAGCTCTACGCCCTCGAGGCCGGGGAAAAGAACGAGCTGACCGAAAACGAGCAGTTCCAGTTGTACATCCAGGGACGCAGGGAACAGGCGATGCGGCAGTGGCTCTACAACGAGGATTTTTACAGCCGGGTCGTGCTTGATACCAGTGAGCTGAGGAGAGAGTACAAACTGGCGGGGCGGACCTACAAGCTATCCTATTATTCGATGCCGGACAGCCAGATGGCGCGGATGGTGGAGGAGAGCCTGCAGCAAGGCAGGAGCTTTGAGGAGACCTTTGCGCAGTACGGCGGCCTCGTCACCACCATCCCGACGCGTGAGCTGGCATGGTCCGGACCCGAGCCTGAAGAGTTCAAGGAGCGCTTTTTTTCGGCTCCCCTGCAAAAGGGTCAGGTCATCGGACCCTTTGAGGCGGAAAAGGGGCTCTATACGGTCGCCCGGGTGGATGGCTGGACTGACCGTCTGGCCCTCGGCGATCAGGATGTCAGCAAGCGCCGGGAGGAGGTCTCGACCCGGCTGCGCACCCGCAAGGCGACGGCGGCCTATGCGGCCTGGATCGGCGGCTTGATGCGCGGCAAGACCCTCCGGTTTGACGGCCAGACCTTTCCCCGCGTGGCACGGGTGATGGCTGATTTCTATATGAAGAGCGAGGAGGAGAAAAAACAGCTGATCAAACAGCAGGTCTGGAATACCGAGGATTCCTCCCTGGTCAGCCCGCCGATGGAGACGCTCGATGAGATCGCCGACCTCCCTTTCATGGTGCTCGATGAACGGGTCTGGACGGTGCGCGATCTGCAAAAGCTGCTGCTGCGCCATCCCCTGGTTTTCCGCACCCGCCAGATCCCCAAAGGGGAGTTCGGCCTCGAGTTCCGCAATGCCCTCGCCGATATGGTGCGCGATATGGTGGTCACTGAAGAGGCCTACAAAAAAGAGTACGACCAGGTCAATCTGGTCCAGCGTACGGCCGGGATGTGGCGGGACAATCTTCTGGCCACCTGGCAGCGCAACCGCCTTTTACGCGAAAAGGGGAGGGAGATCGATTTCTATAAAAATTATCTGCCGGTGATCGAAAGCGACCTCGACCCTCATTTCATCGCGCTGAGTAAAAAATACAGTGACAGGATCGAGATCGATACCGATGAATTCGAAAAGATCAAGCTGACACGCATCGACATGTTCGTCACCGAAAAGAATGTTCCTTTTCCGGTGGTCTCGCCCAACTTTCCCCTGCTGACCACGCACAATCTGCTCGACTACGGCCGCAAGATGGGGACCAGGAAGTAGCGGCGGTTTGTCGCGGCCGCTCGATGGCAGGGACGAATCTGATGCGGAGTGCTGCAGCCGCTGAAGGCGGCGGCGAATCAGAACGCCCGCAGTTCAGATCAGAAAGATCGTGGCGAGCAGGAGCAGCAGTCCCATGCTGGCGACATCGGTGGCGGTCGTCAGAAAGATACTCGAGGCGGTGGCCGGGTCGGCTCCTAGCCGCCGCAGCAGGATGGGCACGATGGTGCCAAAGATACCGCTGACCACGCAGGCGCCGGCCATGGCCGCCAGGACGATCAGCCCCAGCGAGAAAGCCATCGGATTGCCCTGGCTGCGCGCCAGCAGATACATCGCCCCGCCTGCCACCAGACCGACGATGCTGCCGTTGAGCAGCCCGAGCAGACTCTCCTTGGCCAGCAGTTTCCTGGTTTGCCCCTTTTTGTACTCCCCCAGTGTCATACCCCGAATGGTCACCGCCAGCGCCTGACAGCCGCTGTTCCCCGATTGACCCGCCAGCACCGGCAGAAAAGCCGCGAGGATGACCAGCTGGTCGATGGTCGACTGGAAAAAGCTGACTACCGCCCCGGCGACGAAAGCGGTGAGCAGGTTCAGCTGCAGCCAGGGATGGCGGAAGCGGAAGCTCCGCGGCCAGGCGGTGGAGAGTTTTTCTTCCTTCTCGACACCGACCATGCTTCCGGCCTGGGCGCTGATCTCGATCGCCTGGGCTTCGAAGAGGCGGCCGCCGCGGACTGTCCCGACCAGCTCGCCCTTGTCGTTGGTGACCGGATAGGTGGGAAAGTGCCGGGTGAGGACCTCCCGCATCGCCTCCATCAGCGGCATGGAGGCGCGCAGGCTGAAGGGCTCGGTCAGCATGACCTCGCGCAGGGTACTCGCCGGATCGGCGAAGAGGAGTTCGCGCATCACCACCACTCCGATGAGGCGCTTCTCCTCGTCAATGACATAGCCATAGGTGATAAACTCTTGTTTGACGAGCTGGCGCAGCTCATCAATGGTCTCGCGGACTGTCTTGTCGGGCGAAAAAAGCGCCCAGACCGGATCCATCATCTGGCCGACGCTCTCTTTGGGATAGGTCAGGTTGAGGACCCACTGCTCGCGTACCGCAGCCGGCAGGGCGCTGGTGATCCGTTCCCGGCCGCCGGGCGGCAGAAGGGTGAGGATCTTTTCAGCGGCGTGCGGCCCGATGAGCCGCAGCGCCCTGGCCGCGGGTTCGCTCTCCGCTTTCACCAGCAGGTTGGCCGCCGCCTTGGCATCCATCCGCATCAGTACCTGCGCCATCTCTTCGGGAGTGGCGGGAAGCTGCCTGGTCTTTTTCATGCTTTTTCTCTGGTATTTGTCTTGAGAATGGAGTACCTTCTTCAGGCGGGAAGAGTCTGTGGCTCTCCTCCACGCATATCATCAAGATAGAAAATCGAGTTGTTATTTTCAAGTCAAAAGGCTTTTATTTACATACTTCCACTTGAATTGAGGCCGCCGACATGACCTCCACCCCAGCCCGCATGAACCCCTCGCTCTCCCTCAGCCTGCGAGTCTGCCGCTTCTGTGCACGATCATGTCACTCGCACATAGTTCGGGCAGTCAAATTACCCTGCGCGGGAGCGGATTTTGCTTGCGCTGCACTCTTTTTTTGGATATAATGTACATATAGTCGGCTTGAGAAACTCCGGAACGGCCGCACAGGAATCATTCAGGCCGCTGTGGTCGTATTCCCTTCCGTCGCTCGGTGAACGGTTCCACCTTGTTAATAGCTGAGTCTGTCCCCATCTATCATTTCGGGCCGTACAAACATGCTCCGGAATGATTGCTTCCCTGCTTCACCCTATTTTTTTACAATTTCTGTTGCCTGCGGAAGGACCGATGAATGAGCGTCTATTCAAACGATCGCTGAACTCCCTTGAAGCAGTGTTCGATTTTATCGAAGAATTTCTCTCCCGTGATGGCATCGCCGGCAAAACAGCGCTGGAGCTGCAGCTGGCTGTGGAAGAAGTGTTTGCCAACTCGGTCGAACACAACAGCGGCTCAACTGGCTCCATTGCCATCGCACTGGAGAAAAGGGGAGAGGCCGTTTTGATCCGCATCCTCGATTACGATGTGGAGGATTTCGATGTCTCCCGGCCGCCCAATGTGGATACCCGGGCGCCGCTGGAGGAACGCAGGGCGGGCGGCCTGGGTCTGCACCTGATCCACACACTCATGGACCAGGTCCGCTACACACATAAGAACAGAATCAGCACCATCACTCTGGTTAAATATATCAAGTGAGGAATTATGCTCAGGATTGAACACAATGAGCAGGGCATCCTGCTCCTGACTGGACGTTTTGACGCTTCCCAGGAGGAGACCGCCATGAAGGCCTTCAATCAGGTCGATCACAGCACGGAGGTCGATTGCAGCCAGCTGGAGTATATCTCCAGTGCGGGCATTGGTGTGCTCATCGCGACCCAAAAACGGCTGATGCAAAGGAATGAGCAGCTGATCCTGAAAAATCTCAATCCGCATATCACCGAAATTTTCAGGTATGCCGGACTTGATACCATTTTCACAATAAAATAATATAAAGGGATGAAACTTGGCAACTTTTGTCGATCTGGATTGTATGTATGAGTGAACGCCAGGAAGATGAGCTGATCCGCCGCTGCAGGAATGGCGACGATCAGGCCTTCGCAGAGCTGATTCATTGCTACCAGAAACCGGTCTATAATCTGGCTCTGCGCATCACCCACAGCGGCGTTTTAGCTGAAGAGGTGACCCAGGCAACATTTGTCAAGGTCTTCGAAAAGCTCACCCTCTACACTACCGGTCTCTCCCTCTTCAGCTGGATCTACCGTATCGCGATGAACGAAGCGATCAATGAGTACCGGCGGGGGAAACGGCGCAGCAGCCTGGATGAGACGCGCATGGAGAGCGCAGCGGAACCCTCCTTCGAGCTGGCGGAGGCAATCCAGGAGGCCTTGATGTATTTGAAGCCGGATGACCGGGCGTTGATCATTCTGCGCCACTTTCAAAATCTTGGTTATCAGGAGATCGCTTTCATCATGGATCGTTCTGAAAGCCGGATAAAATCGCAACTCTTCCGGGCGCGCAGCGCCCTGAAGCTTATTCTCGTCAAGTTGGGTGTTAAAAATGAAACATAAAACCGATTATACTCTCATGCAAAAGGCCCTCGACGGGACGCTCACCGAAGAGGAGCAGCGCGCGTGGCATGCCTGGCTCCAGCAGCACCCCGGCGACCAGGCCCTTTATGAGGAACAGGCCGAAATGACACGGCTGCTGGAGAGGATGCCGGAGGCCGAACCACCCGCCCATCTTTCCGTTCAGATTATGCGTTCTGTTCGTAAAAAGAAAGCGGAAAAACATACCCTTACACAACTCATTTTTCATCGACAGGAGGATCCCATGTCACCCAAGTACAAATGGTTGTTGATTGGCGCTGCCGCAGTCGTGGTCGTCGGTGTGCTCATTTCCCGGTTTTATCCCTGGCCGCCAGAGTCCGCCACCCAGGGAACTATCGGCGCTGTGCAGAAAGCCGACAAGTATGAATCCGGGCAGATGAGCAGCCAGGATGTAACCTTGACCGACAGCGAATTGCAGCAGCTGCTGCAGAATGAGACCGTACAAAAGATCATTGCGGACAAGCAGTTGATCGCCGCTGTGCAGACCATGGATGGGAAAGCGATTGCTGCTTTGCAGACCCTGGATGGAAAGTCCATCGCCGCTCTACAGACTCTGGACGGCAAGTCGATCGCCGCTTTGCAAACCCTGGACGGCAAATCCATCGCCGCTCTGCAGACCCTGGACGGCAAATCGATCGCTGCTTTGCAGACCCTGGACGGCAAGTCCATCGCCGCTCTGCAGACCCTGGATGGCAAGGCGATCGCGGCGCTCCAGACTCTGGATGGCAAGTCCATCGCCGCACTGCAGACTACCGACGGCCGGTCGATCGCTGCCCTGCAGTCGCTGGATGGCAAGGCGATCGCAGCTATGCAAACCATGGATGGCAAAGCAATTGCCGCCCTGCAAACCCTCGACGGCAAGTCGATCGCAGCCTTGCAGACCATGGATGGCAGGTCCATCGCAGCGCTGCAAACCCTCGATGGCAAGTCGATTGCCGCTCTGCAAAGTATCGATGGCAAGGCCATTGCCGCCCTGCAGAACCTGGATGGCAAAGCGATTGCCGCCCTGCAAACCCTCGACGGCAGAAGCATTGCCGCCCTGCAAACGCTCGATGCCCAGACCATCGCGTCCATGCAAACGGCGGAAGGTAGATCCACTGCCGAATAGTTTCACTCTGAGATTGGCCCACCGGCAGGCGTGAATCCCCTCGCGCTCCGCCGGTGGGTTGACCCGTATACTCCCTTTGCATTTGATTTTCAATAGCGGAAGCGCCCCCCGAAAAGGAGCGCTTCCGCTTGCATCACATAGTGATGGCTGAGGTATTCTTTTCCCGGGTTGCTCATCGAGCCGTGGAGACTATTGGAGAGATGATGACGAAAAGACGCAACGGCTTGCTGTTTTTCCTTTTTCTTTCGGCACTTTGTGTCTCCAGCGCTTCCGGCCAGCTCAGTATCCAATCCACCCGGCGTATGGATCTGGTCTATTTCGGCAGGGTGCATGAATTCATCCTTCCCCATCTCTCGCGCTGCTTCCTGAATGCCCGCAGCTTCGAGAGCCGGATTTTCGATTATCACAGCGATGAAAAGGCCACCGTTTACCTGCAGGATTTCGGGGATTACGGCAATGCCGGCGCCATCTCCGTACCGCGCAATTTTATCCGCATGGAGCTTGCACCCCACAATTATATCTACGAGACCACGACGGCAAATGAGCGCATGAACTGGCTGATGAATCATGAGACCGTGCACGTCATCACCACCGACCAGGCGGCCGGCAGCGACCGGTTTTTTCGCGCGCTTTTTTGCGGCAAGGTGCAGGACGCCGCGGAGGATCCGGTCTCGCTCATCTATGCCTATCTCACCACACCACGGCTGCTGACCCCGCGCTGGTACCTCGAGGGCATTGCCGTTTTCATGGAGACCTGGCTGGCCGGCGGTCTGGGACGGGCACAGGGTTCCTATGACGAGATGGTCTTCCGCGCCATGGTTTGCGACCGGGCCCCTTTTTACAATGTGGTCGGGCTCGAAGCGGAGGGGACAGCGATCGATTTCCAGGTCGGCGCCAATTCCTATCTCTACGGCGCCCGTTT
>JAKQKF010000493.1 GCA_029560815.1 bacterium
ATGAATGCGCGCCATTTGCCGCCCATGCTGGTGCGCGGGGAGGGTGCGATCGAGACGCCGATGGCCGGCGGGCCGCCTTTGGGGTGCCTGCGCGAAGGAATTCGCTACGAGAGCGGCACCTTCAAGCTGCATCCGGGCGACGGATTGCTGCTCTATACGGATGGCATCCCCGAAGCGGCCGATCCGGATGGCGAGTTTTACCAGAAATCGGGACGGTTTGAGAAGATTATACTCAGGATGAACCGGGAGAAGGGCGTGTGCGACACGGAGATGATTGTTGCGGATGTGCGGGATTATACCCGTTCCGATCTGTTCGATGACGACATCACTCTTCTCTACCTGCGGCGCAACGTCAGGCAGGTCGCTGTGCCGGCTCCCGCGCAGGAGGAGACCGGGGTCAGCGCATAAAGATGAGCGCGACGCCGGCCATGGAGATGAGGGTGCCGATCACCGCTCGCAGGGTCGGCCGGTGGCCGTAGATGATCCAGACCAAAGGGATGAGCAGGACGGGGACGGTCGCCAGCAGAGTCGAGGCGACGCCGGCTTCGGCATACTTGACCGCCACATTGGCCAGCCAGACTCCCAAATAGGGCCCGATGAGTGAAGCGATGAGGATGAAGCGGGAGGCTTTCTTATCGGTGACAAATATTTTCATTGGCGCTAATCTCTTCAGTACGACAGCAGCGCCCCACATCACCAGCGCGGCGGGCACCATCCGCAGGAGGGTCGCCGCCAGGGCCCCGATCTCCGTGCGGAAACCATATTTGGCCAGGATAACCCCTGCGGCCTGGCCGATCGCAGCCAGGATGCCGAGGATGATCCCCTTTAGTTTGACCCGGGGATGGTGATCCGTATTTTTCTCGTTCACGACCCAAAAGATGCCGGTGAAAGTGGTGATGATGCCGGCCAGTCCCACCCAGCTGAGATGTTCTCCCAAAAAGAACCAGGCGAAGGCGGTGGTGAAGACGGGAGAGAGCGAGAGCAGCAGGGTCGCCAGGCGGGAGCCGAGCACGACCAGGCACGAAAAGAAAGCCGCATCCCCCAACGCGAGTCCCACCACCCCGCTCAATCCAAGCCAGAGTTTCTG
>JAKQKF010000048.1 GCA_029560815.1 bacterium
TCGCTTTCGAGCCACTCCAGCCCGGGGAGGTCGGCCTTTTCGATCTCGTGCTTGATCAGCCAGGGGGCGATCTGCTCATCGTGAAGGGACTGGTTCAAAAGCCCCTGAATCTCTTCGGAGAGGAGTTCACCGGTGACGGCCGGGACGAGCTGCTCGTGGCCGCTGAGGGGGCAGCGGTCGGCTTTGGTCTCGAGATAGCTCCGCACGCTCTGTTCAACAAAGGCTTCGATGCGGTCGCGTTCGGCGAAGCCGCGTTCCAACCAGGGGCGGATGGCCTCGGGGTTGGCGATGTAGACCCAGGCCGGCAGCTTGCGGCCGGCGGCCTCGACCTCCACGATGCGGCGCTCGTAGAGCGAGCCGGCCGATTCGTACTCATCGAGCCGGGCGAGCAGGGCGGGGGTGACACCGGCGAGAAGCCGTCCCTCGATATGGCCGCCGCGCCAGGGGACGGCGAAGGCGAAGGCGTTTTTGGGCTGAACGCGCCGGTAGTTGGCGAGTTTGGCCGGAATGCCGGCGAGGGTTGTGCCGGTCAGCAGTCTGAAGTGGTGGTCGTCGTTGAGGGAACCGTAGACGAACAAGGCATCGATCTCCCCTTGAGGCCGGGGGGAGGCCTCAAGGGGAGACGCTTTTACCGATGTTTTGGGTGCCGGATCCGTCCGGGCATTCACGACCATGATGAAGGCCGCGCGGCGTTCGGCGCCGCGCGCTCATGCGGGTGATGGAATGGCCTGACCAGCGTGCGGTCAGGGAGTCTGATTAAAATGGAGCTGGAACTGCTGGTGCATCTCCTCCTGGGAGATCGCCGTCACGCGGCCGGCGGCGTACTGCGCCTCGATCCACTCAAAGATCTTGGCCACGCGCGGGTCGCGTTTGTCGACCGGCGCCTGGCCCTGCCGCTGCAGCTGCTGACTGACCCAGTAGCCGACCCCGGCGATGCCGGAGCGGTCGGTGATATGGACGCCCAGCGGCCGGTTGAGGATCTTGCCGGTGTCGAAAATGTTATAGATCTCTTCGTTCTTGATCACGCCGTCGGCGTGGATGCCGGCCATGGTTACATTGAAATTCTCCCCGACAAAGGGGTAATTGGGAGCGATCACCGTGCCGATGCTGCGCATATAGTCGGCGATCCCGGTGATGGCGGAGAGGTCCATGCCGTTGGTCGAGCCTGTGAGCGAGGCGTATTCGACCGCCAGGGCCTCGAGGGGCGAGTTGCCGGTGCGCTCGCCGAAGCCGAGGATGGTGCCGTTGACCGAAGAGGCGCCGGAGAGCCAGGCGGCGACGCCGTTGATGTGCACCTTGTGGAAATCGTTGTGGCCGTGCCACTCGAGGTTGTGCGCGGGGATGCCGAATTCGCGCTGCAGGTAGTAGATCAGCTTGGGCACCGAGCGGGGCAGGGCGGCATCGGCGTAGGGCAGGCCGTAACCCATGGTGTCGCAGAGGCGGATCTTGATGCGCAGGCCGCTGTGGGCGGAGAACTCCATCAGCTCTTCGGTAAAGGGAACGACGGCGCCCCAAAAGTCGGCGCGGGTGACGTCCTCGTAATGGCAGCGGATCGCCTCGAGGCCGGCCTCGGCGGCGGCGCGGACCACCTTCATAAAGTCATCGAGCACCTGACGGCGGCTCTTTTTGAACTTGAGAAAGATATGATAGTCGGAGATCGAAGTGAGCAGCCCGGTCTCCTTGAGGCCGGCCCGGCGCACCAGCTCGAAATCGGCGGGATTGGCGCGGATCCAGGCGGTCACCTCCGGAAAGCGGTAGCCCTTGCTCCGTACCTCCTCGAGGATTTCGCGGTCGCGGTCGGAATATATGAAAAACTCGGACTGGCGGATGACGCCGTTGGGGCCGGAGAGGCGGTGGATGAGATCGAAAAGGGTGGATGCCTGCTCGACGGTGAAGGGGGTGCGCGCCTGCTGACCGTCGCGAAAGGTGGTGTCGGTCATCCAGATCTCCGGGGCCGGCCGGGCGTCCACCGTCACACCGTCAAAGACGGTGCGCGGGATCTGATCGTAGGGGAAAATATCGCGCATGAGATTGGGCTCTTCGACATCGATCAGGGGATGCCGGGGCTCCTTTGCTATCGTCTGCCATGGGGCTTTTGGTGTCGACATGGATACCTCCGTCTGCGCTGGTAAAGTGTTCAGTCTGCTCTCTTTACAGTTGGATGGAACAGACCGTACAAAGGATTCGCTCCCCTGACGGAAGAATATGCGGAGTGCGGCAAAATACGGCACCGGCGGCCTGGTGTTTTCGGCTCCGCGGTCATCAGGGCTCCTGCACCTCGGTCAGGTGTTCAAGCGCGTCGCGCAAAAGCCGGTTGTCCGGATGGATCTCCAGCCCCTCCTGATAGGCGGCGATCGCATCACGGGTGCGGTTGAGCCGGAAGTAGACATTGCCCAGATAGAGCATGACATGGGGGTCGCGATGGCCGGCCGCAGCCAGACGCTGGAGATGATCGAGGGCGCATTCATAGGCCTGGTCGGCCATGCAGGCGAGGGCGGCATGATAGTGACCGATGATCGATTCCTTGTTGCTCTCGAGCAGAGTCTCGAACGCGGTGCGGGCCTTGAAATAGAGTCCCTTGTGGTAATAGGCCATCCCCAGCCAATAGTGGCCCATGATCATCGCCGGCGAGGAGGCGATCGACTGCTCGAGGGCCGCGATGGCCTCATCGAGCCGCATCGCGCGGTAGTATGAGACGCCAAGATAGTAGTAGGCGTAGGGGAGGCGCGGATTGACACTCACCGCTTTCTGGAAAGTCTGAATGGAGGAATCGATCTTGCCGCGCAGGTAATATCCATTCCCGAGCATGAGCAGAGAACGGAGATCGGTGGGATCCTCGGCAATGTGCTTCTCCAGATCGCGGGTCAGGTCATCGAGCTGATCCGCTTCGAGAAGCTCCATGTCATCCATCAGGCCTGACGATGTATCGCTCATCTTGGTCTCCTTAAGATGCCGGCATGGCGTAGTGAGTATTATAAGACCTTTGCCCTTGATAGTCAAGGGATATTTTCATTGATTTTGTGCGCTAATAGTGATAAATTGCCGTACATTGAATAACGCGACAAATCAAGCGAGAATTCCATGAAAAAAGTACTCCTTTGTCTGTTCAGCGCCGGCAGCCTGCTTCTCTGCGGAGCCGCCCCGGCGCAGGAGCGCAGCTCCGCCCCTCAGCCGGCCCCGGCAGCAGCCGATTCGGCCCTCACGCAGCAGGAAGATTGGGATGCCGCCGGACTCGGCTCTTTCCTCTCCGATTTCACCACCGGCCGCGGCGAGGCGATCAGCGGCGGCGAACTGCTCAGCCGGATCAAGGAGAAGAGCGAGGTCGACAGCAGCCGGATGGTGGAGGGCTACCGCATCCAGCTCATGGCCACACGGGACGAGAGCGAGGCGAGGCGCGCCCGCGACGATGCCCGCTCCTTTTTCCCCGAAAACAGCTATCTGCTCTTCGACAATCCCTACTACAAGCTCCGCCTCGGCGACTGCCTGACGCGCACTGCGGCCGACTCGCTGCAGCAGCGCGCATCGAGCAAGGGCTTCTCCGGAGCCTGGATCGTCCGCTCCCTCGTGCATGAATTCACCCCTCCGCTGAACATTTTTTACGCCCCGCCGCCGGATTCCAGCTCCGCAGATTGGGAAAACCCCTAAAATATTTATTGATTTTAAGCCAAATTTTTATTATATTTGACGCCTTTTTCCCCTTTGATAAATAATCTGCAGCGGATACTAATCGCATGAAACTACTGCCGGTTTATGGTATCGCCCGTTATCCCGTCCAGGGATGGCGGGTTTATTTTTAGGAGGCACTATGTCAGGCCATTCCAAGTGGGCGACCATCAAGCGCAAGAAAGAAAAGACGGACGCCGCCCGCGGGCGCGCGTTCACCCGGTTGATCAAGGAAATAACCATCGCGGCTCGCCACGGCGGCGGCGACGAGAACTCCAATCCACGTCTCCGCACCGCTGTGCTGGCCGCCAAGGCAGCCAACATGCCGGCTGCCAACATCGAGCGCGCCGTCAAGCGCGGCACCGGTGAACTGCCCGGCGTCAACTATGAAGAGATCACCTATGAAGGCTACGGACCCGGCGGCGTCGCGGTCTATATGGACGTGCTCACCGACAACAAGAACCGCACCGTGGCCGAAATCCGCCACCTGCTCTCCAAGTACAACGGCGCCCTCGGCGAATCGGGCAGCGTGGCCTGGATGTTCTCCAAAAAGGGCGTCATCCTGATCCCGGCCAAAAACACCACCGAAGATGACCTCATGATGACCACCCTCGACGCCGGCGCCGACGATATCGCCGCCGAAGAGGAGTACTTCCGCGTCACCACCGAAGTCGGCAAACTCGAGGCGGTCAAGAAAGCCCTCGATGCGGCCAAAATCGCCTATGAATCGGCCGAGATCACCATGGAACCGGCCAACCAGGTCAAGGTCGAGGGCAAGGCCGCTGAATCGGTGATCAAGCTGATGGATGCCCTCGAAGAACACGAAGATATCCAGAACGTCTATGCCAACTTTGACATCGACGAAAAGACCCTGGAAGAGATGGAAGATTAGGCTGACATGGTGGTGATGGGGATCGATCCGGGCAGCCAGATCACCGGTTATGGAATGGTCTCCATTGCAGCCGGCGAGGCGCCCCGCTATATCGCCTGCGGGGCCATCCGCACCAGCAGCCGGGACGATTTCAGCGCGCGGCTCAAGCAGATCTATGACGAGGTCGCGGATCTCATCGCAGCGCACCAGCCCGACCAGGCCGCGCTCGAAGAGATCTTTTACGCCCGCAACGCCAGATCCTCCCTGCTGCTGGGTCAGGCGCGCGCTTCCGCCGTCCTGGCGGCTCTGAACAGCGGCGTGCCGGTCTTTTCCTATACGCCTGCGGAAGTTAAACTGGCGGTCACCGGCCGCGGCAACGCAGCCAAAGAACAGGTGCGCTACATGGTGGTGCAGCTGCTCGGAGTCACCTTTACGGGCGAGTCCCTGGATGTCTCCGATGCCCTGGCCATCGCCCTCTGCCACGCCCTGCGCTGGCAGAGCGGCTCGCGCACAACCCGATCCTGAGAAACGGTTGATCCGGCTATGATCTCATTCGTCCGCGCCATCCTGACCGACAAGCAGCCGACCCACGTCGTCGTGGAACGGGAGGGGCTGGGACTGGAAATTCTCATCCCGCTCTCCACTTTTACCGCCCTGCCGGAAGTGGGCGAGAGCGTTCTTCTCCATACCCATCTTCACGTCCGGGAGGATGCCCTCACCCTGATCGGTTTCGCCACCCCGGCAGAGAAGGAGCTTTTTCAGCTCCTGCTCACGGTCTCGGGCATCGGCGTGCGCTCGGCCCTGGCCATCCTCTCCGGCTGCCGGGTAGATGAACTCTTCACCTGGATCGCCCGCGGCGACGAGGTTGCGCTCACGCGCATCCCCGGCCTCGGCAAAAAGACCGCCCAGCGCATGATCCTCGATCTCAAGGAGAAGGCGGCCCAGCAGCTGCAAAAAGGCGGCCTCACCGCCGTCCCCACTCCCGCCGTGGCGCCCCAACTCTCCGAGCAGGCCGTTCAGGCCCTGACGGCGCTCGGATTCAGCAAGCTCGAGGCGCAAAAGGCGCTGGAAAAAGCCGCCGCCCGGCTCGGCGAGGGCGCGGAACTGGAAGATCTGCTGCGTTCGGCCCTGCAGGGCTGAGCTGAAGGAGCATTGTGAATCAAAGCGACCGCCCCACCTATCCGGACGCCCTCAACGGCGAAAAGGAATTCGACGCGACTCTGCGGCCGGAGCGGTTCGGCGAATTCATCGGCCAGGACAAGCTCAAGGAGAACCTCCACATCTTCATTCAGGCGGCCCGCGAGCGCAATGAGGCCCTCGACCACGTCCTGTTTTACGGCCCGCCCGGCCTCGGCAAGACCACCCTGGCCCATATCATCGCCCGGGAGATGGGCAGCCAGATCCGCCTCACCTCCGGCCCGACTCTCGAGCGCGCGGGCGACCTCGCCGGCCTGCTCACCAATCTCGGCGAGCACGACGTCCTCTTCATCGACGAGATCCACCGCCTCAACCGCGTCGTCGAGGAGTATCTCTATCCGGCGATGGAGGATTTCAAGCTCGATATCATCCTCGACAAGGGGGCCAACGCCCGTTCGATCCAGCTCAAACTGCCCCATTTCACCCTCGTCGGGGCCACCACCCGCGCCGGTCTGCTCACCTCGCCCCTGCGCGCCCGCTTCGGGGTCTCGTTCCGCCTCGATTTCTACGAACCCGATCGGCTTTGCGAGATCGTCATGCGCTCGGCCAGGATCCTCGATAAAAAGATCGATCCCGCCGCCGCTCTCGAAATCGCCCGGCGCTCGCGCGGCACCCCGCGCGTGGCCAACCGCCTGCTGCGCCGCATCCGCGACTTTGCGCAGATCCTCGGCGAGGAGGAGATCACCCTCGAACGCGCGGCCTCGGCGCTGCAGCGCCTCGACGTCGATGAGCGCGGCCTGGATGATATGGACAAACGCATCCTCCTGACCGTCATCGACAAGTTCGCCGGCGGACCGGTCGGACTCAATACCCTTGCCGTCGCCATCGGCGAGGAGCCCGATACCATCGAGGAACTCTACGAACCCTACCTCATTCAGTCCGGTTTTCTCAACCGGACGCCGCGCGGACGCACCGCCACCGACGCGGCCTATACCCATTTCCGCCGCCGTCACGGCGGCATCACGCAGCAGCAGCTGTTCGACTGACAGCCGCAGACCCTGCGGCTTGTATCCTGGGTTGAGCCTTTGCTTTATATTCGGGAATCCGGTGCGATCCGGATCCTGCACTCTACAGAGGAGGAATCGCCGCGATGAAACTGTCCGATTTCAAGTATAATCTGCCTGATAAATTGATCGCCCAGTACCCCAGCGATGAACGCGATCAGTGCCGGCTCATGATCCTCAACCGCGAGAACAGCGCCATGGAAGAGGGCATCTTCGCCGATGTGATCGATTACATGGAAAAGGGCGACAGCCTGGTCATCAACCAGACCAAGGTCTTCCCCGCCCGCCTGGAGGGGAGCAAGGACAAGACCGACGCCCGTGTCGAGGTCTTTCTCCTGCGCGAACTCGAACTGGGGCTCTGGGAGGTGCTGGTCAAACCGGCGCGCAAGGTGCGCGTCGGCAACCGCCTGACCATCGGCACCGAGCTGGCCTGCGACGTCATCGACAATACCGTCTCGGGCGGGCGCGTGGTCCGTTTCAACTACAGCGGCGACTTTTACGAGATCGTCGACCGCATCGGCAAGTCGCCCCTGCCCCCCTATATCCGCCGCGAGCCGGAGCCCAGCGACAAGCTGCGCTACCAGACCGTCTACGCCAGGGAGCGCGGCGCAGTCGCTGCGCCGACCGCCGGCCTCCACTTCACCGACCCCCTGCTCAAAAAGATCAGGGCCAAGGGGGTCAAGATCGTGCCCCTCACCCTCCATCTGGGGCTGGGCAGCTTCCGCGCTGTGGTGGTCGAGGATCTCAGCCGCCATAAAATGGATTCCGAATTCTTCGAGATTTCGGACGAAGCCGCCGAGACCATCAACGAGACCATGCGCAACAAGCACAAGGTCATCGCCGTCGGCACCAGTGTGGTACGCGCCCTCGAGGCCAATGTCACCTCCGAAGGCTGGGCCAAGGCCGGGCACGGCTGGACCGACAAGTTCATCTATCCGCCCTACGAATTCAGGATCGTGGACCGGATGATCACCAATTTCCATCTGCCCCAGTCGACGCTGCTGATGCTGGTCTCCGCCTTCGCCGGCCGCGATCTGGTCTTCAAGGCCTACCGCAAGGCGATCCGCGACAAGTTCATGTTCTTCAGCTACGGCGACAGCATGCTCATCCTGTAGCGGGCCGGCCTGGTCGCGATGGAAAAGAGAACGAAACGGGTGGCCCTCATTGTCGCCGCCGGGCAGGGCAAACGCTTCGGCGGCGCGGTGAGCAAGCAGTTCGTCGAGGTGCATGGCCGGCCGCTGCTCTGGTATACCCTGGCCGCATTCGAGCAGTGCCCTGCCATCGATTCGATGATCGTCATTCTCCCAGCCGCTGAGATCGCGGCGCGTGCGGAGGAGATCGCCGGCTGGGGCCTGACCAAATTCAGCGCCGCCGCGGCCGGAGGCGCCGAACGTCACGATTCAGTCTTGAACGGCCTGCAGGCCCTGCCGGAGGAGGCGGAACTGGTCGCCATCCACGACGGCGCCCGGCCACTGATCACCCCGGCGATCATCGCCGCTTGCGTCAGCGCGGCCGCGGAGTGCGGCGCCGCCTTCGCCGGGGTCGCGCCCAAGGACACCATCAAGGAGGCGGAGGGGGGGATGGTCACCGCCACCCTCGACCGCCGCCGCCTGGTGCTGGTGCAGACCCCCCAGGTTTTCCGCGTCGATCTTATCCGTCATGCCTATGAAATAGCCTTTGACCGCGGCGCCTTCAGCACCGACGACGCCGCCCTGGTCGAGGCCCTCGGTCATCCGGTGCGGATTGTGCCCGGAGATTACCGCAACATCAAGGTCACCTCGCCCGAAGATCTGCTCTTCGTTCAAGCCTGCCTGGAGATCTAGTCCCTCCGGCCGGCCGCCATCAGGGAGAATTCTCATGCGCATCGGTCACGGTTTTGATGTCCACCGCCTGGTCCCCGGCCGCAAGCTCATTCTCGGCGGGGTCGAGATCCCCTTCGAGATGGGACTGCTTGGCCATTCCGATGCCGATGTGCTCTGCCACGCCGTCAGCGACGCCCTGCTCGGGGCGCTGGCCCTGGGGGATATCGGCAAGCACTTTCCCGACAGCGATCCGCGCTGGCAGGACGCTGACAGCCTGATGTTGCTGGGCCATGTCGCCGGTCTGGTGCGGGAAAAGGGCCATGAAGTGGTCAACGCCGATGCCACGCTGATCCTGCAGCGGCCCAGGGTGGCGCCGTATGTGCTGCGGATGCGGGAAAACATCGCGGCGGCGATGGGGGTGGCCGTAGAGGCGGTATCGGTCAAGGCCACCACCAGCGAGGGGATGGGGTTCGAGGGGAGGGGGGAGGGCGCCTCCTGTCATGCCGTGGTTTTGCTCTGCGCAACAAGAAAGGAATGAGATGTCCTTAACCGTTTACAACAGCCTCAGCCGCAAGAAAGAGCTCTTCGAGCCGATCACCCCCGGCCGGGTCAACATGTACGTCTGCGGCCCGACGGTCTACGACAACCCCCACATCGGCCACGTCAAGAGCTATCTCTCCTTCGATGTGGTCGTGCGCTATCTCCGCTTCCTCGGCTACAAGGTGCGCTATGTGCAGAACATCACCGACGTCGGCCACCTGCTCGACAGCGGTGAGGACCGCATCCTGCGCGGGGCTGAGCGCGAGCAGCTGCAGCCGATGGAGCTGGTCGAGCGCTATACCCGCGCCTATTTCGCCGCCATGGACGCCCTCAATGTGCTGCGCCCCGACATCTCGCCGCGCGCCAGCGGCCACGTCCCCGAACAGATCGAACTGGTGCAAAAGCTGCTCGAAAAGGGGGTGGCCTATGAGGTCAACGGCTCGGTCTATTTCGATGTCGGCAAATTTCCCGAATATGGCAAGCTCTCCGGGCGCAAGGTGGAGGAGCAGATGGCGGGGGCGCGCCTCGATGTGATCGAGGAGAAGCGCCATCCCGCCGATTTCGCGCTCTGGAAAAAAGCGGATCCCTCACACATCATGCAGTGGAACAGTCCCTGGGGACGCGGCTTTCCGGGATGGCATATCGAGTGCTCGGCGATGTCGATGAAATATCTTGGCGAGAGCATCGACATCCACGGCGGCGGCATGGAGAACCAGTTCCCCCACCACGAATGCGAGATCGCCCAGAGCGAGGCGGCTACCGGGGTGCGCTTTGTCAAGTACTGGCTGCACAACAACATGGTGCTGGTCGACGGGGTCAAGATGTCCAAATCCCTGGGCAATTTCACCACGGTGGAGCAGGCCCTGGGCAAGTTCACCGGCGAGCAGGTGCGCTTTTTCATTCTGCAGAGCCACTATCGCAGTCCGGTCGATTTCAGCGATGCGGCGATCACGGCGGCCGGACAGGGGCTGGAGCGGCTGACGGGTACTCTGGCAGCCGTCCGGCGGCGGGCTGAAGAGCGGCTCGATGCCGCGGATGCGGCGGACGCTACGGCGGCAGCGGCCTCTGATGCGGCCGCCGCTCTGATCGACACCTATCGCGGCCGCTTTCTCGAAGCGATGGACGACGATTTCAACACCCCGGCGGCGATCGGCCACCTCTTTGATTTCTGCCGCGAGATCAACAAGCATCTCGATGCCGGCGGCGGACCGGCCGACGCGCAGCTCTTTGGGGAGACCCTGACCAG
>JAKQKF010000088.1 GCA_029560815.1 bacterium
AAGGATGATAAAGATGAAAAAAGAATTACTGTTCGCAATACTCGCCCTTGGTCTGCTCCTCGCTGTTTTTTCGCCCTTTGCCACGGCGGCGGAAAGAGTGCAGGCGGTTGCCCCGGCCCTGAAGGCGGCACAGACGCATGAAGCGCTGCAGGAGGCTGCAACCGTGATGATCAAGGCTGAAGAGGCCTACGCGCGCGCCATCGACCGCGGCCTGGAGGAGTGGACGGCACAGCAGATGCTGACCGCCCGCATGGAGGAGGCCCTGCAGCCGGAAAAGCTGGTCCCGATGTTTCTGCGCAGCTACAGCAGTTATCGGCAGGCGCTGTCCGCTCAAGCCTCTTTGGCCAGGACCGCAGCCGCTCCGACCGCCTATACTGAAATTACCGGACATATCACGGTGGATGGCGAGGCGCCCATCTACCCGGTCACGGTGGTCGCCTTCGATTCCCTGGGCTATTACCGGGGTGACAGCGATGACTGGTACACCTCTTCAACCGGAAAGTATTCGATCCTCAATCTGCCCCCGGGAGAGTACTACCTTCTGACAGTGAGCGATCGCTATGTCGATGAAATATACAATAATCTGATCCTGCCCCTGGATGCCCGGGAGACCTGGCGTCTGGCCGAAAAGGTCACTGTGAGTGAGAACCAGATGACCGCGGGCATCGATTTCGAGCTGCAAAAGGGTGCGGAGCTTTCGGGTATGATCTTTCGTGAAGACGGCTCGCCCGTCCAGGGCATGACCCTCTCCTTCGTCTTCACCAGTCCAGACTCCCCCGTCCCGGTCTACTCTCTCGAGACCACCACCGATGACGGCTTTTTCATCATCAATGTGCCCCTCGTCGGCGACTACCGGCTCTCCGTGCAGGTGGTTGGCGAGGGATCGCCGCAGACCTGGTATCCGAACCAGGCGGCCTGGGCCGCTGGTCAAATCGTCGCCCTTTCCGCCTATGATACCTCCCTGAGCAACCTCGATTTCATTCTGGCGCCCTTGCCCGTGGGGGTTATACCGGGCTCCATTTCAGGGAATTATCGCTGGAGCGACACCGATCAGCTCATCAGCATCGCCACCGCTTTCCTCTTCCACGCGGAAGATTCCTCGCTGGCCGATTTCAAACTGGGTTTTCTGGGGAGTTACATGTTCCCTGCGGTGGCTCCCGGTGAATATATCGTCTATGTGGATGACCAGCTTGGCAATCTGATCGGCGGGGTCAACTATCTTGGCCAGTTCTACTCGGGTGCTCAAACCCCCGGCGCTGCCACCCGCATCACGGTCAGGGAGGGCGAAGAGGTCGTTCTCAACGACATCGTGCTCCAGCCCGGCGGCACGCTCACCGGCACGGTCAAGAGCGCGGAGGGCAAGGTGCTCGACGATGTTTGGGTCCTCGCCATCGACGCCTCGCTGACCGAGCTCAAGCTGGAGCCCTGGCTGAACAACCTTCATCTTTTCATCGGCAAGGCCGACGCCAAGGGGATCTACTCGATCGCCGGTGTGCCGACAGGGCACTACCTCCTCCGGACGATTTCAGACACCCTGATCAATGAGAACCTGCTCAATCTGATCAAGATCACCTCCGGCGCCCATGCGGGCGAGGTGGTGGATGAATGGTACGGCGGCGGCCCCAATCTGTTCAATGCGGGTTCGGCCGCTGCGGTGGCGGTCACCGCCCCCTATGAGACCGCCGGGATTGATTTCGTGCTGGAAAAGGCGAAATGGATTCGCGGCCGGGTAACCGACAGCATCAACGGCGCCGGCAAGAGCTTTTACCGTCTTTTTGCCCTGAACGACAGCACGGCCTATCCGTTCCTGTCGCTGACCGCCCTCATCGAAGACAGCCAGATGGACAGCGCCGGATACTATCGTCTCGGCCCCCTGCCCTCCGGCACCTACAAGATTCTCGCCATGGCGCCCTTTACCGGATTCAACAACTATCTGAGCGAGATGTACGGCGGAGCGCGCAGTTTCGCCGACGCCGAGGTTGTCACGGTGGGTGGCAGTGATTTGACGGGAATGGACATCAAGGTTGATCGCGGCGCGGTCATCCAGGGCTTCGTCGACCTCCCGCAGGAGGGCGGCGGTGTCGTACGAGCCGGTGCGGATATTCTGGACGGTTTTCCGGTCATGGTCTACGAAGCGGCGAGCGGCAAGCTGGCGAGCATGGATTTTGTCCAGTTCAACGGCGGCTACAGGGTCGACCGGCTGTTGCCCGGCACCTACAAGATCCTCGCCCTGCCGGCCGTGGCCCCCTTTGCGGCGACCTGGTATGGCGGCGGCGGCAGCTTTAGCAGCGCCGCCGAGGTCACCCTCGGTTTTGGTGAAACCGTCGACTGCAATATCCTCATCGAAAAGGCCGGCGGCGCCATTGCCGGTTCCGTCCTGGAGATTCATTCCGGCGCTCCTCTCTCCCAGGTCATGGTCATCGCCTATCACCCGAGCGGCCATCCGGCCGGCATCAGCATGACCGGCATGGATCTCAACAGCGGCCTGCCTGCCGGCCAGAGCGGGCAGTTCACCATCCCCGGTCTGCGCGCCGGCGACTATTATCTGCGTACCTTCGCCCTCAGTTCCGCTCTGGGCCTTTCCAGTCAGCTGATGGGTTTTGTTGACCTGCTCTCCCCTGCCAGTGGCGAAGAGATCGATTATATGAATCTTCTCTTCGGCGATGGTCTCGGCGACCTGAGCGGCCTGCTCGGCCTCGGCATGACCCTCTATGGCGACCAGTGGTACCGGACGGTGCCGGCGCAGATTGAGATCAATCTGGATGGATTCGTCCTCAACCTGCTCGCCTACGGCATGCCGAGCGGGCATGATCAAGCCCTCCTGCCCCTCTTTCTACCGCTGCCCCTGGCCGAAAAGATCCCGGCGACGGCGCTGCCGATCACAGTGGCCGACGGCGGTACAGTGGCGGGTGTGGAATTCAGGCTCGAGGAGGGGGGACTCGGGGATGTGGTCTCGGATGTAGAAGAGCGGCCGGCCGGGCTGCCCGGGAGTTTCACGGTTCATGCCAACTATCCCAATCCTTTCAACCCTGCGACGACGCTGAGTTTTGAGCTGCCGGCGGAGGGCCGGGTCCGGGTCGAAATCTTTAATGCCCTGGGGCACCGCGTGCGCCTGCTGCAGGAGGGCTTTCTTCCGGCGGGTGCGCACCAGCTCGCCTGGGACGGCCGCAGCGACGCGGGTGAACCGGCCACTTCGGGCCTCTACTTCGCCCGCTTCCAGGCCGGAAACAGTGTCCGTACGGTCAAGATGGTGATGATGAAGTAAGGTCCGGTCCGACGAAACAGAGACGCCCTCTTCGCGCTGCAAGCCGCGGAGAGGGCGTTTTTATTTTGGCGGTCGTGGGGAAGGTCAGGGGAGGAGCAGCGGCTCCCCGGTGATCTCGACTCGTGCCTGCAGGAACCGCGGGCCGGCCGCAGCGGCTGGTGCAGCAAAACCAGGTTGCCCGCCGCCGGCGCTGATCGAGAACCAGCCCGGTTCGATCACCCGTCTACCCTCGTCGTCGATGAGCGAGAGCTGCCGCGGGGATGCGAAAAGAGAGTGTGCGACTCTCGCCCGGCTGCAAATGGAGGCGGCGGAATCCGGCCAGGGTGCGGATGGGCACCGGGGCCGAGGCCGCCTCATCGCTGAGATAGAGCTGGACCACTTCGTCTCCCGCCCGAGCGCCGCGGTTGGTCACTGTCACCTCTACGCTCAACTCCTCACCGGATCCGGCCCGCTGCGGGACCTTCAGATCGCTGTAGGCGAAAACCGTATAGGAGAGGCCGTGGCCGAAGGGGTAGAGGGGCTCGCCGGTGAAATAGCGGTAGGTGCGCCCGGCCATGGCGTACTCTTCAAAGGGGGGGAGATCTGCGGCCGACCTGTAAAAGGTGACCGGCAGCCGGCCGCCGGGACTGTAATCCCCGCACAGGGCTTCGGCGATGGCGGTCCCGCCCCGCTGGCCGGGATACCACGCCTCGAGGATGGCGGGGATTATCCGGTCCGCCCGGTTGACGGCCAGGGCGCTGCCATTGAAGAGCACCAGCACGGTCGGCTTGTTCAAAGCGGCCACCTGTTCCATCAGTTCCTGCTGAGGGGCGGGCAGATCCAGGCTGGTGCGGTCGCCGCCGTGAAATCCCGGCACTTTCACCTCCATCTCTTCGCCCTCGAGGCGCGGCGAGATGCCAAGGCAGAGCACCACCGCATCTGCTTCGCGTGCGGCCTGCAGCGCCTCCGCAAGCAGCGCGCCGGCGGAGCCCTTCCGGTCCGCGGCCATCCCTTCGGCGAGAGGGCAGCCGGGGGTGTAGGTCACGCGGGCGCGGGCGCCCAGCCTGTCGCGGATCCCCTGCAGGGGGGTGACAGGATGGGAGGGGGTGCCGTTATAGTTGCCGAGCAGCAGCTCGACGTTGTCGGCGTTGGGACCGATGACCGCGATATTTTTCACGGTTTCCGGCAGCGGCAGGGTGTTGCGCTCATTTTTAAGCAGCACCAGGGAGGCGCGGGCGGCTTCGAGGGCGAGGCGGTCGTGTTCGGGGCGGTCGTTCACAGCATAGGGAATCCGGGCGTAGGGGACCAGCTCCGGGGGATCGAATTCCCCGAGCCGGAACCGGGCTGTGAAGAGGCGTTCAACCGCCGTGTCGATCTCCGCCTCGGCGATCAGCCCTTGGCGCACCGCCTCGGCCAGAGCGCCGTACTCCCCGCCGCAGCTGAGGTCGCAGCCGGCCCTGACGGCTCGGGCGGCGGCGGCCGCCATCTCGGGCACCATCTTGTGGCCGTAGAGGATGTCCGAGATGGCCCCGCAGTCGGAGACGATATAGCCGTCAAATCCCCACTCCCTGCGCAGGAGATCGGTCAGCAGCCGGGTGCTGCTGCAGCAGGGCTCGCCTTCGTAGCGGTTATAGGCGCACATGATTGAATGGGCTCCGGCTTCGCGCACGCACATCTCAAAGGCGGGCAGGTAGGTCTCGCGCAGGTCGCGTTCGCCGGCGATGGCGTCAAAGCCATGACGGTCCGGTTCGGGGCCGCTGTGGACGGCGTAGTGCTTGGGGGTGGCGATCGCCTTGAAGTAGCGCGGATCGTCGCCCTGGAGGCCTTTGACAAAAGCGACACCGAGGCGGCCGGTGAGGAAGGGATCCTCGCCGTAGGTCTCCTGGCCGCGGCCCCAGCGCGGGTCGCGAAAAATGTTGATGTTCGGCGACCAGAAAGTGAGCCCCTGGTAGATGCCGCGCTCTCCCCGGCGGACGGACTCGTGGTGTTTGGCGCGGGCCTCATCGCCGATCACGGCGGCGATCCGGCCGACGAGCTCTTCATCCCAGGTGGCGCCGAGGCCGATGGCCTGGGGAAAGACAGTGGCGACGCCGGCGCGGGCGACTCCGTGCAGGGCTTCATTCCACCAGTTATAGGCGGGAATGCCGAGGCGCGGGATGGCGGCAGCGCTGTGCTGCATTTGCGAGATCTTTTCCTCCAGGGTCATCTCGCGGACCAGCCTGCGGGCGCGCTCCCGGGCGGGCAGTGCAGAATCCTGCCAGGGTGTCTGCGCCAGGACGAGGCCGGCGAGGGCGAACAAAATAGAGGCGATGAGGTTTTTCATTTTTCCTCGCTATTTTCTGTTACGGACATGTAAAAAAGTACGCAAGATTATCATTTATCACAAGCAAGAAACAGAGTGGTACTGTTTACGTATAATAGTGTTGCGCT
>JAKQKF010000089.1 GCA_029560815.1 bacterium
GCTCTACCATACCGCCCATATCCCGCGCGTGGGACTGCACATCGGCGTCGAGGTGATCGCGACGGGCGCCCTCATCTCCGACGCTCAGAGGAGCTTCACCGCCACCACCGAGGCGGGATTCGAGCCGCAGACCAGCCTGGAGGTGCCGACCGTTTTCGGCGAGACCGCGCCGGTGGCCGTTCCCGGCCAGGGCGGCACCGTCTACAACTTTCCGGGCGGATATGACCTCTCGGTCATGCCCCTGGCGATGCCGCAGATCACCATCGGCTCCCTCCTGGGCAGCGAAGTCACCCTGCGCTACGCAGCGCTCGAGCTGAATGAGGAGGTCGGGGATCTCAACCTGCTCGGCATCGGCTTCCGTCACAGCCTCAGCCAGTACATTCCGCTCTTTCCGGTCGACGTGGCGGCCTCGGTCTTTTATCAGACCCTGACCGTGGGAGATCTCCTCGACGCCAAAACCCGCGTGATCGGCCTCTCGGCCAGCAAAAACTTCAACCTTTTCACCCTCTACGGCGGCCTCTCCCATGAGACCTCGGTGATGGAGGCCTCCTATGAACACGGGGAGGGCGAAGAGGCCGAAACCATCTCTTTCGATCTGGAGGGGGCGAACAGCGTGCGCCTGACCCTGGGGGCAACCCTCAAGCTGGCCATCTTCCGCCTGCACGCGGATTACAGCTTGGCCGCCCAGAACAGCGCCTGTGTCGGGCTCTATATCGGCCTCTAATCACTGCCCACGATCCTTAATGACTCCGGGAGGAGCAATGAATAAAAGAATTGGACTTGTCCTGCTGGCCGGCGCCGCGCTCCTGATGAGCGGCTGCCAGAAAAAGCTCTTTCATTTCGTCGTACCCCTGAACAAGGTTAAAACAATAGAGATTAATAACACGGGCGAATTCGCCGGCTCTGAAAAAATAACCGCCAGAGAAATCCGTGCGGCCCTGGATGTGCCTGAAGACGGCACCGTCACCGGTGTGGATCTCGAATCGGTGCAAATCAGGGTGCGGCTCGTCGAGGGGAACGTGGCGACCTGGGTCAAACTCTCCGGATTTGTCGTTGACAAGGGCAAACCGCTGCTGCTTTTTGAAGACAAACCGGTCCCGATCAGCGGTGTGGACACCCCATATATCGGCTTGAATGCCCTGATCGCTGAAGGTGTGGAAAAACTTGCCGGCAAAATTAACGATCACGTCAACAAAGTGAATGACGCCGATATCGAGATCGGCCTGGCGGGCGACAGCGACCCGGCCGGTCAGCTTATCAAGGTGGAGATCGATTTCAAGATCAACGCCACCGTCAAATACGACCAGTGCGTCGAGGTTTTCGATTTCTTCGGCGGGGAGGATTGCACCGAGTAGGGAGAATATGAATCAGGGAGGCCGGGACGCGGGGAGGGAGCCCCGGCCTCTCCGCACGAACGGATGGTGCTGACCGGCATCCTCCGTTTTTTTTGCCTCCTGTCCGGTTTTCTGCTCGTGCGGCAACAATTTGCTTGACATTGGCTGCTTTTCTGCTAAATTTAACCTGTAAACGGTTACAATTTATCGGCTCCCGGAGGCCGGATGACGCGCCGTTCCATCCCCCTGATCGCCTTTTCC
>JAKQKF010000112.1 GCA_029560815.1 bacterium
TCGAATGCTCTCTCCGGGAGACACCCTCCGCGTCGTCTATGAGGTCATCGCCTCCAGCTCAGGCAGCGGACGGCTGCCGATCACGGCGCGGCTGACCGCCAGAGATGTCAATGACACCCTGCGGGTGGTCTCCACTTCGGCGGCGACCTCGATCTTTGTCTCCACCAGTGCGCGCGTGCGCATCGTCCGGACCGCGGTCAACGCCGACTCCAATTTTGTCGATGGCGAAGGGATCGGGCATATCAATACCCGCCAAACCTTTTATGTCGACGTCGATATTGAAAACAGCGGGGGACAACCACTCAGAACCATTTATATCCGGCTTTCCGGAGTCCAATCCTCCACCGCCGCACCCCTCCAGTTCATCGAGAACTTGAGCGCCTTTGAGGGCCCCCGCCGCCTGAGATTCACCATTCAGGCGGACAGCGTCGAGAACCTGGCTGGCGAGTTATTCACCGCCGAGATCACCCAGGCTGCGGGTGAAGATGGCTCCACTGCTTTCATCGCCCCCGCCACGGACGCGCAGGCGACAATCCGGATCTACCATCCGGCGGTGCTGCGCCTGATCAGCACTTCAGCCTTGACTCCAAATATTGAGAAGATCGTCAGTTACGGGCAAGCCTTCCCCGTTGAGGTTGTTGTGCAAAATCTGGGCTCCGAGCCGGTCAGCGGCGTGACGCTGACGATGAGAGCCGATCCGGCGGAGCGGGCAGGCGTCGCAGCTACTCCTCTGCTTCTCGCCAAAACCCTTGCTGCGGGCGATACCGGCAAGGTTGTTTTTACCGCCACTGCGGCCAGCCAGAGCGGAGAGGTGCTGCTGATTTCGGATGTTATTGCATCGGCCGGTCAGAACACGCGGCTGTCTGTTCCCCTGCAGCGCAGCGGGCAGGACTCCTCCACGCTGGTGACGATTGAATCTGGCGCGCAGCTGAGCATTCTGTCGGTGCGGGTGGATCCCGCCGCCGTCTCGGCCGGTGACGCGCAAAACGATACCCGCCTCTATGTCAAGGTCGCCAACACCGGCGCTGCGGATCTGCGTTTTCTCGATATCTCGCCGGATAATGTCCGCTTCATCACCAACGGCATATGGGATGAAGAGTACCGGGTCAATGCCCCCGCCAAGCTGATGGGTTCAGACAGCCTGGTCCTGAGAGGCCAGTCACAGGATTCGCTGCTCTATATCGTCACCCGGATCGGGGACATCGCCGGAGATGCTCAAGTGCGGGTGCAGCTCAAGGCGATGGATTTGAACAAGAGTATTTCGGCGGCGAACCAGATCAGCGCCACCGGGAGCACCTCCCTGGAAGTGACGAGCACCTCGTGGGTGCGCATCAATCAGACCCTGGTGAGTTCCGCCAGTGCCTACGACGACCAGAATGTGCCTCTGGTCAATCGCGGCCGCCAGTTCATCCTGGCGGTGGAAGCGGAGACCAGCGAACTCTCCGGTGTGGATTCGGTCTGGGTCCGTCTTACGACGGAGGGCAATTCCAGCATCGTCCAGCCCCTGTTGGTCATTCCGACCATAAACAAGGGTGGCACCGGGCGAGCCGAGTTTACTGTCATCTCTGATGACAGCTGGGATGCCGCGTTGGGCGAGATGCGCGAGACTTTCAGCGCCCAGATCCTCTCCGCCAAAGCCGTAGGATCCTCCCTGGCTGCGCAGGTACGTCAGCCGGTGCGGCCGGTGGATGCGCTCGCGACTGTGCGCATTCAGAATCCGGCGCGCATCGACCTCCGCCTTACCCGCGCGGCCGGTCAGGATTCCATCCTGACAGCGAGCCAGGAATTCAGGATGGTGGTCACCCTGGTCAACCTTGGTTCCGCGGCCATGCGGGACGGGCAATATACTCTCACCCTGCCGCCGGGCAACAAGTATCGCCTTGCTGAGGGAGATTCTGAACGCTCATTCGATGTGCCGCTCGGCCAGACGAGCTATATTGACACTCTTCTTCTGATCGCTCCGGAACAGGATTCCTTCAACGACACGATCCGCGTCGAGATCACCCGGGTGCCGCAGGATGTCAATCTCGGGGCAGCTGCGGCGACAGCGACGGTGCAAGCGGCTGCCATCGTCACCACCCTGAGGTCGGGACTGGCGCTGAACCTTTCCATCTACACGCCCACCGGTGCGCAGGACCGGATCCTCTCGACTGCCCAGCAGATGGTGCTGCGGGCAACTGTACAGTCGACCGACAACATCAAAAACAAGAGTGTCACCCTCAAGCTCCCCGTCTCGCCCAATTATGTTTTGCTGAGTCCTGCGATGCAGACGGTGGCCTCCAGCCGGGACACGGTGTTCTGGCGCATACAGGTCCCTGATGCCGAGACCTTGCTGGCGCACAATTTTGAGGCGGAAGCGAGGGGTCAGTCGGCGGATACCGTGCTGATGCAAACCCGCTCTGTAACCATCGATCAAATCGTCAGCCGTGCCAGCCTGTGGGTTGATGATCTGGAAGTGAGTTCCCCGGCGGAAGGGATTATGGAGAGCGGACAGGCCAATTTTTCCGTGCGTCAGCAGGCGATCCTGCGAACCAGGGTGCGTAATCTCGGCGCCGCCCGCGTCGGCACGACCGGCAGGATCACCCTCTCCCTGCAGAACAGCGGGTTGACACTTGTCGCCACCGATTCCATCCGGAGTTTCACCATCGGCAGCTATGTGACCTGGAACGTCCAGGCCTCCGATGTGCCCATCAGTGAGATCCGGGATATCCGCGTCGAAATTACCACGATACCCTATGATGAGAACACCAACGCCCCGGCCAGCATCGCCAATGGTTCGGCGACGCTCAACGTCCTCACCGAGGAGAGGGGCACGACGCGGATCAATCAGTTCTTTATCAGCGCCCCCTTTGGCGCCCAGGACAACTCGGTCTCGACGGAGCAGAGCTTTGTGGTGACGGCGGATATCAGCTCCAATTCTGTCCGCAACCTGCAGGCGGAGATCAGCTATCCCGGGGGCTTTACGACCACTACGCCGGTGCTTCCGATACCATCGGGGGACCGTCAGGTGGTTACCTGGACGATGAAGGCCCCTGAGGAGGCGGGATCCAGTACCCTGACTCTGACGGTAAGCGGCAAGGACTTGCGATCAGGCATCGCTCTGACCAATCAAGTTCGTGCCATCAACGTGGTCACCCAGCCGGCGACCCGCTTCACCCTGACCCCCCGGATCATCTTTCCGAAGGGGCTGAACAACAAGGTTTCCAGTGAATCGCCTCTGCAGCTGGCCCTCTACATCGATCACCAGGGGGAGACCGCCCCGCACGGGGGCGAGGCGACGACCATTCGACTTAATGTCCCCGCGTCCTTCCTCGATGGCAGTGAACCCCTGATCAAGAGCGGCATGGACAGCCTGGTCTGGAGCCTGGTGGCCCCGGCGGTCCGTCAGGATACCCTTTTCGATGTCAATTTCAGCGTCACAGCGCTGCCCAGGGATGCCAATTCCGGGCTGGAAGCGTCCACGGAATTCGCCAATGTCTATTTCCCGATCTGGGTTGTCCGCAAAGCGAGGCTTGAAGTACTCGCCCAGGTTCACGACCAGATGGGGAGCACACCGGTTCCGGTCCGCATCGGCAACGAGTTCGACCTGGTTTCGATCCTGCACAACCTCGGCTCTGCGGATTACTACGGCGCCTATCAGGTGCAGCTGCGACTGCCTGCCGGCTATTCGAGTGCGGACGCGCTGACCATCAGCACGGAGAGCGATACCGTGATCTGGCGGGTCAAGGCGCCGGATGGGGTCAGTGAAACCCCGGACACGCTGGTGGTGAAGCTGCTCAGCGCGCCCAGGGATTACTTTTCCAAGACCGAAGCCGACATCGCTCAGGATTCAGCGGTGGTGCTGATCTCGCCGGAGGCCGGTTTTATGGTGGCCAAGTCCTTTCCGGTGCGCACCGGTTCCGTCGGTCTGCGCGGTGGCACCAGCCTCCCCATGCTTGGCCTCTCTTTGCAGAACAGGGACCAGTCGATCGGCAGCCGGTCGCTGCTGGATACCATCAAGGTCTCCTTCCGCAGCAAGCGGGGCAGTGCGGTCCCGGCGCGGTCGGTTGTGACCAGAATCGCCGCCGTCCGGCACGGCAACCCCACCGAGGTTCTGGCCGAGAACAGCCGTCCCGGGACCGGCAGCGAGATGGTGCTCAATTTTGATAAAGCGGTGCCCGACACGATCCGGGGCAGCGATCTCTTCGCCATCGACATTCTTATCGACATCGCTCCCGAGGCCAGTCTCACCGATTTTGCCGTGGCGGTTGATTCCGCCAGTGCGATCGTGGCCAGGGATGCCATCTATCACAACCGGTTGAGCATCGCCGATTCGACCCTCAATCGCGTCCAGTATCTCGGTTTCTCCTCCGGCACCCTGGTAGTGATGCAAAACGACCTGGAGGAGTCTTTCTGCAACTATCCCAATCCTTTCGGGACGGCATCGCGGCCGACGACCCGGTTCGTCTATTATCTCAAGCAGGCGAGCGACGTCCGGATCAAAATTTTCACGCTGACCGGAGATCTGGTCCAGGCCTGGGAATACACCAAGGCGGCTCACCCCCGGCAGACGAGCGCCGGCGTGCATCAGGACGAAGTGATCTGGGACGGCCGCAATGGCCAGGGTCAAAAGGTTATGAACGGCGTCTATCTGGCCTATTTACAGACCGATTACGGCGAAATGGCGCTCACCAAGATAGCAGTTGTCAAGTAACGCATCGAACAGTTGGCCATCGTGAATCGAAAAATCAGAAAATATCTCCTCTCTCTGCTCTTCCTCCTGCTGATTGCGGGCGGGGGGGCGCATGCGCAGCAGGTGCTGCAGGATCGCACTTACGGCGGGGCCAACGACGTCTTCGACCTCCCGGTCGGAGCCCGGGCCCTCGCCATGGGCGGGGCCTATGTTTCCACGGCCGACGATCCCTTCGCACTCTACTGGAACCCCGCCGCCCTGGAGAATGTGCAGAACATGGGGGTCGGGCTCTACTATTCCAATCTGACTGCGGGCACGCAGTACAGCTATCTGGGCTATGCCCATCCCACTCTTTTCCTGGGGACCTTCAGCCTTGGCATCATCAGCCTGTCGACGCCGGACATTGACATCCGTGACGATGATGATCCGATGAAGCTGGGCTCGCTTTCCTACAGCCGGAACATGCTGCTCTTCGGCTATGGTTACAAGCCGCTCAACTGGCTCGCCATCGGGGCTTCCCTTAAAATCGAGCGCGCTTCGCTGCCGGGCTACCCGGACGGGGCCACAGGGCAGACCGGCAGCCTCACCGAGTCCGCGCTGGGCGCTGATCTTGGCCTGGTTTTCACCCCCGGGCTGGCGAGCCCCTGGCTGAAAGATTTCACCCTGGCCTTGAGTGTGCAGAATGCGATCCAGCGCTACATGCGCGCGGTTGAGGAGCGGGATGCCACACCGCGGACACTGCGTCTGGGCCTGGACAAGAGGATCGGCATCGGCGATGACGGCAGCAGCGTGACGCTTGCCTTTGAGTACGACAAGATGAAGACGATGCCCGCGCACACCCATCTGGGACTGGAATACAGCTATCAGGATCTGTTTGCCCTGCGCACGGGCCTCTATCGCAGCCACTTCACGATCGGGGGCGGTGCCAAGGTGGCCGGCGTGCAGCTCGATTATTCCTACTGGACGGGTGATGATTCATGGTTGAGCAGCAGCCATCGCATCTCCCTGGTCTTGAACATCGGCAAGAGCCGCGAATTGCGCATGGCGGAGTATCAGGAGCGGGAGGCACGCCGCATCGAGCAGGAGCTGGCGGCCAAACGCCAGGCCGAACGGAATGAGGCCATAGTCTCGGGCATGAGCCGTGCGCGGGTCCTGGTCGGAAAGGGCGATTATCCCGGGGCTTACAGTGTAGTGAGCCGGGTGCTTTTTTATGATGTGACCGGCAGTGATCCGGACCTGGATGAGGCGCGGCAGCTGCTGCAGCAGGTCAACGCGGCTTTGGAGGAGGAACGCAAGCGCGAAGAGGCGGCCATCCTGGCCAAGACTGAAGAAGAGATGCGCATCCGCCGCAACAACCTGCAGATCGAGCAGCATTACCAGAAAGCTTTGAATGCCTACAGCCTGGAGGATTATCAGACGGCGATCCTGGAGTGCGATCAGGCGCTCGCCATAGATCCGAACAGCGAGCGCGCCACTGACCTGAGGCGCAAATCCGACGAACAACTGCGCCGGAAGATCATGCAGCTGGCGGAGCGCGCGCGGCAGCTGCAGGCCCAGGATCGCGGCTACGATGCCATAACCCTCTATAATCAGGCCCGGCAGATGGCCAAGGGGATACCGGATATTGAAACCTTCCTGGCGGGCCAGATCTCATCGATCGAAAGCCGGCTGAGCCGGGAAGATTTGATGCGGCGCGCTGCGGCGCAGGAGATGAGCCAGAATTGGGCCGAAGCGGCCAGTCTCTACCGCGAAGCGCTGCGCTATGATCCCAACAACCGTTCCCTGCAGGAGCGCTATAACGAGGCCAAGGCCCGGGCGGAAGCGCGCGACATGGAGATGCCGGAAAATGTGCGCGAACTCTACCGGCTCGGCGCGCAAGCCTACGCTCAGCACAAGTATGAAGAGGCGGTGCGCCACTTTGAGGAGGCCCGCAAGCTGCAGCCGCTGAACAAAAAGATCCTGAAGGCTCTCGATTCGGCGAAGGAGAACCTGCAGCGGCAATCCTCAAACCAGGGCACCCCGAACAAATAAGAGCAGCCGGCCCGCGACTCAACTGAAAGGAGCTCTCCAGGCCGGCGGCGCCCGCCGCCGGTGAAGGGGAAGAGGACCATTGTTCCAGAATATTCAAAAAGAGCAGCTGAAGGTACTCGCCCGGTTTGAATTCCTCGGTGAGCTGCGGGATTTTGTCACCAAGGTCGGCCA
The DNA here is from genome assembly GCA_029560815.1 of bacterium. Next base: position 6,875 of record JAKQKF010000112.1, read on the forward strand.
CCGGCACGGCTTTTCCGAGCGGGTGATCAATGCCTTCAAGCTCTCCATCGACGAGGCGGCCACCAACATCATCAAACATGCCTACCGGGACTGGGAAGGCAGCATCACCATCCGCGCGATCGTCAAGAAGAACAGCCTCACCATTGTACTGGTCGATCAGGGCAAGTATTTTGATCCGCGTCAGGTCAGCGATCCGGACCTCCAGCGTTATGTCGATATCGGCAAGAAGGGCGGTCTGGGCATTTTCATCATGCGCCGGCTGCTGGACGAAATCGATTATCGCAAGACCGAGGAGGGCAACGAGCTGTGGATGGTCAAGTACCGCGACGTTGCGCGCAAGCACCGTCTCACGGTACCCTCGCTCTCCATGACCCTCAAGGCGCGCTACTGGCTGATTTCAACCTCTGTCTTCACCCTTTTTTTGATCAGTGTTTTCGTCTATAATTTTTTTCACAGTGAGGAGGCCATCACCACCGATTTCCTCGCCAGGGGGCGCACCGCGCTCTCGGTGATGACCAGTGATATCTCCACCAATCTGCAGCAGCAGCTGCCCGAGGGCACTCGCCAGAGTCTGGTGGATGGGACCAATCTGCCCGATGATATCGAAATCCTCGCCCACACCCTGCCGCCGCTCAACACCCTGCAGAATTCTGAATACCGCGATATCCTCTATCAGGCCTTGATCGCCGATAATAACCAGTATATTCTGGCCAGCACCGAAGGAAAACTGATCTTCACCCGGTTCAACCGGCCACAGGAGGCTGTGAGGGTCGAGAGCGATGTGCTGCGCTACACCTTCCCCTCCGGGGTAGAGGTGCTGGAGATCACCTCACCGGTGCTGGATGATTCGGGCAAGACTCTCTGTACCGCCCACTTTTTCATCGATCATGCCGCTATCAGCCGGGAAATCAGCAGCGAACACTGGAGCAATGCCCGGCTGATGGGTCTGATCTGGCTGATCGGCGCCGCCGGCCTTTTTCTGCTCATCATTCTGGTCATGAATCCCTTTCGGCGCCTCTCCGAATGGGTGAAGCAGCTCGGCCAACCCGGCGCCACCGACGAGATGGATATCGATACCACGACCGAGATCGGCGAGATCGCCCAGGCTTTCAGCGATATCACCCTGAAGCTGCGGGAATCGCAGGTCAACATGGCCGAACAGGAACGGCTGCAGAAAGAGATGCAGGTCGCCCAGGAGATTCAGCAGACCCTGCTGCCGAGCGAATTTCCCGAGATCGAGGGCTACGGGATCAGCAGCTATTATGCTGCCGCCAAAGAGGTGGGTGGAGACTATTACGATTTTGTCGAGGTGGACAAGGATACTCTGGGTATTGTCGTCGCGGATGTTTCGGGCAAGGGCGTTCCGGGCTCGCTGGTCATGACCATGATACGCACTGCGCTGCGCACTGAGGCGCGCGGCATCAAGGACGCGGCTGAAGTGCTGGCACGCGTGAATGAATTTGTGGTTTCGGACATGAAAAAGGGCATGTTCGTCACCCTGTTTTACGTCATCATCGATTCCAAAAAGAGACGCATCAACTACGCCAGCGCCGGCCACAATCCGATGATCCTCTACCGCGGCGCCCGCAACAAATCCTATTATCTCAATCCGCACGGCTTTCCCATCGGCATCTCTCTGCCTGACAAGAACCTCTTCCGCAACACCATCGAGTCGGATACCCTTTCCCTCAACGAGGGCGATATCCTGCTGATCTACACCGACGGCATCACCGAGGCCATGAACCGGCGGCGTCAGCTCTTCGGGGAGGAGCGTTTTCTCAACGTCATTCGCGATAACGGCCTCCTGCCGGCGCAGGATTTTGTCGACAAGCTGCACGAGGAGATCCTCTCCTTCACCGAGGGTACTCCGCAGAGCGACGACATCACCCTGGTCGCGATCAAGGAAAAGTCCTCTGCAGAAAAAATCGAACTTGAACGCGCCAAGCGGGTCTATCGCCTTCTCCAGAAGGGCGCCGGCATCAAAGAGGCATGCGAAAGCGAGGGTCTCTCCTCCTACTCCTATTATTCCAAATACAAGGAGATCTTTGAGCAAGGCAACATCGAAGAGCTGGTCAGCGTCGAGACCGAGTCCATTGAGGCCAAACATCTGAGCATCGAGGAGAAGACCAGGCTTTACGATGTGATCATGCGCTTCCCCGAATATGGGGCCAAGAAGATCCATGAGGAGCTCCTCACCGAGCGCTATGGCTTCATGGAGCTCAACAGCGCCAAGATATATGAGGAGCTGGTGAGGGCCAAGCTGAACACGCGCGAACTGCGCGAGGCTTTCGTTCATCGCGGCGGCAAGAAGCGCCGGCCCAAGCCGCCGGGGACGCCCATGCTGACTCTGGACGGGCGGGTTATCATCCAGAAGGGGGGACTGACGGATGTGGAGCCCGATTATGAGGAGGCAGAGGTCACCGGCCCGGCCCGCAAGGGGCGCCAGACAGCAGAGCCGCCCAAACCGGCGCTTGCCGGGCGTCAGAAGGTGGCCCTGCCAGCGCAGCCAGTCACGAGCCATTTTCAGGGGCGCGATGTCCTCTCCTACCAGATCGAAGAGCTCCTGAATGCTCCGGTTGAGGATCTTTTTGACAAGCGGCTGGGCGGCCAGGTGTTGGAGGAGGAGCCTGCCGACGAGGAGTTCCCGGAGGACGTGAAACTGGCTCCGGTGGAGGTCAAGGCACCGGCAGAGCCCGATCTTTCCATGGAAGAGCTGGGTTTCGAGTATGTGGCCAGCGAACCCCCGGATGGTGTACATGAAGATGACGCTTTGTTGGAGCTGCCGCCGGAGATCGTTCCGCTGGAGGCGATTGCAGCCGCCGAGGCCGAGAGCGCCGAGACCAATCTGCCCGAAAAGGCCGGTGAGGCCGACTTGCCGGAGCCGGCGCTTTTGCTGCGCGACGGCGATGATATCACCAGCGACGATCTGGATTTTGCCGATATGCTTGAAACCGGCGCCGGCCTTGAGGATCCTTTCGCCGTCCGCGAGGAGAGCAGGAAATTCCCGGCCGCGCCGATGGAAGAGGCGGTCGTCGTCCCGGAAGGTGAGGAGGACGGGGAAAAGTACCCCTCCCTGACGGAGGATACGGATCCGGCGCTCAGGGATATATTCGAGGAATTTCTCGAGATCGATGAAGAGGCCGGCCTGATTTCCGAAAGCGGTGAGCTGGAGAACGAGATCATCGAGCAGATTTTGCAGAATGAGATCGCCTCCCGGATGAACTGGCAGGTAGAGGAGACCGAGGGCGGCGAGGCCGACAAGAGCGGGCAGTGGCGGCTGGAGGAGGCGGCCGGAACGGCCGGAAGCGCTGAAGAGCAGGATCGCCATCGCCTCTCTTTCGATGAGCTGATCGACCTGTTGAACGCCGAGAAAAGCGGCGGAAAGGCCTGGCCGGAACCGGGCATGGAAGCGTCCGGGCAGGAGGCGGCGGCAGCAGGGGACGGGAGCGAAGCGCCTCCTCTTCCGACAGATAATCCAGACCGCGATCGTGCCTACGCAAACGCTCTCAGCCGTTTTCTCAATGAAGAGTACAGGCAGGCGATCGATATCTGCTCGGATATTCTGGCGCGGGACGGCGATGATACGCAGGTGCGCGTGCTGCTCGGGCAATCTTATTTCCGCGCCAACGCGTTTCGGGAGTCGGCAAGGGAATTCCAGCGTATTCTCAAGATCGACCCGCGCAACAAGGAAGCGCATGAGAAGCTGGGGGTTATATACGCCAACCAGGGGGCATTTCCACGGGCTATTGCGCACTGGGAGTATCTGCTGCAGCTCGCACCGGAACGCCGCGATATTTTTGAGAGTATCCAGCGCGCCAAACAGTTCATCAATCAGACCGAGTCATCCTGACCCGGCGGAACAGCCGCCGCCCGGATATTTTTGTTGACTATTAGAGGCATAAAGGCTATATTTGTTAGCTGCAAGAACTCGTCCGGACGGGGTATCTGGTGGAAAGACATGCTTTCGACTCAACATTGCGGTGACAGTCTGACGCCCAGCTCCTGCAATCGCAAAATAATCTTGATGGAGATTCAAAATGGAAGGCATCCAATTGTCAGTGGAGAAGACGGGTACCAAGAATAGTGTATCGATCATCAAGGTTGGCGGATATATTGACACCACCACATCCTCGGAGCTGGAGCACGCCCTGAGTACGCTTCTCAAGGCCGGATCATACAATATCATCATCGACCTGGGCAACGTCGATTATGTCAGCAGTGCGGGCTGGGGCATTTTCATCAGCGAGATCAAAGGCATCCGTGAAAAGGGCGGTGATCTCAAACTGGTGCGCATGATCCCTGAAGTATACGAAGTCTTTGAGCTGCTGGAGTTCCACTACATTCTCAAGGCGTGTGACACTATTGAAGAGGCCATAAAAGATTTCGAGCGCACGCTGGGTCCCGTCAGCGAGGGGGGCACGGTCGCCGAAGTCGATATGGCGACTGCGCCCGGCCGGAGCAGCAGTGAACGGCGTGACCCCGCACCGAAGCCGGAGAGCGGCAAAGCGGATAACCTGGAAGACAAGATCCGCAAAATCATTGCGCTGAATCCCGAGATCGGTACCATCCAGCTGATCAGGACGCTGAATTCGCCGGAACATGGCAATATCCGTCTCGGCTGGTTCGCGATGCGGAAACTCTTGAAAAAAAGCGGTCTGGACAGCAAAAAAGGTCGGGCCCTTCTCAGCTCCGGACGCTAAAGCACACAACAGCTGCGCCAATTTCCGGGTGGCGGACGATCTTCTGGCTTTGCGTCTGCGCCACCCCTTTCCCTCAGGTTCATCTTTCCTCGACCTTTTCCTATGTTTATAGACCACGCCAAGATACATGTGCAAGCCGGCTCCGGTGGGGCGGGCTGTGTCGCTTTCCGCCGGGAGAAGTACGTCCCCAAAGGCGGCCCTAACGGCGGCGACGGCGGCCACGGAGGCGATGTGATCGCTGTCGCCGACCGGCATATCCATACCCTGCTCGACTTCAAGTATCAGACTCTCTTCAAGGCCGAGCGCGGCCAGCACGGCATGGGCTCCAACATGACCGGCAAGTCCGGCCAACCGCTGCGGATCCGCATGCCCATCGGCACGACGATCCGGAATGCTGACACCGGGGCGCTGATCGCCGATCTGACCGAAGAGGGAGAGGAGGCGGTTGTCGCACGCGGCGGTCGCGGCGGTCGCGGCAACACCCGCTTCGTCACGCCGACCAATCGCACTCCGCGCGAATGGGATCCAGGGGAGTTGGGGGAAGAGCTCGAGCTCACCCTCGAGCTCAAACTGATCGCGGATGTGGGACTGGTAGGGCTGCCCAATGCGGGCAAATCAACCCTGCTTTCACGTATCTCCGCTGCACGCCCGAAAATAGCCGACTATCCCTTCACCACTCTCATCCCCAATCTGGGCATTGTCCGGGTCAGCGATGCCCAGAGCTACGTTGTGGCGGACATTCCCGGCCTGATCGAAGGTGCCCACGAGGGCAAGGGGCTGGGCATCCAGTTTCTCCGCCACATCGAACGCACCAAAATACTGGCCATCCTGCTCGACAGCAGTTCTGACGAAATGGAAGCGGACTATGTGACGCTCATGAACGAACTGAAATCCTACAGCCCGGATCTCCTCAAGAAAAAACGCCTGCTGATCTACACCAAAAAAGATCTCATTCAGGGAAAAATCAAACCCCTGAAAGCCCGGCTGCGCGGTGATGCTCCTGCCATCGCCATCTCCGCTGTACGCGGGGACGGCCTCGAGGAGTTGATTCGCCTGATCTGGAGCACACTGCAGCAGGTCGACCAAGCGGATTGACGCCTTCCTTCCGGAGGTGCTATGGAATCTGCAACTCCCGAATTGTTAAGTTTATGGAATACACCCGGGATCGGACCGCAAAGGCTGCGCAGCCTGATGGAGCGGTTCGGCAGTGGACGTGCGGTCTATGCCGCTTCGGTCCGGCAGTTGTGCGAGGTTGAGGGTATTGACCAGGCGACGGCCGCGAAGATCAAGTCCCATCCCGACCTGGAGGGCGCAGCGCGGCAGCTCAGCCGGGCGCGAGAGGAGGGTGTGACCATTCTGACGCTCTGGGACGAGGCTTATCCGGCGATGCTCCGTCCCCTCTACGATTTGCCGGTGATCCTCTTCGTCAAGGGCGGGCTGGAAGTGCTCTCCGCCAAAGCGGTGGCGGTGGTTGGCACGCGGGCCCCCAGCGAGTATGGTCAGATTGTCGCCAGGAGGCTGACGCGCGAGCTGGTCCAGCGCGGACTGGTGATTGTCAGTGGTCTGGCCCGCGGCATCGACACCATCGCGCACAGCGAGGCGATCGCGCAAGGCGGGCTGACCATAGCGGTGCTCGGTTCGGGGCTGGATCAGATCTACCCCGGCGAAAACCGCCGCTTGGCAAGGATGGTCACGGAGCACGGCGCCCTGCTTTCGGAGTATGTGCTCGGGACCCAGCCGGACGCCCCCCATTTTCCCCGCCGTAACCGGATTATCGCCGGACTTGCCGCGGCCACGCTGGTGATTGAGGCCGGTGAGGGGAGCGGAGCCTTGATTACCGCGTATGACGCTCTGGAATATAACCGTGAGGTGATGGCGGTGCCGGGCAATATCACCAATCCCCGGGCGTGGGGGTGTAACCATCTCATCCAGCAGGGCGCCAAGCTCGTGCAGGGGGTGGAGGATGTCCTCGTGGAGATTGGTATGGCAGATGAGCGGCCGCCAAGTCAGCAGCTCGACCTGCCGGGGATGGGGCTTACCGCCGACGAAGAGCAGCTGCTGGGGGTGCTCAGCCAGGAGGCTCAACATGTTGATCAAATCGCCCTGGCGCTGGGCAAACCGGTGTTCACCATCCTTTCGCAGCTCCTGCAGCTGGAACTGAAAAATCTGGTCACCCAGCTGCCGGGCAAGAAATTTGTGCGCGCCTGAGAGGTGAGTAACGGGCCGGATGCAAATAATGTTTGACTATCTTTATAATAATTTGTAAATTGACAACTGCCGGGAGGGATAGACCTAACAGGCAAGGCAGCGGTCTTGAAAACCGCCGGGCGCAAGCCCTTGGGGGTTCGAATCCCCCTCCCTCCGCTTCATGAGGTCGATTCCCGGCGAAGACATATTTTCGGAGAGGTGCCGGAG
>JAKQKF010000124.1 GCA_029560815.1 bacterium
TCCCAGGGCGACGGCCACACCGTAGAGGATCGCCTCCGGCCGTGGCGGGCAGCCCGAAACGTAGAAATTCACCGGGATGACCTTGTCCACCCCGCCGTACATGTTATAGCTGTCATAGAATACATCCCCGCCGCAGGCGCATGAGCCGATCGCGAAAACCAGTTTGGGATCGGGAGTGGCCTCGTAGAGGCGCTGCAAAGCGGGCGCGATCTGACGCGAGACCCCGCCGGTCACCAGCAGGACATCGGCATGGCGCGGCGAGCCCACCAGCTTGATGCCGAAGCGTTCGGCGTCGTAATAGGGCGTGAGCACGTTAATGATCTCGATGTCGCAGCCGTTGCAGGCCGCGCAGTTGGTGTGGTAGACCCACAGCGCCTTGGGAAAGGCCTTTGCGCACAGCTTCTTGAACATGCCTGAACCTTTCAAATGGTATACGTCTCTCCTGTTACCAGACGGTCAGCACCGCCCGGGTGGCACTCTCCAGCAGCGGGTAGAGGATATTCGGGAAGAGACCGGTCAAAAGACAGAGGCCGGCGAGGATCACCATGCTGATATATAGCGAAAAAGGCACCTCGCGCACCTCCGCGGCTGCGGGAGAGGCATCGCCGGCGGCGGGGGCCCAGAAGACCTTGTAACCGGCGCGCACCAGGCACGCCAGGGTGAGCAATCCGGTGAGGATCGCTATCGCCACCGCCCACCAGAGATGCGCCTCGCCGAGAGCCAGAAAGAGCGAAAACTTGCTCAAAAAGGCGTTAAGCGGCGGAAGGCCGCCCAAAGCGAGAGCGCCCAAGATAAAACAGAAGGAGGTGACCGGCATCCTGCCGGCGAGCCCTCCCAGCCGGGAGATCCGCCGTTCCCCGCCGGTCGCATACATGACCGCACCGACGCTCAGGAAGAGCAGAGCCTTGATCAGGGTGTGATTGACCATGTGAAAGAGGCCGCTGTAAACCCCGAGATGGGTGCCAAGTCCCAATCCGATGAAGAGGTAGCTGATCTGGCTGACGCTCGAAAAGGCGAGCATCCGCTTGAGATCGTCCTGAACCAGCGCCATGATGATGCCGGCCAGCATGCTCACAGAGGCGAGCAGGGCGATGAAGGGGGCGATCCCGCTTAAGACGGGGGCGAAGAGGGTAACGGTGCGGGCGAGGCCGTAAGCCCCCAGTTTGATGATCAGGCCGGAGAGCAGGGCGCTGACCGGTGTTGGGGCTTCGGAGTGGGCATCGGGCAGCCAGGCGTGAAAGGGGACCACACCCGCCTTGGTGGCGAATCCCACCGTCATCAATCCGACCCCCACCAGGGCGACATTCTTCGGCACGAGCCGCGCCACCTGCCCCATGTGGGTGAGCAAAAGCGCATTCGCTCCCAGCAGGGGCTGCGCGGCCGAGAAGAGCAGCACCATGCCGAGCAGACTGAAGGTCATGCCGACGATGACGAGCAGCACATATTTATAGCCCGCCTCCAGAGAGGCTTTTTTACGGTAAAAAGCGACCAGCAAAGCCGAAGCGAGGGTCGAGGCCTCCATGGCCACGTAAAGAAGGATGAGGTGGTTGGTCGTGACCGTCCAGTTCATCGCGGCGGTGAAAATCAGCACGAGCATGTAGAAGAGGAGCAGGCTTTTACGATCGGCAAGACCATGCTCCTCCTCCCTTTTCATGTAGCGCGCCGCCTGGATGAGGACGAGGAGCACCACGCCGTTGATCAGCAGCCCCATCAGGGCGCTGAGGCCGTCCACCCGCAGTCCGCTGCCGAAGAGCAGGAGCTTGCCCCCGAGGGAGGCACTGCTCTGACAGATCGAGAGCGCCAGCTGGACGATCATGACCAGGATGGCTGTTCCTTCCCGGCCCCAGCGGAGCCCGCCTCTGCCGGCCAAAAAGACCAGCAGTGCGCCCAAAAGCGGCCAGAGAATCAGGAAGAGGGGGAGAATGGAATCGATCTGTACCATGGTCACCTCGTTATCTCTTGAGCTCCGAGAGCCGCGCCGAATCGGTGGTGCCGAATACCCTGTAAACATCGGCGCCCAGATAAAGCAGGATAAAAACGGCCAGGGCAGCATTGACGAGTATCCCAATCATGGTGCTCTCCTTGAGCTGCGGGGCGAGGGCGAGCAGGATCAGGTGGACGCCGTTCTCCATCAGGGCGAGGCCGATGGTGATTTTGATGAGATCCCGCCGTGAAAGCAGGGTCCAGATCCCGAGACTGAAGAGGGTCGCAGCCCCGGCGAGCAGGCTGCGCCCGGGTTCCTCCGCGATGGCGGGGGCCACATCGGCGGCGACGCCGCGGAAGAGCTGAAAGAGCACCACGATCATTACCGTCATCATGACCATGGAAAAGACAAAGCCCGGGATCGGCTTGTTCTCGATGGGGGGAACTCCCCGGATGAAACGAAGCAGGAGCCAGGGGATGAGCACCACATTGAAGAGCAGGCAAGTGGCCGCCCAGAGGTAAAGCCCTTCATTATCGTACAAGCGGGCGCAGGCGATGATGATCAGGCAGAGCAGGACGGAATTGACAAGATAGGCCCAGGCGGCAGCGCGCAGATTGCGGATCTCCACCGCGGCCATGGCGGTGATGAGGATCGCTGTCGTCAGCGTGAGAAGGGTCTGGCCGGTGATCATGAGGCCTCCCTCTCCCCCGGCGCACCGTGGGGCATGGAGGATCCGACATAGTTGCGGCCCTTGCGCATGCGCCGCGTGGGGATGTGGTCGATGGCGTTTTCGGTCTCGAAGCAGCGTCCGCAGCGCTTGCAGGTGAGCATGTAGAGCTGTTGCTCGATGTAGAGATCGGTCTTGTCGTCGGTCGCCGATTCGAAGAGCTGGGTCATGGTGATCGCCCCTTCGGGACAAACTTCGGCGCAGCGTCCGCAATAGGTGCAGCGGTCGAGGATGAACTCCATCCGCGTCTTTTCGCCCTCATCGTAGCAGCGTATCAGCCGCGACGGGCAGACGTTGGCGCAGCCTCCGCAGCCGATGCATTTAGAGGCATCGACATCGATCTTGCCGCGAAAGCCCTCGCTCACCTCGGCGCCCGGCCCGAAGGGATAGGGCAGGGTGACGCGCAGATTGCTGAAGCAGATCCGGGCCTCTTTTATTTTGGATTTGAGCATAGTAGATTTCCGCCAGTCTCGGTGTACACCTCTCAGGAGCCGACCAGGGCCAGAGCCAGGCCGGCGAGCTCGATGACGATCAGGGCCATGAAAAAGCGCACGGCCTGATCGATGCGCAGCCGCGGATTAACCACATGAACGACGCCGACGATGATCAGCAGGATCACCATCTTGAGCAAAGTGAAGAAAAAATTGAGCGCTGCCGTCTGCATCACCGGCCAGGGGACGAAAAGCGAAATAAAAACCGCGGCGAAGATGAACTGCTTGGCATAGATCATCCACTTGAAGAGGGCCAGTTTGGGGCCGCTCTGCTCTATAAAGGGACCCTCCATGATCTCCTGGTCGGCTTCGACGATATCGAAGGGAAGGCGCGCCATCTGCGCCACGATGGCGATGAAGAGGGTGAGGCCCGCGAGCAGAGTCGAGAAGGTGGGCGCGTTGGCGGCCTGCCAGGCCATGATGTCGCCGAATTGCGTTGAACCCGCCTTGACCGCCATGCTGATCAGGGCGATGACGATGACCGGCTCGACGGTCAGCAGCATCATCACCTCGCGCGAGGCGCCGATGGCGGCGTAAGGGCTGTCGGAGGCGACACCGCTGATCACCACCATCACCGCGGCGAGGGTTATGAGATAGATAAAGACCAGGATGTCGCCCGCACTCTCCAGGGGCGGGAGCATGCCGATGGGGATGAGGACGGCGGTGGTCAGGATGGCCGCCAGCCCGAGCAGAGCGCTGTGGCGGAAGAGGGCATGCGGCGTGGTGACCAGTTCCTCCTTCCCCAGCAGCTTGAGAAGGTCCAGGTAGGGCTGATGCAGGGGCGGCCCGATGCGCGAATGGACCAGAGCCACCAGTTTGCGCATCACGCCCTCAAAAAGGGGCGCCAGCAGCAGCACCAGGATGATCTGCACAAAGGCCATCAGGTAACTGTTCATAGCCGCTCCTTCAATCCGTGCCTTCGGCGATAGAGCTCCCGCAGCTCCTCCCTGCTCCAGATGCGCACCTCGCCGCTGCGCACGTCGATGGTTTCGAGCCGTTCAGTGCAGGAAAAGCAGGGATCCATGCTGCCCAGGCCGATGGGGACGTCGGCGATATATTCACCGGTCACCATCACCGGAATGCCCTGCAGGTTCTGAAACGTGGGCGCGCGGGCTTTCCAGCGGTAAGGACGCTGATCTTCGCCGGTGATGACGAAATGGTGGGTCTCGCCGCGCGGAGCTTCGACTGAAGAGATGCCGGTTCGCCCGGCGGGAATCGGTTGACGCATGTCCGCCATGATCGGGCCATCTGGCATCATGCTCAGGGCGTCGCGGATGAGGCGGACCGCTTCGAGAGTTTCACGCAGGCGCACCAGCACCCGCGACCAGATGTCGCACCCCTGCTCGACCATCACCTCGCACCCGAGTTCGGGATAGGCGGCGTAGGGATGGTCGATGCGGATATCGATGCCGATGCCGGAAGCGCGGGCAGTAGGGCCGAGCAGGGCCAGGGCGATGGTATCTTCGGGGGTGATGACGCCGACCTTCTCGCAGCGCGCCTGGAGGGTGGTATCGCCGGCGATGGCCTCGAGGACTGCCTTGCTCTCCTTCTCCACCCTGGCGATCACCTCGAGCAGTTCGCTGTGCTGCTCCTTCGGGACGTCGCGGCGGACACCGCCGACCAGATTCATGCCTAAAAGCTTGCGGTTACCGGTGATCTTTTCGCAAAGCCACATCACCGGTTCGCGGATGCGCCAGGCTTGCATCAGCACTGTATCAAAGCCGATGATATGGCCGGCGATGCCGAGCCAGAGCAAATGGCTCTGGATGCGCTCAAGCTCAAGACAAATGACACGAATGAAACGCCCGCGGGCCGGGACCTCAATTTCTGCTGCTTTCTCTACTGCTTGACAGTACGCCGTACTGTGTACCGACCCTCATATACCGCAGATCCGTTCCGCGAGGAACGGCACCTGGTTATAGTTGAGCTGGCTGTCGGCGATCTTTTCGACACCGCGATGATTGTAAAAGCCGCGGTAATCGCCGCCGACCACCCTCTCACCCTCTATGAAGAGACGGAACTGGGCCGGCTCCTCCAGCACCGGAAAAAAGGGGCCGATCGGCACGACCGTCGCCCCTTCCGGGGGCTCCTTGAAGATGGGGGTCATCCCCACGGCCTTGTCCGGATAGGTCTGCAGCGGCATGTCCCGGCGCAGGGGATGGAGATCCGCCGGCCAGTCATCAGCCAGCATGAGCCGGCGCGGATCGGGATGGTTGCGCAGGGGAATGCCGAGCATGTCCTGGATCTCCCGCTCCGCCCAGTTGGCCGCCGGAATATCCGCCGCTCCGGTGATCGCCTCGATCCACAGGTCTTTCTCCGGCAGGTTCAGCCGCACGGTGACGAAGAAATGGTGCGCCGGGAAGGAGTAGACATAATCGACCAGGTAGCCGCCGGATTCGCTGCGGTAATCGGTGCCGACCGCGACGACAAAACGGCCGGAGAGATCATGGAAGAGATAGCGGTTGACCGCAACGCTGTCGTTGCGGTCGATATGGATCAGGAACATATCGGGGACCGGGTTTTCGGTACGGCGGATGCGGGCTCCGAACTTGTTGTTGAGATGGTTAAGCATCTCTTGTGCAGTCATGGCCAAGCGTGCCTCCTTCTACTACATGCCGCCGGATAGGGTGAAGAGGATAAATAGGGCCAGCGCAGCTCCGACCGCCAGCCACAACAAATAGAGATGGGGAGCGCCGCTGTGGGTGGCGCTGAAGAGGCGCATCAGTTTCATCGACGAATGCGCCAGGGGCCGGTAGAACCAGCGGTCGATATCAATAACCCGGTTGAAGGCCGGTTCTTTCCTGAAGAGCTTTTTCGGCCAGGCGATGGTCGGATAGATGCCCGGCCGTTCATAGCGGCCGATGCGCAGCCGGAAAAGCTGTTTGAAGGGGAGATAGAATCCATGCGCGCGGTAGCGCGCATCCTGGTCGCTCAACTCCTCGCCGCAGTACCAGGTTTCGACGGTCCGCTGCCGGGCGCCGCCGGCGCGAAAGATGCCCCACGCCAGCAGGGCGCACAGGCCGAAGATGATCGTCAGCAGGAGAGCGTTCCAGGCGGCCGGGCTGCCCGCCGCGTTGAGCGAAAAGCCGCGAAAGATCCCTCCGCCAAAGGTCGATGCTGCTGTCGGCATCGAGCCCGCCGGGAAGAGATAGGCGATGCTGCGATGGATCCACCCTATTGGCCATTGCGGCACCAGACCGAAGAGAATGCAGAGGGTGGCGAGAAAATTCTGCGGCAGGCGCATGGCCAGCGGCACATCCCCCGGTTTGGCCCTGCTGCCGTTATCGGTATACTTGCCGAAAAAGATCGCACCGAAAAATTTGATAAACGAGGCGAGCGTGACGGCGGAGATGAATATGGCGACCAGAGCCAGGAGGATAAAAAAGGGCTCGCTGAAGCCACCGCGCAGCGCCGACTGATAGATCAGCCATTTGCTGGCGAAGCCGCTGAACGGGGGGATGCCGGCAATCGAGAGCGACGCGATGATCGTGGCCGCGGCAGTAATGGGCATGATGCGGACCAGACCGCCGACCTTGTTGATGTCCCGGGTGCCGGTCTTGTAAAAAACCGACCCGGCGTTGAAAAAAAGGCATGATTTATAGCTGACGTGATTGATCAAATGGAAAATGCCCGCGCCAAGTCCGATCATGCCTATCACCGGCTGCGTCCCGATGAAATGGAGTCCGATGCCGATGGCGAGAAACATATAGCCCATCTGGCCGATGACATGGAAAGAAAGCAGCCGCTTGGCATCATCCTGCACCAGGGCGGTCATGGTCCCGACCAGGATCGAAACCGCTCCGAACGAGGCGATGATGAGCCCCCAGATCTGGCTGTGGGTGGAGATGGGCAGCAGACCGCAAAAAACGCGCACAAGGCCATAAATTCCCAATTTGGTCATCGAGCCGGCAAAGGCCGCACTGGCCGGGGCCGGTGCCGCAGGATAGGCATCGGGCAGCCAGTCGCCCATGGGCAGAATGCCCGCCTTGGTGGCGAATCCGAGGAAGAAACAGCCCAGAATGAAATGGAGCAGGCCGGGCTGGCTCTGCTGCATCTCCGCCATCGCTATCTTGAGAAAGGAGAACGAAAAAGAGCCGGAGAAGCGATAGAGCAGGATGCCACCGATGAAAAGAAAGATCGTGGCCACATGGGTGATGAGAAAATATTTATAGCCTGCGCGCAGCCGCGCCCGCTCCTCGTGCCTGAAGATGACCATGAGATAGGAGGTCAGCGTCATGATTTCCCAAAAGACGAAAAAGAAAAAGAGGTCGGCCACCACGACCACATTCAGTACAGCCGCGAAAAATACCAGCAGCACACTGTAAAAGTAGCGGAGGCTGCCGGAGCGGTAGTGCGCGATCTGCATGAATTTTTGCGCATAGAGGGTAACCAGGAGGCTGACGATGGCGATGATGGCGAGAAAAAGGGCGCTGAGATAGTCGATCTGATAGATCAGGGCCGCCCCCAGGCCCGGGATCTGCAGGAGAGGCAAACCGGTCGAAACCGGCCCCCCACGGAACACCCCGAGGACAATGGTCAGGATCAGCAGGGTGCCAAGTGCGGCCGCTCCGAAGGCCACCCAACCGACCAGCTTGCGCTTTCCGCCCAGAAACAAGGCGAGGAGCGCACCAGCCAGATAGATTCCCTGCGCGGAGAAGAATGTGTTCATCTTGCGAATCCTCGCGTTGGAATACGGGAATGCCTTCCGCTATAATCCCATTGTTCCCATCAACTGCATCGCGACCCAGGGGGCGAGCAGGGTGAGGAGCATCAAAACGATCAGCACAGCGGCCATGACGCCGGGTACGGCGCCCGCTTTGGCAACGGGGCCGGAAGCGGGTCCGAAAAAGACCTTGTGGCCGATGTGGAGAAACCAGGCAAACGCCACAGCAATCTCCAGGGCAAACGGTATCAGCAGCAGCCAGCCCGATACTCCACCCAGTTTGAGCGCCGCCACCATGAGATAGAATTTGCTCCAGAATCCCGAAAAAGGCGGCACACCGAGTATCGCCAGCATGCCGACCACAAAGGCCATGGCCGCCAGAGGCGAGGTCCGGGCGACGCCGGAGAGTTCTGATATCCTGCGGGTGCCGGCGGTATAGCTGAGCACCCCGACGCTCAGAAAGAGCAGCCCCTTGCCGACACTGTGGTTCATGATGTGCATCGCTCCGGCATAGCCGCCCAGCCGGCTGCCCATGATCGCCACCCCTACGCCCAGAAAGACATAGGCGAGATGGGCGATGGTCGAATAGGCGAGCAGCTTTTTCAGATCATCCTGGAAGAAAAATAACCAGAGTGCCAGCAGCATGGTCACCACCGCCAGGATGGAGACGATCAGACCGGCGGCCCAGGGGAGGCCGGGATTGGCCAGAGCCAGACGCACCATGAGAAAAACACCCGCCTTGACCATGGCCGCAGCATGCAGATACATGCTCACCGTGGTCGGGGCGGCCATCGCATCCGGCAGCCAGGTGAAAAAGGGGAACTGGGCCGATTTGGCCCACGCCGCGACCGCAAAAAAGAGAAATACCCACAGACGCATCCGGGGAGCCAGATCAGAGAGGGCATCGAAGGCAAAACTGCCGGTATGGACATAAAGCAGGACCAGCCCGAGAGCGAAAAAGAGACCACCCGAAAAGGTCATCAGCAGGGCTTTGAAACCGGCCCGCAGCGATTCCGGATTGCGATAGTGCGAGATCAGCGCCCACGAACAGAGGGTGGTCATCTCCCAGAAAAAATAGAGCTGCAGCAGGTTCGGGGAGAGAGCGACGCCGATCATGGCGGTGATGAAGAGCAGCAGCCAGGCGTGATGGCGGGGCTTGCCCTCAGCGCCGGCATGCTCCCGGTTGCCCGCGCCGAGATAGGCGGTGGCGTAGAGCACGACCAGAAAGCCGAGCAGTACGACCACCAGCAGCAGGAGCAGGGAGAGACCGTCGAGGAGGAAACCGAAGAGGCCCTCCCGGAAATAGCCCTCCAGCCATCGCCAGGTCAAGGGCAGGCTTAGCCAGCTCCCCTCGGGTTTGGCCAGGAGCAGCCAGAGGAGGCTGAGCACCATCCCCCCCGCCGCCCCCATGGCGCACTTGTCGGCATGCCTTGCGGGCAGGAGCGCACAGAGCACAGCTCCGATGAAGGGCAAGAGGAACAAGAGGATCACGCTGGACATCGTGCTTTTCCCTTTCGCTGTGGAGCCGCCGGTTCCGCGCGCAGCGCGCAGCGCCGGCCGCGCATCATGCCGTTCCCGATTCGGCCGGCAGGGCCGGACCGGCGAGGAGCTGAGCCAGACAGGTGATGCTCTCCTTCACCTCCGGGCTGATGGGCGCATGCAGCGCCCGGTTTTTAGGCTGTACACCGATGAGCGTCACATCCGCGCCGGTTTCAGCCTCCAGATAATGCATGAGCAGCGCGAGGCCCGGCTTGTGGGTGCTGAAACGATCGCTGCGCAGCTGCTCCCGGCGCAGAGAGATGATTTCGCCCGGCGTCCCGGAGAAATCGACGGCATCAATGAGGATGATCGCGCGGGGCCGGAGCGCCTTGACCTCCGCAGTATAATTCTCAGGCACCTCCTCGCAGACCAGGGCGTGGGCGAAGCCGCAGGAGTTCAGCAGGCGGGCCGTCTCGCAGCCAAGGTTGTCATCGCCGCAGAGGGGATTGCCGATGCCAAGCACGACGGTTATGCCCTCACTCTGCCGCAGGGGAAATTCGCCCGCACGCAGGTTCGTCCAGGCTGTATTTTCCACCACTCCGTTCATCGTTCCGGCAGCCGTTTGATCTGGCGCCACGAGAAGACCGGTCCGTCCACACAAATATACTTGTGGCCGATGGCGCAGTGGCCGCACTTGCCCACCCCGCACTTCATATAGCGCTCGAGGGTGGAGATGATGCGCTCCTCGGCGAAGCCCATGGCCAGCAGCTCCTGGATGACAAAGCGGATCATCACGGGCGGGCCGCAGGTGAAAGCGACCGTGCGGTCAACGTCGAGCTTGATCTTTTCGAAGAGGGTGGTCACCACCCCCACCGGCCCCTTCCAGTCCGGATCGGGAGTATCCACGGTCTGGAGCAGGGTGATATCACCCCGTTCGCTCCACTGCTTGAGCAGTGGCTTGTAGACCTGGTCGGCGGGCGTGCGCGCGCCGTAGAGAATGATGAACTGGCCGAAATCACCCCGGCAGTCGAGCATCGGATCGATCAGGGATTTAAGCGGCGGCAGCCCGATGCCCCCGGCGATGAAAAGGATATCCTGCCCCTTGACCTCCTCGAGCGGGAAGCAGTTACCGAGCGGGCCGCGGATGCCCATAAAACCGCCGGGTTTAAGAGCGTGCATGGCCCGGGTCACAATCCCTGCGGCCCGGACCGTGATGTCGAATTGCTCCGGATGGTTGGGATTGGAGGCGAAGCCGAAGGGGGCTTCACCGGCGCCGAAGACCGAGGCCTCGACGAACTGGCCGGACTTGAAACGGAAATTCTTCCTCAGCTCGCGCGAGATCAGGCTCAGGGTGAATGTCTTGATGTCATGGGTCTCATCGACGATCCGGTCGATGACGGCGAGGTCGGGCAGATAGATGTTTTCCATAGGCTCACTGTCCATCCCGGCGCAACCGCTTGACCACCGCGCTGATATCGAGAAGGCCGAAGGCCTCGCAGACGGTGATGCAGCGGCCGCAGCCGACGCAACCAGGGTGACCATCCTGCTGGATGTAGGCGTAACTCAGTTTGTGGTAAAAGCGGCGTTTGACCCGTTCCTTGGCCCTGGCGCGCGGATTATGACCCGAAGCCTCGCGCGTAAAGCCGGCATACTGGCAGGAATCCCAGCAGCGGATGCGGGCTCCGCTCTGCGCCCCGTCGGGGCAGTCGATGACGTCGAAGCAGGTGCAGCAGGGACAGACGTGGGTGCACCCCCCGCAGCTGAAGCATTCGGAACCCATCTCTTCCCAGAGCTCCTCGCGCACACGATTGTTGGTGATCTGGATGCAGGCCTTGGCGAGATAGGCGGTGGGGAGCATGCGGGCGTCGCAGGCTTCCATAAGCTCGCGGCGGCGGCTCTCATCGCGCCTGCCTGCCTTCACGGCCGGCACTTTCCACTCCTCAAGAAAGCGGCGGCCGGCGCCGGAACCGACGTCGATGAGAAACTCTTCACCGAGATCGGTCAGCTGCAGATCGAAGCCGCTCTCCAGCCAGGGACCGCCGTTGCAGCAGATGCAGAAACAGCTTTCGTTGGGCGTATTGCAGGCCAGGCTGATGATCAGGGTGTTCTTGCGCCTGGCCAGGTAGAGCTCGTCGTAATAGGCCCCCTGGAAAAATCCATCCATGTGGACCAACCCCTGCACATCGCAGGAACGGATGCCAAAGAGCACACGGGGTTTTTCCGGCGGCGGCTGGCTGAGCCGGGGCTTGCTGCCCGAGGTATCGTACGCAAAGAGCACCTCGCGCGGCGGGAGGAAGAAGCGCTTGAGCGGATCAAGATCGTTGACATAATCGAAAGTCAGCCTGCGCAGGGAGCGAAGCGGCCCGAAGGTCACTTCGCCGCCGGCAAGCTTTTGCGGACCGATGACGGTCATCTTTTGCATGCAGAGTGACAAATTTTCGAGAAAGGCCTGCTTGCTGACGACCAGCCGTGTTCCTGCCTGCATCAAACCATCTCCAATTTGGCGGCGCATAGTTTCATCTGCGGAATGGCCGATTCCGGTTCCAGCATGGACGGCATCAGGGATTGGGTCAGGCCGTCCTTGTGGTGGATCGGGAGGAAGAGTGTCCCGGGCGGCACGGCACGGGTGACGATGACGGTGCGGCGCACCTCGCCGCGGCGGGTCTTG
This sequence comes from bacterium, assembly GCA_029560815.1. Next base: position 11,953 of record JAKQKF010000124.1, read on the forward strand.
ACCAGGACCTGCCAGCCGCTGCGCAATTTAAGCGTCTTGGCGTCATCGGTGTTGATTTCGACGGTGGCGACCGGGTCCTCCTTGTCAAGAGTGAAGGAACGCGTGACCAGGGTTCCGGAACGGCGGTGGAAGAGTGGCCTGCCGGTGATCAGTGAGAAGGGATACTCCTCATCGGGCTCTTCGCCAAAGGGGAGGCCGGCGGTCACCTCGGTGAAGGCGCCCTGGCGGTCGCCGATCAGTTTGCGATAGAGGATGCACTCCTCGTCGTCTGTGTGGGCGGGCCAGAGGACCCCGCCGGGCCGGCCGATCGATTTCCAGCTGATGCCGCTGTAGCAGGGCATGAACTGCTGCATCTCGGAAAAGAGCTCTTCAGCCTTCCGCACCGGCCAGCCCGCCCCGAGGGCGTTGGCCAGCAGCTGGATGATCTCGAGGTCGGGTTTGCAGCCCTTGAGCGGGGCGATGGCGCGGCGCACGCGCTGGATGCGGCGCTCCAGGCTGGTATAGCTTCCCTCCTGCTCGGCGAAGCTGGCGGCGGGCAGGACCAGATCCGCCCTCGCCGCCGTCTCGGTCAGAAAAAGCTCCTGCACGAGGAGAAAATCAAGTTTGTCAAACGCCGCCAGGGTTTTGGCGCTCTCCGGGGCGCTCCAGGCGAGGTTCTCGCCGACGACGTAGAGACCACGAATGCGGCCGCCGGCCTGATCGAGCATCTCCTGGAGGGTCAATCCCTTTTGGGAGGGCAGACTGCAGCCCCAGGCCGATTCGATCGCGCGGCGGGCCTCGGCCTCGCGCAGGTCGCGCTGGCCCGGCCCCCATTCGCTCATCAGACCGCTATCGGCCGCCCCCTGGCTGTTGTTGGAGGTCAGCAGCGGCAGGAGCCCCCCGCCCTCACGGCCGATGCTGCCTGTGAGCAGGGCGAGATTCCAGAGGGCCCGGACATTGGCCGTGCCGTTGGCCTGCTGGGTGATGCCGGTGCCAAAGAGGATGAGCAGAGAGGAGGCCTTGCCGATCAACTCAGCGGCGGTGCGAAGCTCATCCTGCCCGACGCCGCAGACGCTTTCTGCGTAGCCGGGCGTGAAACGGTCGAGGCCGTCATCGCGCAGCTTGGCAAGCCCGGTGACGCCCGGCGCCTGCCAGCCTTCCGCGAGCAGGATATGGCTGAGGGCGTTGATCAGAGCCAGGTCGGTGCCGGGGCGCAGCCGGAGGTGCAAACGGAAAAAACGGCTGTGCTCCTGCTGGCGGGGATCGATCTGAATAACCGGAACACCCCGTTTGGCGGCCTGCAGGAGCAGGGAGCCGGCGCGGGCATTCTGCGCTTTGGCATCGGCGCCGATGACCAGAATGACCCCCGCCTTCTCAATGTCGGCGAGCGCAGCAGTGGCATTGGCGAACCCGCTCTGCTCACGCAGGACGCGCAGGGAGGGAGCGTGGTCAAAACGGAGCGGGGCATCCAGATGGGGGGTTTGCAGCACCGACCTCGCCAGCTTGCCGAGCAGATAGGAGGCTTCATTGGTCGTCTTGAGGGAACCGATCACCCCGAGCGCATCCCGGCCATGGGCTTTTTGCACTCCGGCGATCCTTTCGGCGGCATAGGAGAGCGCTTTGTTCCAGCTTACGGGTTTGAGGCGGTTGTTGATACGAAGAAGGGGTTGGGTGAGGCGATCGGGGTGATGAATGATTTGGTGGCCGTTCCACCCCTTGATACAGAGGGTGCCTCGGCTCACAGGGTGATCTCTTTGCGGCGCGGCAGCCAGAACCACGCCTTGCTCCACCTCCAGGAGCATTCCACAGCCACATCCGCAGTAGGGACACGTCGTCTGAATTTTCACCTGCCACTCCCTTTTAGAGATTCGCCAGGTCGATCCAAGCCAGATGGGCGCGTATAGTTCATTATAATTAATCAGCGAGACTATATCAAGTACTTTTTATTTTTTTTAACAAATGCGACCTGCGCCGCACTTTGTCGGAGAGAGTGGAAAGAGCCGACGAAAAGGCTTGATTATTTGACGAAAATGTGATAAGCTATAGGGTTGTTATGAAGATGCGGCAGGTAATTGACCCGGGTGAAAATAAAATGGAGTGACCAGCGGGAATGATCAGTTTAACGGAACGCGCAGAAAAGGCCCTCCTCAAGGCTGCGGAAAAGGGGCCGCTCTCCTATCAGGTTGTCATCGCCGGTTTTGGCTGAGGCGGCCCCAAGCTCAGCCTGGTCGAGGCTGCCCAAGCGGAACTCCCTGCTGCAAACAGAATGCAGTTTGGCGATGCCACTATTTTCTGGGATGATCGCATCGCGCAGGTCGCCAACATGTACGGCGATCTGCTCATAGACCATGCCCACTATCTCTTTGAGGAACGCTTCATTGTCGGCTTCGGCGGCAGCCGCAGCTGCTGCTGAGCCCCTCCCCCCCCCTATCGGACCACCGCCAGCGGCCGAACCGTGACATGGTTTGGCGCTGCCGGTGGCACCTTGTCCTCTACCACCACCGCTTCTCCTTTTTCGTAGACGCGCAGATCGAAATACCAGGGTCCCGGCTGAGCACAATAGCCCCAGATCAGGTTATCCTTGCCGATGAGAAGATATTTGAACGGCTCGATCTGCCCCGTGAAGGCAAGCTCCGCCATCAGGTTGCCGTCCAGAAAGGCATAGACCCGCTCTCTCGTCCAGGTGATGCGAAATTCATAGATGCGGCCCAGGCGCCAAAGATAATCCTCAACGCAGGTGACCTCATCGCGGGTGCCGATGCCGCGCGCCGCGGCCAGCACCTTGAATCCGGCCCTGCCCGGCATGGTGGAATAGCCGCTGCCGGTGCGGATATGGATCCAGGAGCCGTCCGTGTCAAAGATCTCCTTGTTGTTGGTATAGATCCGGGAATAGAGGTTGATGATGTGCAGCTTGAGATCATCCACCCACTGTTCGGCCGGATTGAAATTGGTGACCTTGACGGCCAGCGTCCCTTCCAGGGGCAGCGGTTTTGCGAGATGGATCTGCAGCTGGCTGGTGGTATGCTCTGCGTTCCACCCCTTGACCGCATCGAACTCCCCGTCGATATTGTAAATGGTTTCGCCCTGGCCCGGGGCGGCCGAGGTCAGGGGATGGCTGTAGATGAGCCGGCGATGGTCCGCCGGCTGGGCGAAAAGGGGAAGGGAGACGAGCAGATAGAACAGGATGGTCAGGAAAGGGAATGGTCTCATAGCCTCCTCACAAGATGTGGCCCCGCCGCCACACGCGGATGAATAATGGTCGACATATAGATTGTAATTATTAAGGTTACAGACATGCCTGCTCCGGCGGCGACGGATTACCATATTGAGGGCAAATAATGGGCCACAATTTGCTTGACTTTTTCAGATTGTAAATAATGCAATAATATTCGTTATTTATAACGATTATGTATAATTTTTCTTTCTTTTGGAATTTTTTTAGCCTATATTTGTTACATTAAACAACAGCAGCACTGGTATTGACTCCCGCGCAACAGCATCCTTCGCACGGCATTTCCTCAGTTTTATCTGCACTACCTAACCAACAGTTTTTGTTCGTCGTAATCCATTTGCACAAGGGGAATTGATAAGGCAAGGTGGGGCTCACCCAGCCGCACCCATGCCGCTTGAGGCCAGCCGGCGCAAGCTGATCCTGGAGCATGCTATTGCATCTCCGGACTCGGCGACTGCTGCTGCCGGAGGCGTCGCTCATTATTTTAAACCAGGAGGCACCGTGAAAAAAAGTGCTATCATCTTCGCGTTCATGTTTCTCTATGCCATCGCCGGTCTGGCGCAGGTCAATCTGCCCTCGATCGTCAACGTCCCGGATCTCAATCGCCCGGAGGATGATCCCGATTTCTACATGCGGGTCGAGCTCGACCGGGCCAACGACACCGGCGAGCGCATTATCGTCACCTACACCATCAACCCCGGCACGGCCGCCTATCCGGCCGACTATTCCGGTCCTGATGCGAGTGTCCGCACCGTGCCGATCCCGCTCAACGCCAGCAACCGCGGTCTGGCGCCCGTCCTTACCATCGATGACAACATCTATGAGGGCAACGAGACCTTCACCGTCACCATCATCAGCGCCCGGACCGAAAACAGCAATATGCCCATCGCTGTGCTTGACAACAGCGCGACGGGCACCATCGTCGATAACGATCCCCTCCCCACCGTCTCGATCGTCAACGACGGCGCGGATGAGGGTGACAGTCCCGAGAACGATCTGCCCGACGAGAAGCGCGGCCGCTTCCGCGTCGAGCTTTCCCATCCGGCCAGTCAGGATGTCTGGGTGGACTATTTCACCGCCGACGGCACCGCCCTGGCTGCGGACAACGATTACGTGCCCGCCAATGACCGTTTGACCATCCCCGCCGGCGAGACCATGAAGCGGATCCGCATCATCTACGTGGCCGACAACCGGGTCGAACCGGATGAGCACTTTTTCGTCCGCCTCAGCGGTGCCCTCCTTGCCGACGAAACCCCGCTGACCATCACCGATGCCCGAGCCCGCGGAAACATCATCAATGATGACTTTAGCGCCGATATAGAAGTCGCGGCCAAGTGGGTGCGCGAAGCGGATGGCGGACCCAAGCTCACCACTGTCATGGCCGGCGAGACCTACCGCTTTGTCATCCAGCTCTTCAACCGCGGCGATGCCGATGCCGAGGATGTGGTCGTCGAAGATGTGCTCCCGGCGGGACTCACC